>NZ_LWFF01000001.1 GCF_001635685.1 Erythrobacter sp. HI0063
GGTCCATCCTCGCGCGATAGGAAGTTTCGACTGAGAGGTAAACGCGCTTCAGGGGTGGACGCGGGCAATGCCAGTTTCTATCTACGGGCCTTGATGCTTCGTCGCCTGCTCGCCTGTTTTGCCATTCTGACCGGCCTTGCCGCCGCGAATGCGCCTGCGCATGCGACGATGATCAGCGCGCTCGAAGCGCAGCTGGAAGATCAGCGCAAGGCTGACGATCCCGTCCGCAGCGCGGAAAGCGCCTGCGTCGAGAAACAGCGTAAGCAGCGCCTGCGCGGAGAGCGGATCACGCCCTGCCGCGCGCCCGAAACGGTGACGGTCTATGTGCCGACGATCCAGTTCGGGCCCGATCGCGCCTACGAATAGCGCGACCCTTAAAGCTTCCGATTCGCTTTTCGGCCCGCGGCTTCGCATGCGCGCGGGCGCTCTTCCTATTTCCGATTTCAGAGACCTGTCATGCTCAAAGCCCTTACCAAGTCGCTCTTCGGCTCGTCCAACGATCGTTACGTCAAGTCGATGGACAAGATCGTTAATCAAATCAACGCGTTGGAGGAGCAGCTTCAGGCTCTGTCCGATGAAGAGCTGCAGGCCCAGACGGACAAGTTCCGCGAGCAGTTGGAAAACGGTAAGACGCTGGACGATATCCTGCCCGAAGCATTTGCGACCGTTCGCGAAGCCTCGGTCCGCGTGCTCGGCATGCGGCATTTCGACGTGCAGATGGTGGGCGGTATCGTTCTCCACCGCGGCGAGATCGCCGAAATGCGCACGGGCGAGGGCAAGACGCTGGTCGCCACGCTCGCGACCTATCTCAACGCGATCGAGGGCAAGGGCGTCCACGTCGTCACCGTGAACGACTATCTCGCCCGCCGCGACGCGGAATGGATGGGGCAGCTGCACCGGTTCCTCGGCCTGACGGTCGGTGTGATCGTGCCGAACTTGAACGAGTTCGAGCGGCGCGACGCGTATAATTCGGACATCACCTACGGGACGAACAACGAGTTCGGCTTCGATTACCTGCGCGACAACATGAAGCACGATCGCAACCAGATGGTGCATCGTCCCTTCAATTACGCGATCGTCGACGAGGTCGATTCGATCCTGATCGACGAGGCGCGCACGCCGCTGATCATTTCCGGCCCGACCGAGGACAAGAGCGAGCTCTATATCTCGGTCGATGCGATCGTGAAGGATCTCGATCCCGAATGGTACGAGGCGGACGAGAAGACCAAGAACATCAGCTGGACCGAGGAAGGCACCGACGCGATCGAGGCCAAGCTGGCAGAGGCCGGCCTGCTCGAAGGCGAGAACCTCTACGACGTCGAGAACACCCTCGTCGTGCATCACCTCGACCAGGCCCTTCGCGCGAACATCATGTTCAAGAAGGACACCGACTATATCGTCAAGGACGACAAGGTCGTGATCATCGACGAATTCACCGGCCGCATGATGGATGGGCGCCGCTGGTCGAACGGTCTCCACCAGGCGGTGGAAGCCAAGGAAGGCGTCAAGATCGAACCGGAGAACCAGACGCTCGCCTCGATCACCTTCCAGAACTATTTCCGCATGTATCCCAAACTGTCCGGCATGACCGGCACCGCCGCCACCGAAGCGAGCGAGTTCTGGGACATCTACAAGCTGAACGTCGCCGAGATCCCGACCCATCGCCCGGTCGCCCGCATCGACGAGGACGATCAGTTCTACAAGAACACGATGGACAAGTTCGCGGCCATCGCGAAGGCGATCAAGGAGAAGAACGAGCTGGGCCAGCCGGTCCTCGTCGGCACGGTCTCGATCGAAAAGAGCGAGCTGCTCAGCCAGTTCCTCGAAAAGGAAGGCGTCAAGCACGAGGTGCTGAACGCCCGCCAGCACGAGCGCGAGGCGCATATCGTGGCGCAGGCGGGCCGCATCGGCGCGGTTACCATCGCCACCAACATGGCCGGGCGTGGCACCGACATTCAGCTGGGCGGCAATCTCGAATTCCGTACCGAGGACGAACTGTCCGACATGCCGGAAGGCCCGGAACGCGACGCCGCGATCGAGCGGATCAAGCAGGAAATTGCGGAAGAAAAGCAGCGCGTGAAGGATGCAGGCGGGCTGTTCGTGCTCGGCACCGAACGCCACGAATCGCGCCGGATCGACAATCAGCTGCGCGGCCGTTCGGGCCGTCAGGGCGATCCGGGTCTGTCGCGCTTCTACCTCTGTCTGGAAGACGATCTCCTGCGCATCTTCGGGCCGGACACGCTGTTCTCGCGTATGATGAACAGCAATCTGGAGGATGGCGAGGCGATCGGGTCGAAATGGCTCAGCAAGGCCATCGAAACCGCGCAGAAGAAGGTCGAGGGGCGCAATTACGAGATGCGCAAGCAGGTCGTCCAGTACGACGACGTGATGAACGACCAGCGCAAGGTCATCTACGAACAGCGCGCCGAGATCATGGACAGCGAGGCGGTGGACGATGTCGTGCTCGAAATGCGGCACGACACGATCAACAACATCGTCGGCGAAGCCTGCCCGCCGGGATCGTATCCCGAACAGTGGAACGTGGCGCAGTTGAAGGAGCGGGTCGAGGAAGTGCTCGGCATGACGCCGCCGATCGACGACTGGTTGCAGGAAGACGCGGTGGAGCCCGCCATTATCGAAGAGCGCCTGCAACAGGCCGCCGATGAAGCGATGGACGCCAAGATCGCGCGGGTCGATCCGTCGATGTGGCGCAATGTCGAAAAGAGCCTGCTGCTCCAGTCGCTGGATCATCACTGGAAGGAACACCTCTCCACGCTCGACGCGTTGCGCCAGGTGGTGTGGCTGCGCGCCCATGCGCAAAAGCAGCCGATCAACGAATACAAGCAGGAAGCCTTCAGCCTGTTCGAAAGCATGCTCGACACGCTGCGCGAGGATACGACATCGAAGCTGATCAAGCTCGACGTGCGCGAGCCCGAACCCACGCCTTCTGCGAGCCTGCCCGAACTGCCGGATTTCCTCACCGGACATATCGAACCGCTGAGCGGGATCGACAATTCCGACGATGGCGACGGATCGGAACGGCGCGCGGCGCTGTTCGGATCGCTGGCGGGTAGTCCGCAGGCGGCCGCCGGGCCGGGGGGCGTTTCGGACAATCCCTATGCCGGCAAGCAAATCAGCCGCAATGCCCCGTGCCCCTGTGGATCGGGCAACAAGTACAAGCATTGCCACGGGGCGATCGGCGCTCGTGCGTAACCGGTTCGGGCCGGGTCTGACCTAGATGATCTGGCTCGCTATCGCCTTCTTCGCGACCGCGCTGCTCTATGCATCGGTCGGGTTCGGAGGCGGATCGACCTATAGCGCGCTGCTCGCGCTGGCGGGGCTCGACTATCGCGTGCTGCCGCTCGTCAGCCTTGCCTGCAATATCGTGGTCGTCGCGGGCAGCACGATACGCTTCTCGCGCGCGGGCATCCTGCCTTGGCGGCGAGCCTTGGTCCTGACCGGTCTTGCGGCCCCTGCGGCGCTTCTGGGCGGGCTGACGCCTATCGGGGAGCGCAACTTTCTGCTGCTGCTGGGCGCCAGCCTGGTCCTGACCGGCCTTACCCTTCTCATCCCGGTCGCGAAGTCGAGCGAGGAGCATGCGACCAAGGCCGCTCGGTTCGCACCTTTGGCTGCGCCACCGCTCGGCTATTTGGCCGGACTGGTCGGGATCGGGGGCGGCATATTCCTGGCGCCGCTTCTCCATCTGGTACGCTGGGCCGAGGCGAAGAGCATCGCGGCGACGGCTGCGCTGTTCATCCTCGTCAATTCGCTGTTCGGTCTGGTCGGCCAGATCCTGAAGGGCGGGGAGGGCCGGTTCGAAGCGGCGGTGGGCTTCGGCTTGCCGCTTCTCGTGGCAGTCGCGATCGGCGGCCAGATCGGCAGCTATCTGGTGGTCCGCTTCCTGCCGCAACGCTGGATACGCTGGATCACCGCCGGGCTGACGCTGTTCGTCGGCGTCCGGCTGGTTCTCGATCACATCTGAGCGGAAGGCCGCATCTATGGATGCGGCGGCGCCATCGGCTGCTGGCGAAAAGTGGCTCCCCGAGTTGGATTCGAACCAACGACCAAGTGATTAACAGTCACCTACTCTACCGCTGAGCTATCGGGGAGCAGCCGTACGGCAGGGGTGCGCCTATATGGGCGGGGCAAAGGTTTGGCAAGCGGGTGTTTCGCGAAATTTCGCTCTTCGCTTCCGATTACACCACGAATTGTTCGGCCACGATGCGCTCGTCGAGCGTATGGCCGGGATCGAACAGGAGCTTCAGCTCCTGCTCGCGCGCGATGGCCAGCGAGACTTCGGCGATATCGCGCACCTCTTTCTGGTCGGCCACGACGGATACGGGGCGCTTGTCCGATTCGAGCACGCGGAATCGGATATGACTGCGATCGGGCAGGATCGCGCCACGCCAGCGACGCGGGCGAAAGGCGCTGATCGGAGTCAGCGCCAGCAATTGCGAATCGAGCGGCAGGATCGGCCCGTCTGCGGAGAGGTTGTAGGCGGTGGAGCCCGCGGGCGTTGCTACCAGCACACCGTCGCACACCAGTTCCTTGATTCGCACCTTGGTATCGACAGTCACTTCAATCTTGGCGGTCTGGCGCGTCTCGCGCAGCAGGGAGACTTCGTTGATGGCGCAGAAGCGGTGCGTCTCGCCTTCCTGCGTAATCGCTTCCATGCACAGCGGCGCCACCGCCAGCCCGCGTGCCTTTTCGAGGCGCTGCATCAGTTTGTCGGGGCCGCGATATTTGTTCATCAGAAAGCCGACCGTGCCCAGATTGACGCCGTAGACCGGTTTCAGATTACCGTGATCGAGCATGGCGTGAAGCGTCTGGAGCATGAACCCGTCGCCGCCGACCACGACGACGATGTCCGCCTCGCCCGGAGACACCCAATCGGTGAGCGACTGAAATTCCTGCGCGACTTCCTGCGCCTTCGCGCTGTCGGACACCATCAGGGCCAGCTTTGCGAACTCGGCCATACTTATCCTCTTCCCGGCGAAAGCCCTTCATCCACACCTATGGAGGCATGTCCCGTTTGGCAACGCGCCGCTTTTTGTGTCACACCGAAGGACCGGAGCGCTTAGGGAGGTTCGATGGCAAGCTTGGCCGACACTTCTCACCGCGATTATCCCGCTCAGGACGGGCGCGATGCCCTGACGGGGCTCGCCGATCTGGCGCATGCCCGCCTCACGATGCAGCGCTGGCAGCGCGACTGGCCCGACGGAGGGCCGCCCTTTCCCATGCGCGCCATGCTGATCGCCATCGGCCGGATCGATCGCGTGAACGTCGCCTATGGCGAGACCACGGGCGACGGCGTCCTGATCGAGATCGCCCAGCGTATCCGCCATTTCGCCGAAGATGAGCTGGAAAGCGGCGTCTGGCTGGCGGCGCGCATTTCCGGCGATAGCTTCCTGCTCGCCGCGCGCGAGGATTGTTCGCGCGAGCGGTGGCAGTGGCTGGCCGAAGCGCTGGCCGATGCCATCGCCATGCCGATCGTCGATCCCTCTACCAGCCACAGCCTGCGCCTCTGGCCGCGGCTCGCGCTGATGAGAGCGCGCGCGGGCGACGATGCCGATTCGGTGCTCGATACGCTGGCGGAAACGGCCGTGCGCATGCGCGGCAGCAATGGCGAACGCATCGCCTGGGCGAGCGAGGATCTGGACCAGCAGGGCCTGTCGAACCAGCAATTGGAAGCCGATCTTCTGGCCGCGATCGATCGCGACGAGATCGAGGTGCTGTTCCAGCCGCAATACCGTGTCGGCGATGATCGCCTTGTGGGGGCCGAGGCGCTGGCACGCTGGCAGCATCCGACCCTGGGACGCATCGGCGCGGGCCTGCTCTTCACGATCGCCGAACGCGCCGATCACGTCGCGCAATTGTCCCGCCATATCGCATGCCGCGCGCTGCATGGCGCGCGTGAATGGCCTGAGGGGCTGTGCCTGTCGATCAACGTGACTTCCGCCGATCTTGCAGCGGGCAGCTTCGCGCGCGACTTCATCGCTCTGGTCGATGAAAGCCTGCTGGCACCCGATCAGGTCACTCTGGAGATCACCGAGCAGGTTCTCCTGGCCGATCTCGACCGGACGCGAGAGATTCTCGACGAGCTGAAAGCGGTCGGCATCAATCTCTCGCTCGACGATTTCGGAGCGGGTTACTGCAATTTCCGCTATCTCAAGGTGCTGCCGCTCGACTGCCTCAAGCTCGACCGCGCGATGATCGATGGCGTGCTGGACGACGAGCGCGACCTTGCAGTCCTGCGCGCGATCGTGGCCATGGCCAAGGCGCTCGATCTCAGCGTGGTGGCGGAAGGGGTGGAGAAAGACGAGCAGCTGGCCCTGATCGCGCGCGAAGGCGTCGAAACCTATCAGGGTTTCCTGCGCGCCGAACCGATGAGCGCGGACGACTTCATCAGGCTGGCGCGCGGCTGAGGGCCGATCGCTTCGCGGTAATGCCGCCGATCAGCCTTTCTTCTTCGCCTTCCTCGCGATTGCGGAAAGCCCCTTGGTCAGCTGATAGAGCCCGTTCAAGCGGCTCTGCGGATCGTTCCAGGCGCGGCTGATCACGAGCTTCATGTCGGGACGCAGTTTGGCGGTTCCCTTCAAGCGATCGACATAGGCGATCAGCCCCGGACCGTCGGGAAAGTCGTCGTTGTGGAAGGTGACCAGCGTGCCTGCCGCGCCGACATCGATCTTGGCGATATTGGCGGCGATCGCCTGGTGCTTGATCTCGATCAGCTTAACGAGATTGGCAGTCGCGCTGGGCAGTTCGCCGAAACGGTCGATCATCTCGGCGGCGAGCGCTTCGATCTCGCCCTTGTTCTCTGCATCGTTGAGGCGGCGATAGAGCGCCATGCGGACGGCGAGGTCGGGGACGTAATCCTCCGGAATCATGATCGGCGCGTCGACCGTGATCTGCGGGCTGACCTTTTCCGGTTTCGCTTCCAGCCCCATCTCGCCCGCCTTTGCGGCCAGGATCGCGTCTTCTAGCATGGACTGGTAGAGTTCGAAGCCGACTTCGCGGATGTGGCCGGACTGTTCGTCGCCCAGCAGATTGCCCGCGCCGCGAATGTCGAGGTCGTGGCTGGCGAGCTGGAACCCGGCGCCGAGCGAATCGAGATCGCCGAGCACTTTCAGGCGCTTTTCGGCCACTTCCGAAAGCTGCGTGTCCTTCGCGTAGGTCAGATAGGCGTAGGCGCGCAATTTGGAGCGCCCGACGCGGCCGCGCAGCTGATAGAGCTGAGCAAGGCCGAAAATGTCGGCGCGGTGGATGATGATCGTATTCGCGCTCGGCAGGTCGAGACCGCTTTCGACGATCGTCGTGGCGAGCAGGACGTCGTATTTGCGCTCGTAGAAAGCGCTCATCCGCTCTTCGATCTCGCCTGCGCCCATCTGCCCGTGCGCGGCGACGAATTTAACTTCGGGCACGTTTTCGTGCAGCCAGTCCGAAATCGCGTCCATGTCGGAAATGCGCGGCACCACGATGAAGCTTTGCCCGCCGCGATGATGCTCGCGCAGCAGCGCCTCGCGCATCACCATGTCGTCCCATTCCATCACGTAAGTTCGCACCGCCAGGCGGTCGACCGGCGGGGTCTGGATGGTGGAGAGTTCGCGCAGGCCCGTCATCGCCATCTGCAAGGTGCGCGGGATCGGCGTGGCCGTGAGCGTCAGCATATGCACGTCGGCGCGCAGCTGCTTGAGCTTTTCCTTATGCGTGACGCCGAAGCGCTGTTCCTCGTCCACGATGACGAGGCCGAGATCCTTGAACTCGGTCTGCTTCGACAGGATCGCATGCGTGCCCACGACGATGTCGATGTCGCCCTTACGGAGCCCCTCGCGCGTTTCCTTGGCCTCCTTCGAGGAGACAAGGCGCGAGAGACGCCCGATATTGAGCGGGAAGCCTTCGAAGCGGGCGGAAAAATTCTCGTAATGCTGGCGGGCGAGCAAGGTTGTGGGCGCGACCACCGCGACCTGCTGGCCGTTCATCGCCGCGACGAAGGCGGCGCGCAGCGCGACTTCGGTCTTGCCGAAACCGACATCGCCGCAGACGAGGCGATCCATCGGCTTGCCGCTTTCAAGGTCCGACAGGACATCGGCGATGGCGCGATCCTGATCGTCGGTTTCCTCGTACTGGAACCGGTCGAGGAACTGGTTGTACGGCCCTTCCTCGACTTCGAGGACCGGCGCTTTCCTCAAGGCGCGGGCGGCAGCGACCTGCATCAGCTCCCCCGCGATCGCCTGGATCCGCTCTTTCAGGCGCGCGCGTCGCTTCTGCCACGCTTCACCGCCCAGTCTGTCGAGCTGGACCGCTTCCTCGCTCGATCCATAGCGGCTGAGGACGTCGATATTCTCGACCGGGATGAACAGCTTGTCTCCGCCGCGATATTCGAGCTGCACGCAGTCGTGCTTCGATTTGCCCACCGCAATCGGTTCGAGGCCGAGATATTTGCCGATCCCGTGTTCGGTATGGACGATCAGATCGCCGACGCTGAGCGCCTGCAATTCGGCAAGGAAGGCGTCGGCATCGCGGCGCTTCTTCTTGCGGCGCACCAGCCTGTCGCCGAGAATGTCCTGCTCGGTCAGCAGTTCCAGCTCGTCATTGGCGAAGCTCGCCTCGAGCGGGACGATCATCGCGGACGGCTTGCCTTTGGCCGCCTGGCCCAGCGCTTCCTGCCAGCTTTCGGCGGTCTGCACTGCGATGCCCGCTTCGTCGAGAATCGACACGATGCGCGAGCGGCTGCCCTTCGAATAGGCGGCGATCAGCGGCCGCCGGCCCGATTTGGCGATGGCTTTGAGATGGTCGGCCAGCACCGGATAGACATTGTCGCCCCGCGCGCGCTCAGGCGCGAAATCCCGGCCCGACCGGAAGCCGAAATCGAGCACGCTGTCGCTTTCCGGTTCGTCGAATGCGGTCGCGCGATGGGCGGGCGCATCGGCGAGCGCGGTCTCGAATTCGCCTTGAGTCAGATAAAGCGCGTCGGGCTTCAAGGGACGGTAACTGCCCTTGGCCTGCCCGCTGGCCGCCTTGCGCTGTTCGTAATAGTCGCCGACATCCTTGGTCCGCTCTTCAGCGGCGGCCAGCGCGGCCTGATCGATCACGACCAGATCGTCCTTGCCCAAATGGTCGAACAGCGTCGTCAGCCGGTCTTCGAACAGCGGCAGCCAGTGCTCCATCCCCGCCAGGCGACGCCCTTCGCTGACCGCTTCGTAAAGCGGATCCTGCGTGGCATTGGCGCCGAACATTTCGCGATACCGCGTGCGGAAGCGCTTGATGCTGTCTTCGTCCAGCAATGCCTCGCTGGCCGGAAGCAGCAAATGCCTGTCGAGCCGACCCGTCGTAAGCTGGGTGTTGGGATCGAAGCTGCGCAGGCTTTCCAGCTCGTCGCCGAAGAAATCGAGCCGCAGCGCTTCGTCCATCCCGCTTGGGAACACATCCACGATCGATCCACGGATCGCGTATTCGCCCTTGTCGATCACGGTATCGGTGCGCGAATAACCCTGACGCTGGAGCAGGGCGGACAGGCTTTCGCGCCCGATCTCCATGCCCGGCGCGAATTCGCGCACGCTTTCGCGGATGCGGAAGGGTGTGAGAACGCGCTGCAGCGCGGCGTTGGCCGTCGTCACCAGCAATTGCGCGCCGGGCTTGCCCGCCTGCAGGCGATGGAGCGCAGCAAGCCGCCGGGCGCTGATCGAGAGCGCGGGGCTCGCGCGATCGTAAGGGAGCGAATCCCACGCCGGGAACTCGATCACTTCCAGTTCCGACGCGAAGAACCGTGCCGCTTCGGACACCGCGTGCATCGCCGTATCGTCGGGCACGATGAAGACCGCGCGGCCTTTGGCGGCTCTGGCGAGGTCGGACAGGACCAAAGGCTGTGCCCCGCGCGCCACCCGGGCGAGCGTGAGCGGACGGTCGGCTTTCAGAATGCGAGCGATATCGGGCATGATCAGATCAGGAGCGCTAGACGCCCGCCTCGGTTCCGTTGCGGTCGCGCAAACGACGATAAAGGGCCAGGATGACGGCGCCGACGAGGAGGCCGACGAAGGATGCGAGCGCGTCGACCTGCAAATCGCGCACGTCCATCTCGCGCATGGTGTTGAGGATTCCCTGCGCCAGTTCGATCGCACCACCGAAGGCGATTAGAGCGACCCAGAGAAGCAGGAAGGAAGTGCGCGAGAATGTAAGCCGCGAAAGCACGCCGAGCGTCACGAAGGCCACCCAGTGCCAGAAATCGCCGCCCTGGCCGCCCACGTTACCCGGGATCAGAGCGAAGACCGTTGTCGCACCGGCCGATATCGCCAAAGCGAGCAGCAATACTCGCAGGATCCATTTTCTCATCGCAGGCGCCTAGCTTCAGATCGCGACGTAATCGAGGCGCTGCATCGCCTCCATGCGCTCTCCGAGGAAGGCGGGCGGAACGGGCTGAGTCTTGAGGGCCCATGCCATCACATCGACATCATCTTGCTCGAGCAGCGCTTCGAACCAGGCGAGGCCTGCCTCGTCCCACTCCGCGTGATAGCGATCGAAGAAGCCGCCGAACATGTAGTCCGCTTCGCGCGTGCCGCGATGCCATGCGCGGAACCGGGCGCGCTGGATGCGGCCTTCGAAAGTGAGGAGATCGGGCATGGACGCCAAGTAGGTTCCTCCTCCCTTCAGCGCAAGCCAGGATCGGCCCCTGCTGG
Organism: Erythrobacter sp. HI0063; assembly: GCF_001635685.1. GTDB lineage: Bacteria > Pseudomonadota > Alphaproteobacteria > Sphingomonadales > Sphingomonadaceae > Qipengyuania. Next base: position 10,674 of record NZ_LWFF01000001.1, read on the forward strand.
CTCGGCATTGACGATACGAGATCCCGGCTTTCGCTGCCGGGCCGAGTGGGTTTAAGGGGAGGCGATGCGGCCCGATATCCTCAATCCCCTCTTCGCCGAGGTCGAGACGCTCGACGGCGTGGGTCCCAAGCTGAAGAAACCGCTCGACCGGCTCGGCCTGACGCGGGTGCGCGATGTCGCCTATCATCTGCCGGAACGCTTCGTGACGCGCCGTGCGGTTCAAAATCTGGACGAGGCGGGGGAGGGCGAGCAGATCGTCCTCAAACTGACGGTTACGGAGCATCGCGGCGGGCGCAATCCGCGCGCTCCCTACAGGGTGCTGGCGCAGGATGCGGTCGGAAATATCCTCGCGCTCACCTATTTCGGTCGAGCCTCCTATACGGCCAAGAAGCAATTACCGGTCGGCGAGACGCGCTGGGTCGCTGGCAAGCTCGAGCGCTATGGCGACATGCTCCAGATCGTCCATCCCGATCACGTGCTCGAAGAAGGGGGCGACACGCTTCAGCGCCTGTGCGAGCCGGTCTATGCGCTGGCCGAGGGGCTGACCCAGCCCAAAATGACGCATCTGGTCGAGCAGGGGCTGGCGCGCGCGCCCGAATTGCCCGAATGGAGCGAGTCGGGCCAAGTCGAGCGCGAAGGCTGGCCCGCATGGCGCGACGCGCTGGTGCTGGCGCACAAGGGTGAAAACGCGAAGGCGCGCGACAGGCTCGCCTATGACGAATTGCTGGCGAACGGCCTTGCGCTGATGCTGGTGCGCGCGGACAATCGCCGCCGCAAGGGCCAGGCTTTGGTGGGCGATGGCAGTTATCGCGGAAAACTGGCGCTCCCGTTTCCGCTGACCGGCGCGCAGAAGCGGTCGATTGCGGAGATCGAGGGGGATCTGGCGCAAGAGGCCCCGATGCTGCGTCTGCTTCAGGGCGATGTCGGTGCGGGCAAGACGGTGGTGGCGCTGGAAGCCATGCTGATTGCGGTCGAGGCGGGCGCCCAAGCGGCACTTCTCGCACCCACCGAACTGCTCGCACGCCAGCACTTCGAGACCTTGCGAAGAATGGCCGCGCCGACTGGGGCCGAAGTCGTGCTGTTCACCGGTCGCGACAAGGGGAAGGCGCGCGAGAGCATACTGATGGGGCTGCTCGACGGATCGATCGACATCGTGGTCGGCACGCATGCGATCTTTCAGGACACGGTCGCTTACCGCAACCTCGCCATGGTGGTGATCGACGAGCAGCACCGCTTCGGGGTCGGCCAGCGCCTGATGCTGGCGGGCAAGGGCAAGCGCGCACCGCACGTCCTTGCCATGACCGCGACGCCGATCCCGCGCACGCTGACGCTCGCTCAATATGGCGAGCTGGATGTCAGCAAACTGGACGAGCTTCCGCCGGGCCGCCAGGCGATCGATACGGTGGTGATGGGGCAGGACAAGCTGGCTCTGCTGGTCGATCGCCTCGCCGCGCAGATCGCGGAGGGGCGCCAGGCCTATTGGGTGTGCCCGATGGTGCGCGAGAGCGAGGGGCCGGAAGACATCGCCGCCGCCGAAGCGCGCTATGCGGCCCTCCATGAACGGTTCGGCACGGACGTGGTGATGGTCCACGGTCAGCTCGCTCCCGAGATGAAAGACGCGGCTATGGAACGGTTCGCCAGCGGCGATGCCAAGCTGCTGGTCGCGACGACGGTGATCGAGGTCGGCGTCGACGTGCCCAACGCCACGCTGATGGTGATCGAACAGGCCGAACGCTTCGGCCTGGCCCAATTGCACCAGCTGCGCGGCCGGGTGGGGCGGGGCAGCGCGAAATCCATCTGTATCCTGCTGCGCGGCGATACCCTTTCCGAAACGGCGCGCGAACGGCTGGCGCTGATGCGCGCGACGCAGGACGGATTCGAGCTTGCCGAAGAGGATCTGAGATTGCGGGGCGGCGGCGAATTGCTGGGTACGCGCCAGTCGGGCGAGGCGGCCTTTCGCATCGCGGATCTCGATCAGATCACGCGTCTCCTGCCTGCCGCCCACGACGATGCGCGCCTGCTGATGGAGCGCGACGGCGGGCTCGACGGTAAACGCGGCGAGGCGGCTCGTATTCTGCTCTACCTGTTCGAACGCGATTTCGGAGTCAGAACCCTGCGCGGAGGATAGGGGAGATGGGCTAGCGCCCTTCTTTCTCGCGCCGGACCATCGCTTTCAGCTTCGCGCTTTGCATGTGGCGCTTCACCGCGCGGCGCTCGGTCTTTTCCATCCACTGGCCGAGCGTCAGGCCGCCTTCCGAAATATCCGCGAGCACCGCGCCACGCTCGCCCAGCGGCTTTTCGGGGCCGACGGTGGTATCGGTGGTCGTCTGGCGCTCGATCTCGGCATTGAGCAACGCCCCTGCAAGCACCCCGTAAGCCGACAGGAACAGCCACATAAGGAACACGACGATCGCCGACAGCGAACCGTAGGTTGCATTGTAGTCGCTAACGTAGGCGACATAGAGCGAAAAGCCGAACGAGATCGCGATCCACAGTACCGTCGCCAACAGAGCGCCGGGGGCGAGCCATTTCCATTGCGCGGGTGCGCGGTCGGGGCCGTAGCGCATGATCAGGGCGAAGCCCGCGCTTCCCAGCGCAATCGAGGCGGTCCAGGTCAGAAGCTTGATCGCCCATTCCACGCCTGCGCCGATCATCCCCTCGGCCTGGGTCTGGAGCCAGGCGAAAAGGCCTGCGCTTAGAATACCAGTCAGCGCCACGAAAATGCCCGCCAGAGTCAGCGCGGCGATGCGGAGCGTTCGTGGGATAATGCCGCGCGTTTCGTGTTCTTCGTTGACGATGTTGAGCGCCCCGACCAACCCGTTGGCCGCGCGCATTCCGCCATAGATGGCGAAGAACAACGCCACGATCAGCGCGAAGCCGGTGACGCCCGAATTGGCAGTCACCACGCCGAGCAGCTGATCCTCGATCACGGCGGCAGCTTCGGCCGGGACCACCTGGATGATCGCGCGCATCTGCTGCTGCACCGTTTCGACATTGCCGATCAGGCCGTAAACCATGACGGTGGCCGCGATCAGCGGGGTCAGGGCGAGAAAGGTGAAGAACGCCACGCCCGCGCCCAGAAGCGACAGATTGTGAAATCCCCACATCGTATAGACGCGCTTCAGGATCTCCTTCCAGGCTGCCCAGGGCATGGAAAGAGGACTTTTTGCGGTTGCACCGGGCGCGCCTTTAGGAGAAGACCCGGGCTCTTGGGCGGGATTTGCCACATCTCCGGGTGCATGGTCCCCGGATCGCGCCGATGCGGTTTGTCCTTCATTGTCCACGGTGGATCGCTTTCTATGCTCGCTTCGGCTTCGTCTGTCCTTCATCCCGCGCCGCTTGGCAACCGTGCCGCCCGCGCGGACCGGGCCGTGAGCGGGATAATCCGGACGGCGGCCTCCGTTCTGGCGCTGGGCGTTGTGCTGGCGGCATTTCCCGTTTCGGCACAAAATACGGTTAATCCCGACGACGCCGAAGCGGACCTGCCGATTCCCGCTCCTCCGGCAGATGCCGACCTGCCGGACGTAGAACCGATCATCACCGACGAGGAATTCGAGACTGCGATTCCCTCGCTCGACGAGGATGACGCGCTCGAAGGGCCGCTCGAATCGATTGCCGATTTCGAAAGGCGCATCGCCGCCGAACAGGCCGATGCCGATCCCGAAGAGGGACAGGAGGCGCCGCTGGGCGATCCGGCACTGGCGGATGGCGATCCGGTCGAGGCGATCGGCGATGCGCCGATTCGCGACGCCGAACTGGTCGCGCCGCTCCCGCCGCTCGACCAGTTCGAAGTCGCGCCGGTCGAATTCGCAGAGGCGGAGGCGGACGAGGAAGTCGTCGAAGTCGCCTATAATGTCACCGTCAACGGTCTCGACGAGGCGGACGAGGTGGCGCAAACCAATATTCGCGCCATGTTCGAGGATTTGTCCGCGCTAGAAGACGGCGACGGCGAGGCCGCCAATGTTGCGCAGGTCGCCGCGCGGTTGACCGAAGACAGCGCCTTGATGCAGCGCCTGCTGGCGTCCGAAGGCTGGTACGAAGCCAGTGCGACGACGCGGATCGACCGCTCGGCGGATGCGACCGGCCAGCCGCTCACCGCGGTGATCGATGTGGTCCCCGGCCCGCGCTACACATTCTCGGACATCGTGATCGACGCTCCGCCGGTCGAACCGGAAAACCTTATCCGCGACAATCTTCCGCTGCAGGTCGGCGAACCGATCGTGGCGGCGCGGGTCCAGGGGGCCGAAGCGCGCGTGGCGATCGAATTGCCGCAGAACGGCTATCCCTTCGCCGAGATCGGCCAGCGCGACATCCTGCTCGATCCCGAAACGCAGGATGGCGTCTATACCCTGCCGATCACGACCGGGCCGCGCTCGCGCTTCGGTGGTTTCCGTACGACCGGCGATCTCGCCTTCGATGCCGACCATGTCGAAACTCTGGCCCGCTTCGAACGCGGCGAACTCTACGACAGCCGGATGGTCGACGATCTGCGCCAGGCGCTGGTCGCCACCGGCCTTTTCAACACCGTATCGGTAGTGCCCGAACAGACCGGCGAGCCCGCGGGCGATGGCACCGAATACGCCACGATCCTTGTCGAGCAGGATGCCGGGCCGCCGCGCACGCTGGCGGCGAGTGCGGGCTATGGAACGGGGCAGGGCTTCCGCGTCGAAGGCAGCTGGACCCATCGCAATCTCTTCCCGCCGGAAGGCGCGCTGATCGGGCGCGGCGTGATCGGTACGCGCGAACAGGGCGCCAGCGGCACGTTCCGCCGGTCCAATGCCGGGCGCAGGGACCGCACGTTCCAGGCCAGTATCGAAGCGCTGCGCGCCGATTACGAAGCCTATGAAGCCTTCACCGGTCGCATCGCGGCACTGGTCAGCTACGATTCGACCAGCATCTGGCAGAAGCCTTTCACCTACGCCTATGGCGGGCAGATTATTGCTTCCAACGAGCAGGATTTCGATCTGACGACCCGCGAGCTGGTGCGGCGGACCTTCTTCATCGGCGGGCTGACCGGCCAGATCGGGATCGATCGCACGAATAGCCTGCTGAATGCGACCGAAGGCTTCCGCGTCACCGCGCTGGTGGAACCCGAGGGATCCCTGCAGGACGGTTTCAGCCCCTATGTCCGCGTGCGCGTGGATGGATCGGGCTATTACAGCCCCACCGATTCGATCACGCTGGCGGGCCGCATCAGGGTCGGTACGATCCAGGGGATCGACCGGTTCGACCTTGCGCCCTCGCGCCGGTTTTACGCGGGCGGCGGCGGCTCGGTGCGCGGTTATGGCTTCCAGCAATTGGGCCCGCGCGCGGTCTATCCCGATCCCGGTTTCGAATTCGATCCGGAAAATCCCGACGAGGTTGCGGATACGATCTATCGCCCGCTCGGCGGGCGCAGCTTGAACGAAGCGGCGGCGGAAGTGCGCTATCGCTTCGGCGATTTCGGCGTGGTCGGGTTCGTCGATGCGGGCCAAGTCTATGAAGGCACGACGCCCGATTTCAGCGATCTGCGCTACGGTGTCGGCATCGGCGGACGCTATTACACCAATTTCGGCCCGCTGCGTTTCGACGTCGCCATGCCGCTCGACAAGCGCGAAGGCGAAAGCAGCTTCGCGGTCTATGTCTCGATCGGGCAGGCGTTCTGATGGCCGAGGATACACCTAACGAAGAGCAGGGCATCGAACAGCAGGGCATCGAACAGCAGGGCATCGAACAGCAGGGCGCTGCCGACCCCGTCATGGTCGAGGATACGACCGAAACGAGCGAGCCGGTAGAGACGCCGCGCCGCGAGCGCCACGTGGGCCGCACGATCGCGAAATGGACTGCCATCGTGCTGGGCGGCATCGTCCTTCTGGTCGGTGCGTTGATCCTCGGGCTCGATACCGGGCCGGGCAAGCGCTTCGTTGCCGACCAGATCGCGGCTCTCGAATTCGAGAACGGAATGCAGATCGATGTCGGGCGCATCGAAGGCTCGCTCTATGGCGAGATGGTCCTCCACGATGTCGCCGTGTCCGATCCACAGGGCGTGTTCCTCACCTCGCCCGAAATGCGGGTCGATTGGCGGCCGTTCAAATTCCTGCGCAGTCACATCGACATCCGCTCGCTGATCGCGCCGCGCGTGACGCTGCAGCGCCTGCCGGAATTTGCCGAGACTCCGCCGAGCGACGATCCGCTGCTGCCGAATTACGACATCGATATCGGCGAATTCCGGATCGGCAATTTCGTCGCCGAAGCCCCAGTCAGCGGAGAGCGTAGGGTCGCTTCGATCAGTGGCGGCGCGAATATCGCGGACGGGCGCGCGCAGGTCACGCTCGATGCGGCGACGATCGCGGGGCAGGGGCGTGCGGGCGGCGATCGGATCGCGCTCGAACTCGATGCGGTGCCGGACGATAATCGCTTCGACGTCTCGCTCGATCTGAACGCGCCCGGCGATGGCGTGATCGCGGCGCTGGCCGGGCTGACCGAACCCTTGCGCGTTCAGGTCGCGGGCAAGGGCACCTGGGATCGCTGGAACGGACGGCTCGATGCGAACCTTGCGGGCAGCGAGTTCGCGCGCCTGCGGATCGCCGGGAACGACGGCACGTTCCAGGTGCGCGGGCCGACGCGCGTGGCGCGCCTGTTCGAAGGGCCCACCGCGACGCTGCTCGGCCCGATCCTGAATGTCGACATGACGGCCGCTCTCGACGAGCGCCGGGCGACGCTGGCGGGCAATCTCAACAGCGACGCCTTCCGCCTCAACACCAACGGCCTGGTCGATCTGTCGGACAACAGCTTCGAGGATCTGAAGCTCGCTTTCGTGCTGCTCAAACCGTCCGCCATGGCCGAGAATCTGAGCGGTAGCGGCCTGCGCGCGCTGCTGACGCTGAATGGCGAATTTGCCACTCCGCGCGTCCAGTATCAGGTCAACGCCAACCGGCTCGCCATGAACGACATGGGGCTGGAAAACCTGCGCGCCAGCGGCGAGGCGACGGTCGATGCGGATCGGATCATGATCCCCATCGAAGCCAGCGTTGCGCGCATAACCGGGCTCGACACCGTTGCCGGCGGGCAGCTGCGCGATGTGCGCCTAGCGGGCGATCTCGCCATCGACGGGCCGCGCATCCTGTCCGACAACATGCGGATTCGCTCGGACCGGATCGATGCCGGGCTGATCCTCCTCGCCGACACCTCGACGGGGCTCTATACCGGCGCGATCGACGGGCAGATCGACGATTACCGGATCGAGAGCGTCGGCATCTTCGATATCGAAACCGATGTCGATTTGCAGACCGAAGGCGACGGCTTCGCGCTGGCGGGCCGGGTGCGCGTGCGCTCGACCAGCCTGTTCAACGAAGGCGTGCGTGATTTTCTGGGCGGGAATGCCGTTGCGGCCACCGATGTGCGGTACGGTTCGGACGGGATCGTCCGCTTCCGCAATCTCACGCTGCGTGCCCCGGCGGCGCAGATCACGGGCGGCAGCGGGTTCTACGCGCCGGACGGGCGGCTCGCGATCCAGGCGGATGGCGTGACCGATGCCTATGGCCGTGTCGGCGTGCGGGTTGCTGGTACGCTCACCAATCCGCAGGCAGTCGTCACGGCGGAGCGGCCCGATCTCGGCATCGGCCTCGCCAATTTGCGCGCCAACATCACAGGCGCGCGCAATGGGTATCGCCTCGATGCGACGGCGGACACCGATTACGGCGCGCTGACCGCCGACGTGGTGCTGGGCACGGGCGATGTGCTGACGCTCGACATCAACAGCGCCAATCTCGCCGGAATCGATTTCAGCGGCTCGCTGCGCCAGACGCCCGCCGGGCCTTTTGCCGGGCGGCTCGACGCGAATGGACGCGGGCTTGCAGGCGTGGTCCGGCTCGACGCACAGGGCCAGTATCAGCAGGCGCTCGTCAATCTGAGAGCGCGCGATACCGTGCTTCCGGGACCGGCCAATCTCACGATCGGCTCGGCGATCGTCGATGCGCGAGTGGTGCTGTACGACCAGCCCTATGTTGTCGCCGACGCCCAATTGGCGCAGACCAATATCGGCAGCCTCAATCTCAACGCCGCGCGCGCCAAGATCGATTATCGCAATGGCAACGGCACTGCGCGCGTGCTCGCCGAAGGGGTCAGCGGCGTGCCCTTCCGCGTCGCCGCCAATGCTGAACTGACGCCCGATCTCTGGCGCGCGCAGATGAAGGGCAGGGTTCGCGGCATCGATTTCGCCACGACCAGTCCGGCACGGATCATTCCGGGTGCAGGCGAATACGAATTGCTGCCGACCCGCATCGATTTCGGTCGCGGCAATATCCGCCTCGCCGGGAAATACGGAGACGGTATCGAAATCCAGAGCCGGCTCGATTCGCTTGACCTTGCCATGATCGAAGCCTTCGTGCCCGGCCTCGGCATCAATGGCCGCGCCACCGGAAGCCTCGATTTCGCCCAGGCCAGCAGCACTGCGTTCCCGCGTGCCGATGCCCGCCTCCAGATCGCCAATTTCAGCCGCACCACTGCGGTCTCCGTCAGCCAGCCGCTCGACATCAATTTCGTCGGCAAGCTGCTGCCCGATGGGGGCGAGGCGCGTGCTGTGATGCGGCGGCGCGGCGCGGTGATCGGGCGAATGGTCGCCTCGCTCAATCCGCTTCCGCCCGGATCGGGCAGCTGGACGACCCGCCTTCTCTCCGCGCCTCTTGGCGGCGGGATTCGCTATAACGGCCCGGCGGACACGCTGTTCTCCTTCGCCGGTCAGCCTGATCAGCGCCTGTCGGGGCCGATCGGCGTGGCGGCGGATTTCTCGGGCCGGGTCCAGAGCCCCGAATTGTCGGGCATCATCCGCGCCAACAATCTGACCTATGAAAACCAGACCTACGGTACGCGGCTTTCCAACATGGCGATCGCCGGGCGCTTCAGCGGCGATCGGCTCGAAATCGAGCGCCTGACCGCCACGGCGGGTGACGGCAAGCTCAGCGCCAATGGTTTCGTCAGTCTTGCGGAAGCCAGCGGCTATCCGATGAATGTCGAAATCACGATGGACGATGCGCGCCTGGCTCGCAGCGACGCCTTGTCGGCGACCGCGACCGGCAATCTTCGCCTGACCAAGGCGGCCCGGCAGACTGCGGTGGTGAGCGGACGGATCGTGCTGCCCGAGACGCGCTACGAGATCATCCGCCAGGGCGCCGCCGAAGTGCCCGAGCTGACCGGCGTGCGCTTCAAGCCGCCGCGTGGCCCGCAACGCATCACGGGTGACGAGCCTTCGCAGCCGCAGCCGGGCCTGTTCGATCAATTGCGCGTCGATATCGCGCTCGCTGCGCCGGAGCGGCTGTATGTTTCGGGCATGGGTCTGGAATCCGAATGGAGCGCCGATCTGCGCCTGTCCGGCACCAGCACCGCTCCGCGCATCTCCGGCGATGTCGAGCTGGTGCGTGGCACGCTGGGCTTTGCCGGGCGCTCCTTCGAACTCACCGAAGGGCGTGTGGATTTCACCGGCGGCCGCACGATCGATCCGGTCATCCGTCTGACCGCGACCGAGGATATCGAGGACGTGACCGTCAATGTGAACGTCACGGGCCGCGCCTACGATCCGCAGATCGCCTTCTCCAGCACGCCCGGCCTTCCGCAGGACGAGATCGTCTCGCGCATCCTGTTCGGTAGCTCGGTCGGCAATCTTTCCGCCATCCAGGCGGTTCAGCTGGCCGCCTCGCTCAACTCGCTGCGTGGCAGCGGCGGCGGTCTCAATCCGCTCGGCAAGCTGCGTTCTGCGACGGGTGTCGACCGCCTACGGATCCTCGGCGCCGACGAGACGAGCGGGCGCGGCACCGCGCTCGCGGCGGGCCAGTACATTACCGACGATATCTACATCGAATTCATCACCGACGCCCGCGGCTTCACCGCCACGCAGCTCGAAGTCAGCCTGACGCCGTTTCTTTCGATCCTGAGCCAGGCAGGCGGATCGGGCGCGACCAATGTCAACGTTCGCTATCGCAGGAACTATTGATGCGAAGCGCGATCATCCTCGCGGCGATCGCGCTGAGCGCCTGCCAGAGCGAGCCGAGCTTCGACGAGCGCTACGACACCGCGCAGGAGACGATCGAGGCGAAGGCTGAGGAGCTGGACGCGGAATTGCAGGACGGACCGACGCAGGTCGAGGAGCCGCCGGAAAAACCCGCCGCGGAGTAGCGCACTGCGCATTCGGTGTCCCCAAACGGGGTGGAGTATGGTGCTGAAAAATGCGGCGAAACGATTTTCGGATCGCAAGCCGAAAGTTGGTCGGGGAGAGAGGATTCCCGACCTTTTTTCGACCGCCTCTGAAGAAGCCCAGAAAACAGCCATTTCCACGCTTCCGGACGAAGCGTGTGGCACAATTTGTGGCACAATCTGTGGCACGGTGCGAGGATAAATTTATCCGTTCCATCTTACCCCACAGCGTGAGCAAAAGTGTGCTCGAAGGGACGGTCAATTCGAAGCCTCCCATTGGACCCGTCAAAGGCCGTCCCTGACCTGCGCAGAGACCGAGGCCTCGGCACGCGCCTATGGAAAGCGGAACGGTGGGGGTCGATTTTTCCATCGAGTAAAGGCAGTTAATGGGCTTAGAGCGCTGTCTCCAAACAGAGATTCGTGAAGCGCAATAGATGCCAAAAACGGGGTGGGTGTTGTGAGTACCGAGGCGTTTTTCGATTCACCAATACTCAATTCGCCCTATCGATGCCCAGAACGGCATTGGCAGTTGGGCGATGGAGGGCAGCCCACCGGCGTAGTCGAGAGTGGTCGTCGCCGGAGCGACCTTACGACACCCATACCCAAGCCCAGAGCGACGCGCGGCAAGAGCGCAGCGCAGGCTGACATTTTCGCGGACGCGCTGGGCGACATCTATGATCCGACAGAGATCATCAACGGTATCCGTCAGGCCGTCGATACGTGGCGGGAGCTTCCAGAAAGCCAATGGCAGGTAACGCCTACAACCGCGCGTCTCTTGCGCCATTGGCGCTCCGGCGAAATGCCGCTTCCTCCGTTCTTCTGCCAGATCGAGGCGGTCGAGACCGTAATCTGGCTGACCGAAGTGGCGGGCAAGCCCGAGCATAAAGGGCGCAAGGCGAAGCTCGCTACCGCGCAGCGCTATTGGGAGCATCTGTTCGCGGCCAATGAGGCGTCGAACCCCGACCTCGTTCGCATGGCGCTGAAGCTGGCAACTGGTGCCGGCAAGACGACAGTCATGGCCATGCTTATCGCATGGCACACGCTCAACGCCGTTCGCCATCCCAACGCCAAGCGCTTCTCCAAGGGTTTCCTGATCGTCGCCCCTGGCATCACCATCAAGGACCGCCTGCGCGTCCTGCAGCCGAATGATCCTGAGAGCTATTACAGCACTCGGCACATCGTGCCCGAGGATATGCTCCGCGATCTAGGGCAGGCAAAGATCGTCATAACCAACTACCATTCCTTCAAGAAAAAGGACGAGGTGAGCCTCAACAAGGTCCAGCAGGCAGCCTTGGCCACCGAGCCCAAGAAGGAGAGCGACGGCTCCATGCTCCGGCGGGTGGCCGGACCCTTGCTGGGCATGAAGAACGTCGTCGTCCTCAACGACGAAGCGCATCACTGCTATCGCGAACGCCCGCTGTCGCCGGAAGAGGAAAAGGCGCTCAAAGGCGACGAAAAGGCGGAAGCCAAGGAAGCCAATGAAGCGGCGCGCTTGTGGATCAGTGGGCTCGAAGCGGTGAAACGGACGCTCGGTCTCAACATCGTCTACGACCTGTCGGCGACGCCCTTCTTTCTGCGGGGATCAGGATACCGGGAAGGTTCGCTCTTCGGCTGGGTGATGAGCGATTTCTCGCTCATGGACGCGATCGAGTGCGGTATTGTCAAGCTGCCGCGTGTGCCCATCATGGACAATGTCGAGGGCGGCGACACGCCGATGTTCCGCAACCTCTGGGAGCATGTCGGGACGAAGCTCCCCAAGAAAGGCCGGGCTAAATCCGGCTTCGATGATCCGCAGAAGCTGCCCAACGAACTTCTCTCCGCGATCGACGCGCTTTACGGCCACTACGAGAAGACCTTCGAGACCTGGAAGGAGCACGGCCTCGGCGTCGAGCCGGTCTTCATCGTCGTCTGCAACAACACAGCCACCAGCAAGCTGGTTCACGATTACATCGCTGGCTACGAGATCGAGGATAAGGACGGCAACAAGCGCCTTATGGCAGGCGCATGCAAGTTGTTCCGCAATTTCGACCCGGACGGCGTTGCCCTGCCGAAGATGCGGACCCTGCTGATCGACAGCCAGCAGATCGAAAGCGGCGAGGCGATCAGTGCGGAATTCAAAGCTGCCGCAGAACCGGAAATCGCCCGGTTCAAGGACGAGCTGGTCCAGCGCACGGGCGATCGGGCTGCGGCTGAGAAGATCGACGATACCGCTATCCTGCGCGAAGTCATGAACACCGTTGGTCGTCCTGGCCAGCTTGGCGAGGCAATACGATGCGTCGTATCGGTATCGATGCTGACCGAGGGCTGGGACGCGAATACGGTCACTCACGTTCTGGGTGTCCGTGCGTTCGGCACGCAGCTTCTATGTGAACAGGTCATCGGTCGCGCGCTGCGCCGCGTTTCCTATCGGTTGAACGACGAGGATCGCTTTGACGTCGAATACGCCGACATCTTCGGCATTCCGTTCGACTTCACGGCACAGCCCCAGAATGCCACGATTAAACCACCGCCACCCATGGTGCGTGTCGAGGCAATCAGTCCGGAACGCGACGACGTCGAGATCCGCTTCCCGCGGGTCGAAGGGTATCGAACCGAACTGCCGCGCGATACGCTGCGCGCCGAGTTCACCGATGATTCGACGCTGGAACTGACCCCTGATCTTGTCGGGGCCGCGCAGACGGTGAACTCAGGGATTGTCGGCGAAGAGGCCGAGATGAACCTCGATCATCTCGCGGATACTCGTCCCGCAACGATTCAGCTACGTCTCGCGGATCGCATCGTGCGGCGCCGTCTCACCGAGGATGGCGAGGTGCCGAACCCAGCGCTTATCATGGAAATGCGCAAGATCGTGCGCCGCTGGATGAGCGAACATCTCGTCTGCAAGGGCAATACGCAGCAAGCGCAGCTGCTCTATTACGACATCGCGGACCGGGTGGCCGACCGAATTATGGCGGCGATTACGCGCGGGACCGAAGGCGGCAACCGCGTGATTGCTATGCTCGACCCTTACAACCGGGAGGGTTCAACACGGCATGTCGGTTTCAATACGAGCCAGGACCGATACGAGACCGGGCAGAAATGCCACATCAATTACGCTATCGCAGACAGCGACTGGGAGCTGGAATTCTGCCGCGTCGCCGACGCACATCCGCGCGTGCTGGCATGGGTCAAGAACCACAACCTTGGCTTCGAAGTTCCGTATCGCGCTGGCGGCGAGGCCCGCCGATATCGACCGGACTTCATCCTGCAAGTCGACGATGGAAAGGGGGCGGACGATCCACTGAATCTCGTTGTCGAGATCAAAGGCTTCCGCAACGAAGATGCCAAGGACAAGGCAGATACGATGGCGACCTACTGGGTGCCTGGGGTAAACAATCTCGGCACCATGGGACGCTGGGCCTTTGCCGAATTCACCGACAAGTGGACGATCCAGACCGAGTTCGAGGGTGTCATCACCGAATGGCTGAGCAAAGTAGCGACCGAGGAAGGCGCCGCGTGACAGACCCTTCAGTATCATTCGGCACCCTGGTCGATATCGAAGCACGCTCAGCATGGGGTCATGAAGCGCATGACTTCACCCCATGGCTTGCCGACAACCTAGACCGCCTGTCCGATGCTCTCGGTATTCCGCTCGAGTTGACCGGTCGCGAAGTTCGCAATGGCCGTTACTCGGCCGATATACTCGCCACCAACCCAGCGGACAGTTCGGTCGTTTTGATCGAAAACCAGCTTGAGGCTTCCGATCATACCCACCTCGGCCAGGTCATGACGTATCTGGCCGGACTGGATGCTCACGTAGTCGTATGGCTGGCTCCGAATTTCCGCGAGGAACACCTTTCGGCCGTCCGCTGGCTTAACCAGCATACCGACGAAACGTTCTCCTTCTTCGCGGTGAAGCTCCGCGTAGTGCAGATTGCCGACAGTCCGCTCGCGCCCCTCTTCGAGGTGTTGGAAAAGCCCAATAGCTGGGACAAGCGACTGCAGTCGAAGGCCCGGGCCGTGCGTTCGTCAGTCTCGGGCGAGGCGGCGGAACGGCGCGAGCTCTTTTGGCCGGCCTATGCCGAGATCGATCCGCGCGTGGAGAGCGACCTCAAGGCAGGTGCCGGTGGAGGCACTCGCTGGCGTCCTGTCCGCGAGGCGGGGGTCGTCATCTCGCGTTACGTATCGGACTACGGCGTTGGCCTGTTCATACGCGGAGAGCGGGGCAAGGGCGGCGAAATCACCTTGCCCCGTCTCGAGGCGGCAGCTGCCGGTCTGACCGCCGAACTCGGGCCGGAACTGGGAGATGCGAACTTCCCGTTCCTTGCGAACCGCCAAGTCGACTGGTCCGACCCTGCCGATATCGAAGCCGCGGCCACATGGCTCGCCCAACAGACAAACAAATACGAGGTCGCAGTTCAGCGGCACCTCGCCCTTGAGGAACAAGCCTGATGGCCAAAAAACCCCTCCGCGTCGAAACGCTTACCCACGACGAGGCCACGCGCAAGAACGCGCCCACGGCGGAGCTCGAAACCTTCGTCGATGCCGAGACCAAGCGGCCGATCGAGGTCGCCTATGAGCGGCGCAATCGCGATCTCGATCCGCAGCTGGTGTGGCGGGGGAAAGATGTTGCGGACTGGTCGGACCTCGTGGTCGAGGCGCCGCCGCTCTATATCCAGGAGAAGATCCATCCCAAGGCGTTGATCGAGGATCTGAAGCTCGCCTCCACCCGCGCCGATGCCGACGACGCGCCCGACCTCTTCGCCGATTTCAACGGAGTCGATCCGGAGGCGCGGACCGAGTTCTACGCGCACGATCAACACTGGTCCAACCGCATGATCCTGGGCGACGGGCTGAAGGTGATGGCATCGCTGGCCGAGCGCGAGGGGCTGAAGGGCCAGGTGCAGTGCATCTATATCGACCCGCCCTATGGCATCAAATTCAACTCCAACTTCCAGTGGTCCACCACGTCGCGCGACGTAAAGGACGGCAAGGCCGATCACCTGACGCGCGAGCCCGAGCAGGTGAAGGCCTTCCGCGACACCTGGGCGGACGGCATCCACTCCTACCTCACTTATCTGCGCGACCGCCTGACCGTGGCGCGCGATCTGCTGACCGAGAGCGGCAGCGTCTTCGTCCAGATCGGCGACGAGAACGTCCATCGCGTCCGCGCGCTGATGGACGAGGTGTTTGGGGAAGAAAATTTCATCACTCTCATCGCCCATGTGACAACTGGGGGCATCAAACAGAATTTTCTGGCGACGCAAACCGACTATGTAATTTGGTATGGGAAGAACCGAGAACTTACAAAGTATCGCCAGTTATATACCGGCAAAGACGCCTTCGATGGCTCTTCAAAAACATTTACATGGCTGGAGCTTACAGATGGAACCCGCCGTGGCATGACCGCAGAAGAGAAAGCATCTGGTCTCATACCAGATGGTAGTCGCGTCTATCGGCCTGGAAACGTCACTACTCAAGGCAATCCCCAGTTTGATTTCCAGTTCGGCGGAAAGGTTTACAATCGACCTTGGAAAACGACGGCCGCAGGTATGGAGCGAATGGGAAAGGCTTCACGGCTGCACGTCGCTTCCAATAGTCTCTCACAGATGAATTACCTTGACGACTATCCGGTATCACCGATTAGCGCCCTTTGGACCGATACTTTTCTGGGCAGTTTTGCCGAAGACAAGGTTTATGTCGTTCAAACCTCACGGAAGGTCATTGAACGCTGCATCCTGATGACCACCGACCCTGGCGATCTGGTGCTCGATCCCACCTGCGGGTCCGGCACCACTGCCTATGTCGCCGAGCAATGGGGACGGCGGTGGATCACGATCGACACGAGCCGGGTCGCACTCGCGCTCGCCCGGGCGAGGATCATGGGCGCGCGCTATCCCTGGTATCTGCTCGCCGACAGCCGCGAGGGGCAGGTGAAGGAAGGCGAGATCACCCGCACCCCGCCGCGAGACACGCCGACGCAGGGCCGCATCCGCCAAGGCTTCGTCTACAAGCGCGTGCCGCACATCACGCTGAAGAGCATCGCCAACAACGCCGAGATCGACACGATCTGGGAGGAGTATCAGGAAAAGCTCGAACCCTTGCGCGCCGAGATCAACGCCATGCGCGGCCGCGATGGCTCCGACCCCGAGCTGCCGCCGTTCGAGGAATGGACCATGCCGCGCGAACCCGGCGCGCCGTGGCCCGACGATGCCGCAAAGGCGCTGGAGAAGGCGCGCAATGAAAGCGCCAGCCCCGCGACCCGCATCAAATGGCTGAATGCCGTGAACGAGGCGATGGATCGCGATTACACGCTCGATACGCTGCCAGAACATCCCGTCGATCCCTGGAACGACCCGGATTGTGAGAAGCTTCACGCCGAATGGTGGAAGCTGCGCATCGAACGCCAGCAGGAAATCGACGCCAGCATCGCCGCTAAGGCAGACACCGAATATCTCTACGACCAGCCCTACGAGGACAAGTCCCGCGTCCGCGTGGCCGGCCCGTTCACGGTCGAAAGCCTCAGCCCCCACCGCGTCCCCGCCGTGGACGTGGACGACAGCCTGTTCGACGAGATCGAAGCGGCCGAAGGCAGGGCCAAGAAGGGCGAAAGCGGCGAACGCGCCGACTTCGCGGAAATGGTGCTGGAAAACTTGAAGCGCTCGGGCGTCCAGCAGCGCGCCAAGGACGACAAGCTCGTATTCGAAAGCATGAAGCTGTGGCCGGGCGAATGGATCGTCGCCGAGGGGACTGTCCGCCAGAAATCGCTCACCGAAGCCGAGGACGAGGAGGAAACTGAAGCCGGCCCGACCCGCCGCGCCGCCATCTTTGTCGGACCCGAATACGGCACCATCACGCGCCCGCAGGTCGTCGCCGCGGCACGCGAGGCTCAGGAGAACGGCTTCGACATCCTGATAGCGGCTGCGTTCAATTTCGATGCCCATGCTGGCGAGGTCACGAAGATGGGCCCGCTCACCGTCCTGCAAGCGCGGATCAACCCCGACCTGCACATGCCCGACCTTGCGAATACGGGAGCAGGCAATCTGTTCACCGTATTCGGTGAGCCAGACATTCACGTGCATGATGAGGGCGACGGCATGGTCAGCATCGAGGTGATGGGCGTTGATATGTATAAGGGCGGCCAGATCGAAAGCGGCGATGCCGACGACATCGCCGTGTGGTTCATCGACACCGACTACAACTACGAAAGCTTCTTCGTCCGCCACGCCTACTTCCCCGGCGCGAACGATCCCTACAAGGCGCTGAAGACGACACTGAAGGCGGAAGTGGATCAGGAAGCGTGGGACAGCCTGAATCGAGTGCGTTCACGGTCGTTTGCGAAACCGAAGGACGGCAGGGTTGCGGTGAAAGTGGTGAACCATCTCGGGGACGAGGTGATGAAGGTGCTGGAGGTTTAGGCGTGCGGTCGGATATACTCGATGGCGCATCGAAAGAACCGATCCGCGTCAGATTCTACATCGACGGTTACCACGGCTATTTGTTGGCAAAAGCCGTGGCTGAGTTGCATCGAAAACATTGGCGGAAAGTGCGCGCCGCCTTCCCCAAGAGCGACCCGTGGTTTGAAATATTTGATTTCGAGCCGACGCCTGAAAGGCTTGCAGAAATTCTTGCTGGTCTTCTCGAATGGTCAGTCGGGCCTGTGGTGCAGAGCGTCGAGCGCAAGTTCGAGAGGTATGGACAACCTGTTATACCCAAACGTGAAGCTGATTTGATAGATAACCCATATTATCGCGACATTTTTGGCAAGTGGAACGACTTCGACGCGAGTGAGAAGGTCCTCGTCTCCGTAGTTCATGATGGCGTAGTGTTCGCGCCCAGCTACGATAAACCGCAAATGTTACGCGACCTTCAAGCATGGGAGGATGAACTAACGGCGGGCACGGAACGCGACGAGCGTCTGCTCGGTCGGATTGGAGATGAGCGTCGGCAAATTGAAAATGGGAAGTTCGCTGACACCGAAGCATTCTATAATGCGCTGGCGTCGAAGGCAGGCAATCTTTCCCAGTATGGTCGTCGACGTCTCCAGAGGGAAAATGCAAAAAGCATTTTTGGCGAGAAGTCAGTCGATGAGGACCTCAATTCAAGCTTGTGGTTCGATGCTGTCCGGACAGACGAACAAAGTAAGATCGATCTCTTCGTGATAGTGACAAACGATGGAGATCATGCCCCCCATGCCGCGAGATTGCGTGCTGCGGGAAAGCGTGTCTCAATATTCAGCTATGTGGAGAAGCCGGCTCGGGCATTGCTTGATGCAGTCGGTAAGAACAACGTTCTAGACTTGCTGGCTTGCTCGCGCGGATTTGATTTCTCAGATATCTGGCTGAAGAATCCTGACGCAGCCTCAATGCACATTCTTCAAGACATTCAACAACAATGGCGCTGGTGGGTTCAGAACGGCGACGTGACTGAATGACTCTCCTCTATGCCTCGACCTTCGCCGATGCGCTCGCAAAGCTTACCCATCAGGAGCAGAAGCAGGTCAAGATAACGACCGTCGATTTGATGATGGACCCAAAAGGCACCGGGCTCAGCCTGGAACGGCTGACCAGAGCAGGGGACGACAAGGTCTGGTCGGCGCGTGTATCGCGCGACTTACGTATCATACTGCGGCGTGATGGCGACGATAACCTGCTAGCGTATGTCGGCCACCACGATGACGCCTACCGTTGGGCAGAGCGTCGCAAGTTCATTCCCCACGAACGATCCGGCGCTATGCAGATCGTGGAAGTGATTGAGGGTCGGGAGAAGGCCGAGCCTGAATACGGTGACCATTCCAGCGCGATGGAAACTGCTGGAGAAGTGGTCCAGCCCTTCTGGTCGTTGACGGACGACCAGCTCCTCGATGTCGGCGTACCACGCGAATGGCTGAAGCATGTGCAGGTGATGCCGGAGGATGAGATCGACTCCCTGTTCGACCGACTTCCGGCGGAGGCTGCGGAAGCCCTTTATGATTTTGCGACGGGTGGGAAGCTTGAGGATCATATTGTCACCCCGGCCGAACCGGGAGCCGATCCCTACGACCATCCAGACGCACAGCGCCGCTTCCGCGTATTCGACAATGTCGACGAACTCACCGCGGCGCTCGATGCTCCTTTCGAGAAATGGGCAGTCTTCCTGCACCCGGCGCAGCGGGAACTCGTGCGCCGAAAGGTGACCGGCCCGACCCGCGTTACCGGATCAGCGGGAACAGGTAAGACCATCGTGGCACTCCATCGCGCCGTGCATCTTGCAGAGCAGAGCGAGACCGCGCGCGTTCTCCTGACCACCTTTTCCCCAGAGCTTGCGCTAGCACTATCCGCAAAGCTCGAAATCCAGACGCAGGTTGTTCCCGAGTTGCGTGAGCGCATTACGGTCCGGCCGCTCGATGAAGCAGCGGTCGAGTTGTATTGCCAGCAGTTCGGCGAGCCAGATCTTGTCGACCATGGCCAGATACGGGGGCTGATTGAGGAAGCCATATCGGCGGACCTTGGCGGCGACCTTTCACCGCAATTCCTATTCGAAGAATGGCAGGAGCTGGTCGATGCTTGGGGCGTAACCGACCCTGAAAGCTACGCCACACTTCCCCGGATAGGTCGCCGCACCCGATTGGGTCCAAAGCAACGGGAGGCCGCTTGGACCGTATTCGACTATGTCCGAACCCAGATGGCCGAGCGTGGCTTGGTCAGCCGTGCGATGATCTACAAACGGCTGACGGGGTGGATCGAGGATGGCGGCACAATTCCATTCGAGAATGTTGTCGTCGACGAAGCGCAGGATCTCACCGTCGCGCAGGTCCGCTTCCTCGCCGCGGTAGGCAATGGGCGAGACGATGCCCTCTTTCTCGCTGGCGATATCGGGCAGCGCATATTCCGGCTGCCCTTCAGCTGGGCGAAGCTGGGTCTCGACATTCGGGGCCGCAGCCATTCGCTGCGGGTGAATTACCGCACGTCGCATCAGATCAGGGCAATGGCAGACCGCCTGCTTCCGCCTGCGATTACGGATCTGGATGGCGTAGAGGAAGGTCGCCGTGGCACGGTGTCAATCTTCGATGGTCCCGTTCCAGAAGTCCGGCTGGTGGACGACACCGAAGCCGAAGCGGATTTTGTGAGCAACTGGCTTCAACGGTGCATGACCTCAGGGATCCCTGCGAAGCAAATTGCATTGCTGGTTCGCGGCCCCGATCAGCTTGAACGCGCCCGAAAGGTTGCCGAAAACGCTGTTGCCGCATCCCCCGATCTTGAGCCACCCATCGTAACTGTCATGCATGATGCGAAGGGACTGGAATTTCGAGCGGTAGCGGTGATGGCTTGCGACGAGGATGTAATCCCCGATCCACAGCGGCTAGCCTCGATCGGCGATGTCGCCGAGATGGAAAGTGTATACGAGACGGAGCGACACTTGCTGTACGTGGCATGCACGCGTGCGCGTGACCAATTGCTTGTAACCGGTATCGCGCCCGGCAGCGAGTTTCTCGACGATCTCCGATAGGCATCTCAAATTGCTTCGCGTCGCTCCGGATTGTGGCGCAATGTCAGTTGGCTTGACGGAGAGCTATTGGTGGACTGAGTGCTCAGTAATACTCGGAAGTGATATACTCCTCGCAATATATTTGTAATAAGATGGCAATTTCTTGGAACCGGAAGCCGTGGCCACCATCATTACCCGCAAGCACCCCAAGACCGGAAAGACCGAGCGCCCCTATCGCGACAAGCAGGGCAACTTCGTCCTCGGCGATCCGGCCTTTGGGAGCGAACTGCATCACCGCGAGAATGCAATCCTGACCACTGATTATGACGAAGCTTTGCGGCTCGTGCGCAACGGCTTTTCTATCCGCATGTCGGCAGGTGACGGAACGCCTCCCTCGTTGATCAGCGCAGGAAAGCTGACCCTTTCCGACGTTCATGAGCCTTCCCCTGACGATATCCCGGATGGGGGCCCCCTGACGCCATTCTCGCGTGACGAAGTCATGCACGGTCTGCGCAAAGCCTTGGTCGCAAAGGCAGCCATGATCGCCCGCTGGGGAAGCGACGAAGCGGCTGAGGCGTTTCTGGGATTTCCGTCATCCGACGACGCGGATCCTTCGGAGGTCGACCTCTCCCGCTTCCGCTCTACCCCCTTGATCGAGGCGGGCTACGACTGGGCTTTCCAAACCGGGCAGCCCGAGGCGTTCCATCCTGACACGCGGGACCATCTCCGCTCGCTCATGGACGGTGGGTCCTCCGGTACGATCAGCACCTTATCCCTAATGGCAGACGCAGACAGCGCGTTGCGCGTGACCATCGGCACCGCGTTCGCGCGCTGGAAGTTCGAATTTGAGCCTGGGTCGCTGCTGTCAGTGCGAGAGCTCGCCTACCTTGCCCAGATGACCGAAGTCGCGGCGCGGAATGCTCTCGCCAAAGCAGGCATCAAGGGGCGTGGCGGCATCGAGAACGACACCGCGCGGGAATGGCTCGCTCAGCGGCAGAAATTCGTGCCGACGCGAACGAATCTTCTGCCCATCGACAGATCGTAACGGTGTTCCGAGTCCTCCCAGTCGGCTGACCGGAGGGTGTCCTGCTTGCTATAAGCCGGTCCGAAACACCTGTCCGAAGACCCGATGCTCTCGCATAAACACTTGTTTAGCAGCGTGACCATCGTCCCGATGCTCTTACATAGTTTTCAGGAATTCGAGCAGACCAACCGCCTTACTGCAGTTCGAGGGTTGGCAAAGGCTGACTGCCCTAAATTTTTTTGCGCAACATCGCACAAGTGGGATGCAGCCGTGGGCAGCATCCGCATTGTGCGGCGCTACGTGGCGTGGCCACGCCGGTCACCTGAAGTGCCCAGTGCGGTGCGGCGGCACCTTGAGGGTCAACTGTCGTTAATGTGCCATACACTTGACGATTGGAAACTGTTGTATTCGTTGAATATTATTCTTTGATTGGCATCGCGAATGTGGGATAATCATTCCATGCGGTATCAACCTGACCCAGCTGTCGATACTCTTGCACAACGCGAACGCGAGCTGGCCGCTTTCGCTGATCGCAGCCGCAATCTTCCTCCTCTGAACCGGGAGGCGGTCAGACAGCACATCAAGATAGAGGGCGGGTCCGTGGCGAAAGCGCGCGCCAGTCTTGCAGGACTAGTCGGATCTTTAGCTCCGCACGAGCGCCGGGTGGGTGATGACAGCCACATTACGGGCAAGGTTGGCGGAAAAGACAAGAAGCGTCCGGCACGGACGATCTGGATCGACGACTCAGGACACTTGAAGCGCATTCGCTACAACCAGCCCATTACCCGGCCAGGGCGACCAATCAATGCGCAGGGGTTTACATCTCTCCATTTCGACTTCGAAGCAATCAACAGAGCTCACCTCGAATACGGCCGTTCGAATGCTCAGGGTCGCAAAGTCAGCCCAGACGATCACATCATATACATCGAGAGAGAGGAGGCCGCCGCCGAACTTCTCGATGCGCTCAAGCCAGCTGCGCCGTCCGGCGCCGAAGACTTCCTCGAATACCAGGAACGGGAAAGCGCTGTGGCGGAAGCTGCTGGCGAAGCAGACGAAAAGGCGATCTTCACGAACATCCCGGGTTCAAAAGCAGATCGCATCGCACTATTTTCCGGACTGGCCGACGTTGAGAAGGTGGAGCGCAAACCGTCGCTTGAGATCGACCTTAGTCGAAATTCCAAGCTGACGGCGAAAATCTGCGAGGAGCTTGCCCCCGGAAGGTCGCTGGCAAAGTTCAACGCGAACGTCGCTGGAAGCAAACTGGCCGTGACGGGAGCGGATGCGGAATCGATTGCTAGGGTTATCCGTTCACTCGGATGGCGTGACCGTCGCAAAAAGGATGATCGCGTTAAGCGCAAGCCAGACCAGAATGGCGTTACCTACGATCCGGGCAAATGCGGCCACGTCCAATTCCGACTGGTCGGCGAACTTCCCCACGAGATCGACAATGCGGGGCGCGTCCGGATCATCAGAGAAATGTGCGAAGAATTCGAGAAACGCAGTCTTCCCTACATCGCTGTGATGCATGCACCGGGATCGACCAACGACGATCGCAATTGGCACTTTCACCTCGTCTATCATGATCGACCGGTTAGTATCTTCGACGGGACAGCGACGACCCACCTGAGCCGTATGGACGCCAACGGCAAAATTCCGCCATCGAAGATCGAACGTAAAACCAAGTGGCTCAACGAGCCTTCGATCCAGGCTCAAGTGGGCAAGTGGGACTTTCAGGTATGCGGCACCTGGATCACGAAGAGCCGCAACCGGAGGCACGTATATCCTTTCGTGCAACGCAAGGACCGGAGCGTCACGCGTAAGGACTTCGTGCCCAGCCTCCGGAAGAGGCTATGCGATCTGACCAATCTTGAACTGGAGCGATACGGGATCGAACGTAGGGTCGATCCTCTCAAGCATGCCGAAGCGGGACGAAAAGCGGTGCCCGGCAAGAAGCTGTTCGCTGCCGACCATGCCAACGAACTCCTCGGTATCCCCACGCCCAGAGGCACCGACAACGAAACGATGCAAGCCTATCAGCGACGCGATCTGCTGGAAGACGAAGACGCCGCCATTCCGCAACGTGCGTATGTCACCGAGGAAGAGGAAGAAACGGTAAAACGCACTCTTAGCGATCAGGCCGAGCGGCTATCGGTTCTGAGTGAATTGATGTCGCTTCGCCGCGATATCGCCCATCTCCGCAATATTTCGCATAAAGCGGGGGAGCAGGTCGAACGGCTTCTGTCTCGACCGAACGCAATGGTGGACCGGAACTGCAAGCTTATGCTCGCAGAGCACAAAAAGTCTCGAAATCACTCGCGAAAGATGGATGCCCTGCGTCGGCAGGTCGAGCACGCGCATGACCACATTAACGGAATGCGGGATCTAGCGGGCGATCTGTTTCAACTCCCTGTCGAAGCCGGCCGACACATCACGCGGCTTGAGGAACGGCTGTCCGAGCTCGAGCTAAAAGCAGGCCTCCGCATTGAACCGGTGTTTGCTATCCAAATCGACGATGAAAAGGCCCTGCCGCTCAGTGCCCGCGCACCGCAAGGTGACTCCGAAACTGCTGGCCGAGGAAATCGAAGTGACGACACCATATCGAACCCTTCCAGAGCCTCGCGCCAGCCCTCCAAACCGACGCCAGAAAGCGCAGCCGCGCCAACCTCACCATCGATCAAGGCCGTGGCGACGCAATCGGCTTCGAAATCGAACACGGAAATCAGCGAACGCCAGCGGGAACGCGAGACCAATGCCCGGATCGATGTCATCGCCGAAAAGAAGGTTCAGTTCGATCTTCATCCTGGGCGGCTTGACGACGGGACCGGGGTCCTTGTTGCGACGATTGATCCCGCCGACAGCCAGCGGCATGATCTTCCCACGAAAATCATTCTGGTTACACAGCATGAGAAATCGAGGCTAATTCACATCGCCCGCGCGAGACAAATGCAATCGGTTTCGAGCGAACAGCCAGTCGCCACTGGCTCCCCACCCACCGAAACGCGCGAAGGACCGCCAAGCGTTGCAATCGCACGCGATCCTGGCACCGATATCGCGGGGCAGTCAGCGCAATCGGGCGCACCGAGCGAGCAGTCCCGCTCTGGAACATCCGACGGCACGATCGGCACAATCGTCGACGCGATGCCTGGATCAGAAGCCCCCAAATCTAATGAAACTCGGACTTCCGTCTCGCGCGCTGCAGACGCGACTTCCGGCGGATTGTCCAAAAAAGCAATTCAGAAGCAGTCGGACCGTGTCTCCCTCCCTACAGGGAAAGCTAGCGGCGCGGGCGACCAATCCTCCAAAGCGAGTTCCCTCATTGGCCATGAAGTGATGAGGAGCGAGATACCTGACGATACGGCTTCCCGGGATGCGCCGGCTCCGGTCCTTGATACTGCGGTAGCCGATCTCATCGCAAGGGCGGAACAGCGCCGGATTGTCCTCTTCCCTGACCAAAGCGGACGACTTCATCTTCATTCTAGCGATGCCAAGGCGCCGCTAGTCGCGGCGCGACTGGCAGAGCCAGATGCTCAAAAGAGGCTGAAGCAGATTGCCGACGCGCAGCACGAAGAGCTTGGCATCCTTGCGGGCATAGCGGCGGCCGACCCCGCCATTCTCGTACGCCTCAAAGGCGGAATTGCGGTGGCTGACGTAGCTGCTTCTAATACAACCCTGATGAAGAGATGGGCCGACAACGAGGAAGTCCAGCTGGCCCTTGGCCAAATGGCTCGGCTGTCGGCGCCAAACCCTCACGATGAGGCTGAAATAGTCCGGCGGCGAAACCTATTCCTATTTCTGATAATGGGGAGACGGGAGGCAGTCGACGAGATCGACCAAATGGTGGACCGAAATCTCAACCAAGACGGCGCGGTTCCCAGAAGAGAGGTATTCCCCGCATTCCCCGTCGCCACTGCACCGCCGGCGGAGAAACAATATTCGGTCACGCAGCTTTCGAGTCCGGCGGAAGCGCCGTTGGCGCCGCGGAAAGGAGAAAACAGTGAATTGGCAACCGATGACAAGGCGTCTCCGGCGGCCGCGCGAGAACGGGATGCTTCATTGGCGGAGAAGACAGAATTGGGTCGGAAGCAGCAATTGCTTGCTCAGACCACAGTATCGGGTCCGGACTTTCCATAAGTCAAGCGGATGGCCGCGCATGTTACCGCATCAGGAAAAGTCGTTTCGGCCAGCGTCGCTGTCCGAGGTCGATAGGTAGAGGGGAAAAGCCCCTCGGTCGGCCTCGCGACACGAGGTAAATACGTGAAAAACTCTGAACAACGACCGGAAGTATCCGGCAGCGTCGAAGCGTGCCCGGTCGACCGGCGCATCCTTCGCCCAGTCCGTGGCCGGAACGACTGGCCACGTACGGCACCGGAGGGTGATGCAGTCCGCCGGATCGCTGTGGTCGACACCGAAACCACTGGCCTTGCCGTAGGGCATCACCAAATCATCGAACTGTGCATGGCAGTCGTGCTGGTGAACGATGCAGGACGGATTGCCGCTGTCGAAGTCGTCAGAAGTGGGCTGGTCGATCCCGGTCATCCGCTGACAGCAGAAATTGCCGAACTGACCGGGCTGACCGATCAGGATCTTGCTGAACGGTCGATCGACGAGGAACAGGTCGCAGAGATGCTGGCATCCTGCGACGGGGTGGTGGCATACAATGCCGGGTTCGACAGGCCCTTCGTCGAGAAGCTGATCGGCCGGCACGTGAACGTGCCGTGGGGCTGCGCAATGGCTGACGTACCGTGGCGCAAGCTTGGCTTCGAGCCGGGACCGCAAGGCTACCTGCTCAACCAGGCTGGCTACTACATGCCGTCTGCCCACCGTGCGAAGGATGACGTCCTCGCGCTGATCCAACTGCTCGATCACGTCTGCGACGATGGCGAGACCATCATGGCCAAGACTCTGGCGGCAATGGACGCTCCAGCGTGGAGGTTCGAAGCGCAGGGAGCGCCATACGGTTACAAGGACGATCTGCGTGAGCAGCGTTACCGTTGGGCGTGGGGGCGGCTGCACGATGTGTGGCACAAACACGTGCGCGCCGAAGGCTATCAGGCCGAGCTCGACTGGTACGTGTCGACCATCGGGAAGGACCCGGTAATCGTCCCGCTGCCCGCGAGCGAGCGGTATCGCTTCCATACGACCTGGACCCCGGCCTGAGAGGCGTAGACCTCAAGAAGGCACGGAACGTGAGCCATCCGGCTGAACGGAAAAGGCTCCGGCCAATAGGCCGCCAAATACACAATAAGGAATTACGAATGATCGATCTCGATATCGGCGGGGCTTGCCCTCGCCAGCAGCTGACCTGTGCGCTGTCGCAAGCGCTTGGCCTGCCCACCGACCCCGGTGCCGGCACCGATGCACTGACAATCGGCACCATGGACTATCCATCCGAACCCGCGCTTGAGATGGTCGCCCGGGCGGCGATGCAGGCAAGACAGGACTCGCTGATGGCGCTGTTCGCCAATGACCAAACTCGCATCTGCGGCGGCCTCGCCCTGATCTACCGGACGAGGGACGGTGCGCAGATCATGCAGGTCGAGCCTTGCCGCCTGAGCCGTAGTAAACCGATCGTTCTCGTCACCATCGATCGTCGTCATGCCTTCCGCCTCGACAAGCGGTGCCTGCTGCGATCGTGCGCCGTGCCATCGCGTGCGAAGGTCGAGCGCGGCGTCGAACGTGCATGGCAGGACATCCGCGCCGCGATGAGCACGGTGGAGGTCGATCCTGAGCAGTGGGAAGCCGGCTATTTTGGGCTGTTCACCGACGCGCAGGCCTTCGCCGACTTCTTGGCCTGACCAGCTTCACATCGACCATCACCAATACGCAGGCGGCGTCTCCAACAGGAGGCGCCGCCTGTCTCGTTTTTCAGAACAGGATTTTCAGCATGCCCCATTCCCACAGGCGCCATCCGCGGGTGCTGTGCTCGCTCGCGATCATCCGCGATCCCGGCGAAAGCAGCCCGCGATCTGCTATTCGTTCGACCGCCATCTTCACTGTCCGCTGCGAACAAAAGGGAGGCGCAAGGTTCGCTGTCGATCACCGCGCGTTCGATCGGACAGCGAACCGGGCCGACATTCTGGGCGGACTGGCCGAGCGCATTCCGACAGGTGCGACATTGATCGCGCGGGCGTCGCGCACGTCGCAGCACTACCTGCGGCACGCATTCGCCGCCGGAGGACCGCTGCCGCCGGCTGACCTGCAACTGCTTCAGCGAGGTCGTCCGGACCTCGATATTCTCCCGCTCGAATGCGCAAACAGCGTGCTGGAAGAGATTTCTGCCGCATACCGGATCGAGCGAGCCGGTCCCGGTTCAAACATGCTGTCACGATCGCGCAGGGCACCGGAGGAAGCACAGTGCCTGTGGGCAGCCTTCCTGTGGTCGCAATGTTCGCCGCACCAGCGGACATCGCTCGCCGCCGCGTGGCAGGCATGGCGAGCGCTCGAGCGGGCGCGCCCGCTCCCCTTCTGACGAAGCGTGATGATGCCAACACTAAGTGAAAGGAAAAGCGGAGTGGCAAAAACGTATATCGCGCTCGACGCGGAATTCTTCTGGGACAAGAACCTCTACAAATTACATCAGGCTATGGATCCTGGCTCCAGTCGTCACGCGGTCGCGGTGAAACGTGTCATGGCTGCAGCTGCGTTCCAGTTCACCATCGACGAGGAAGGCAGGGTTAGCACCGGCGAAATCGGCAGCTGGAGCGAACGGGACTGGATCGATGAAAAAGGCGTAATCAGCAAGGTATTCGATTATCTGCGAGCGAATGACGACAAACCCGTCATCACCTATGGCGGATTGGCGACCGACGTGCCGATCTTGCTGCACGCTAGCATTGCCCACGGTCTCCGGCTGCCACCGCAGCTCATCGACCAGCCTGGCCGAAAAGGCCCTCGACCGCATCTCGATCTCGGACTGATGATGAAAGGGGGAGGTAGAACCTGGACACATCTCAGCCAGCTTTTGTTGCGCATGGGCGTGCCGTTCGATCTCGTCGCAGCGAAATCGAGCGTTCCGCGGCCGGCCAGCGATGGAGCCTGGCGGAACCTGCGCGATCACGTCGAGCTGGACTGTCTCTTGCTCGCCGTCGCTAAGATTGGATGGTTAGTTGCGCAGGGCACGAATGGCTTAAGGCTTGAGCCTGCCATCGTAGCGCTGGTCGAGGGGTTCTTGCGACGACGTCCGGACCATGGACAGGCTGG
>NZ_LWFF01000002.1 GCF_001635685.1 Erythrobacter sp. HI0063
CAGCATCAGCACGAACAGTCCGGCCTTGGCTTCCATCCCCGGTATCAACAGCATCGCCGCGCCCGACGCGGCAAGGCAAACCGCATGGACCGATCGCGCTCCCAGACGGCGCACGATCGGGATCAGGGCCAAGGCGGAAGCGAAGGCGATGAAATTGTAGAAAGCACCGATCTGCTGCGCGGTGAGCGTCGCTTCACGAAAGGCCGCGCTTTGGGGATCGGCAGTATCGTAGAGCGAACGACCAATCGCAAAGGCTATGTACTGCCAGTACACGAACATTGCATACCACTGGCACAGCATCGCAAAGGCAAGCTGGCGCATCGGCCTGGGCATCTCGCGAATGGCGGTTGCGATGTCCGAAAAGGCGGATGACGCGGATAGCGGGCGCGCGGCGAGGTCCGCCTGTTCCGCTTCGCTCAGAGGCAATTCCGGCACGCGCCAGATCGACCACACGATCGTGCTGATCGACAGGATCGCTCCGATGATGAAAGCCACTCTCACGATCGCCGGAACGCCGTTCGCGTCGATTACGTCCTTCGCGAAGAACGCCGTCAGCAGAGTCGGCGCCAGATAGCTCAGCGTCTGCGCGAGACCGGTGAAGGCGCTTTGCGTGAGGAACCCTACGGGCCGCTGGTCGGGCGCGAGGCGGTCGGAAACGTAGGCGCGATAGGGTTCCATCGTGATATTGTTGCCCGCATCGAGGATCCACAGCAGCGAAGCCGCGACCCACAATGTGGGCGAATACGGCATGGCGAACAGAGCCAGCGAACACAGGATCGCACCGATCAGGAAATAAGGAGTGCGACGCCCCAAACGGCTCGACGTACGATCGCTCAATGCGCCAACGATGGGCTGGACGATCAGGCCGGTCATCGGACCCGCCAGCCACAGAAGCGGCATGGTGGCCTCGTCCGCGCCCAGGAAACCGTAGATCGGCCCCATATTGGCCTGTTGCAGCCCGAAACTGAATTGCAGCCCGAAAAAGCCGATATTCATTTCGACGATTCGAAGCAGGGAAAGCCTTGGTTTTGCCGCGTTTTTCATGGCGGATCCTCTCGTCTGGGGCCCTCTCGATGGGAGCTCTTGAGCGACTTGATGACAGCACGGAGTACGATTTGCAATCGTTTGCAACAAATCGGTTGCAAACGATTGCAGGAGAGGTAGTCCTAAGGTCGAATCGCGCCATCGACGCGAATGCAGGAGGAGAGCTGCCATGAAAATCCGTCACACCCTTGCCCTGAGCGCTGCGCTTTCGGCTTTCGCCATGCCTGCCATGGCGCAGGATGCCGCCACATCGGAAGAAGATCCGCCCGTCATCGACGCATCGGAGATCGTCGTCACGGCAGTCGCGCGCGGTCAGAACGTGCTGGACAGCTCGGTTTCCGTCAGTTCGATCGACAGCGAGGCGCTCGTCGATCTCGCGCCGCGGTCTTCGGCAGAACTCATCCGCCAGATTCCGGGCATCCGTTCGGAAAGCTCGGGCGGCGATGGGAATGCCAATATCGCCGTGCGCGGTCTGCCGGTCGCTTCGGGCGGTGCCAAGTTCCTGCAGCTTCAGGAAGACGGTCTTCCGATCCTCGAATTCGGCGACATCACGTTCGGCAATGCCGACATCTTCCTTCGTACCGACTATTCGGTTGCTCGAGTCGAAGCGGTGCGCGGCGGGTCCGCATCGACCTTCGCGTCAAATTCGCCCGGCGGCGTCATCAATTTCATTTCCAAGACCGGCACGCGCGAAGGCGGATCGCTGGGTCTGACCGCCGGGCTGGACTATCGCGAGTTCCGCGCCGATTTCGACTATGGCGGCAGCATCGATGACAACACCGATTTCCACATCGGCGGTTTCAGCCATATCGGCGACGGTCCGCGCGATGTCGGTTATGACGGGTCACGCGGCGGCCAGATCAAAGCCAATATCACCCGCAATTTCGCAAACGGCTATGTGCGCGTCTACGGCAAGTATCTGAACGATCACTCGGTCGCCTACCTGCCGAACCCGGTATTCGTGACCGGCAGCGATGCCGACCCGACCTATACCAGCATCGCGAATTTCTCGATCAATTCGAATTCGCTCCATTCGCGCAATTTCAGGCCGATCACGACCCTCGATCAAGCGAACCAGGTCCAGACCTACAACATCGATGAAGGTATGCACCCCAAAGTGCTGGCCGGCGGCTTTGAAGCTGAGTTCGATGTCGGCGGTTTTACGGTGACCAATCGCTTCCGCTATGCCGACATCAGCGGCGCGTTCGTCTCGCCCTTCCCGGGTAGCGTGACCGGAGCGCAGGCCGCCGCCGATGCGATCGGCGGTCCGAGCTCGAGCCTCTTTTATGCCACCGGCCCGCAGGCAGGCCAGATCGTCGCCAATCCAGCATCGCTCGGCGGCAACGGGCTGGTGGCCAACATCGTCACTTTCAACACGAGGCTCAACAGCCTCGACAATCTGACCAACGATCTGCGGGCGACGACCGAATTCGATGTCGGCGGCGGTTCGGCAAGCCTGACGGGCGGTTTCTATTATTCGCAGCAGGATATCGACACCGCCTGGCTGTGGACTTCGCATCTGATGAGCGTCCAGGGCGATGGCGATGCCGTGTTGCTGGATGTCCGCAATGCGGCAGGCGTGCCGCAGACCCAGAACGGCACGGTCGGGTACAGCGCGGCGTTCTTCGGCAATTGCTGCCGCCGCTCCTACGATCTCGAATATACGACCAAGGCGCCCTTCGCCGCTCTGGGCTTGGAATTCGGCGGACTGTCTCTCGATGGCAGCATCCGCTGGGATTTCAGCGAGGCCAAGGGTCGTACCTTCGGCGACGGGCCGGTGACGACTCGTGACATCAACGGAAACGGGGCCATCAACCGGGCCGAAACGCTGGTCAGCGTGCTGCCCACCACAGGCGCGGCCCTGGTCGATTACGACACGGATTACCTCTCCTACTCGGTCGGTGCGAACTATCTCGTCTCGGACTCCTTCTCGATCTTCGGGCGCTACAGCCGGGGTGGCCGGGCCAATGCGGATCGCATCCTGTTCAACGCCAACAATATCGATCCGGCTACCGGCGAGTTGCGCAATAGCGACGTAGCAGTCGATTTCGTCAAGCAGGCGGAAATCGGCGTCAAATATCGCGCCGGCGGCCTGTCCTTTTACGCCACGGCATTCGATGCGCGGACCGAGGAGGAGAATTTCGAAGCGACCACCCAGACCGTCTTCAGCCGGGCCTACAAGGCGCGCGGCGTGGAGCTGGAAGGCTCTTACCGGATGGGTCCGTTCAGCCTGTCGGGCGGTGCGACTTACACCGATGCCGAGATCGACCGCGACAATATCAGCCCGGCCAATGTCGGCAACATGCCGCGCCGCCAGGCCGACTGGATCTATCAGGCGACCGCGGCCTATGACAGCGAGCTGTTCGGACTGGGCGTGAATGCGGTAGGCACCAGCGATAGCTACGCGCAGGACAGCAACCAGCTCGTCCTCCTCGGCTTCACCGCCGTCAACGCCTTCGTCAATCTGCGACCGGCGGACGGGATCACCCTGTCACTGAACGCCAACAATGTCTTCGACGTCGAAGGATTTACCGAAGCGGAGGAAGGCGCGATTCCAGCGAACGGGATCGTCCGTGCCCGTTCGATCAACGGGCGCACGCTGTCGGCTTCCGTACGGTTCGACTTCTGATCCCCCCGCTGGCCGGACCGGTTCGCTTATCGGTCCGGCCAGCATCGCTTTGTTTCGAGATAATCCGAGGACGCACCGTGACCACTGCATGGACCAGGGCCCACGCGGCCGCGATCGCACCCGAAAGCTGCCCGTCAGTCCCGAAAATCGGCAACGCGCCGCGACCGGTGGGGAGCGAGGACCGATATTATTGGGATATGTGGCCGGTCCAAAATCGTGACGGATCGATCGCCCGATTGGGGCCGCGTGAGATGTGGATGGCCCTGTCGGCGCCCGATCGGGGCGATCCCGAGGCCCGACATTTCGAAGCCGACATCCGCTGGCTCGTGCGCGAGCAAAAAGGATGGGTGGACAGGGGAGCCGTCCTTCCACGATTTTCCGTGCCTTATGAACGCGAATGGGCCGGTTCCGCCCTGTTCGACGAAGGTAGGCTGACGCTGTTCTTCACCGGCGCCGGTATCGTCGGGCGGTCCGGCGGCTATCAGCAGCGCCTGTTCGAAGCGAGCGCGCCCGTTTCAGATGATGGAGCGATCGGAGAATGGTCTGCCCCCCGCCCCTCGATCGAGACTCTGACCCCCGAATATTGCGCGGCGGACGAGCATCACGGCGAGCCGGGCCGGATCAAGGCGTTTCGCGATCCGGCCTTCTTCCGCGATCCGATGGATGGCGCGGAATATCTCGTCTTCACCGCATCGCTCGCCGCGACCGGTTCGGATTACAACGGCGCTGTCGGGTTAGCACGGCGGGACGGGTCGGGATGGTCGCTCTTGCCGCCGCTCGTCCATGCGGATGGCGTCAACAACGAGCTCGAACGCGCCCATGTCGTTTTTCGCAACGGAATGTATTATCTTTTCTGGGTGACACAGACGTCAACCTTTGCGCCCGATGCGAATGCCGGACCGACCGGACTGTATGGCATGGCTTCACACTCGCTGTCGGGGCCGTGGGCTCCGCTCAACGGCAGCGGCCTCGTGCTCGCCAATCCGGCGGACGATCCCCGCCGCGCCTATAGCTGGTTCGTGAGTGCGGAAGGCATCGCGGCGAGTTTCGTCGACGATCCGGGGGCGCACGGATTCGTCGGTGCGCCTGCCCCGCTCCTGCAGCTTGCTTTCGATAGCGAAACCGTCAGCCTGGCTGGCGAGGTGCAGGCGCGATGATCGGCGGAATAGAGGCGGGCGGCACCAAGTGCGTCCTCGCGGTCGGACCTTCGCCGGACTCGATCGCCGCCACGCACACCATTCCCACCCGTGGCCCGGACGAAACGGTCGCCGACGCGCTCGACTGGTTTGCCTCGCAACCCGCCATATCGGCGCTGGGCCTGGCGACGTTCGGCCCGGTCGGGCTCGATCAGCAGCGGCCGGACCATGGTCATATCCTGGCCACCCCCAAGCCGGGCTGGAGCCGGTACGATTTCGCCGGTGCGCTTGCCGAGGGTCTGAGCGTCCCCGTCGCGGTCGAGACCGACGTCAACGCCGCCGCGCTCGCCGAGGCGCAGGCGCGGGACGAAGCGGGTTCGCTGGCCTATATGACCGTGGGCACCGGGATCGGTGTGGGCCTGGTCATAGACGGACGCTGCGTCCATGGCGCCGCCCATCCCGAAATGGGCCATTACTACCCGCGTCGTCCCGTAGAAGATGTCGAGTTTAAAGGGGTCTGCCCTTTTCACGGAGATTGCCTGGAAGGCCTTGCCGGAGGACCGGCCATATCCGCGCGCTGGGGAGCGACGCTGTCGGACCTGCCCCCTACCCATCCCGCGCATGACCGCGTGGCGGGATACCTCGCTCAGGCCTGCCACACGCTGTTCGCGTCGACATCGGTGGAAACGGTGGTCCTGGGGGGCGGTGTTCTCGAAACGCCGAACCTGCGCGAACGGATCGCTGCGCGGACACGCGAACTCGATGCCGGCTATCTGCCGGGAGGGACGCGGCACACAATCGTCGCACCGCGTCTTGGGTCCCGATCGGGTATTATCGGGGCCATGATCTTGGCTCCTTGATATATCCGCTTGGCGAGCGAGTGGTGGCGAGAGAGAGAGAAGTCTTATTCCACTTTGCCGCCGCGCCCTGCTCCGCTCGTGAACCGGCTCGCGCCAGCGCTCGCTTCGGCGCGCAACGGCTTGGCCCCTTCGCGCCCTTCGAAGCGAAGCGCGTCGGCGAGGTCGAAATCCCACTGGCGATAGACGGACATGCGATCGATCCGCATGCACATTGCGGGAAAGCGCACGATTTGCGCCGCCAGTTCCTGCGCCGCGCCAAGCGCGCCGCCTTCGTCGACCACGCGATTGGCAAGCCCCATCGCCAGAGCTTCATCGGCATCGACCGGCCGCCCTGTCAGGATCATATCGAGCGCCCTTCCCTGGCCCACGATGCGCGGCAAGCGAACCGTACCACCGTCGATCAAAGGGACGCCCCAGCGGCGGCAGAACACGCCGAACACCGCACTGCGCGAGGCGACGCGCAGATCGCACCACAGGGCGAGTTCAAGCCCCCCTGCGACCGCATGACCCTCGACTGCGGCGATGACCGGTTTCGACACCAGCATTCGCGTCGGCCCCATCGGTCCGACACCTTCTGGCTCATACGCGTCGTCACCCCGGCCCACAGCCCTCAAGTCGAAGCCGGCACAGAAATATCCGCCCGCCCCGGTCAGGACAGCTGCCGCCAGGCTGTCGTCTTCCTCGAACTCGGTGAACGCCTGGCGCAATGCAACGGCCGTTTCGGGATCGACGGCGTTCCGGCATTCCGGCCGATCGATCGTGACGGTACGAACCGCGCCTTCGTCTGAAATCCGGACGCTCATGTCGAAGGCATCGCACGGTCGATGATTGCGCGCGTATCGATTGCGGCATCGAAGGCACCGAAGGCATGACCGCGCGGCTCGAGCCGCAGACGGCAGAAGGCTTCGGCGATCGGATTATCCTGTCCGATCAGCACCGCCGCCTGCGCTGCTAGGGCCAGTCTTTCGACCAGCAATCGCGCCGTTCCTTCCCCTATGCCGCGCAAATCGATCCCGTCGATCCAAGCATCGTAGGCCGCAATGCGACCGCGCGCCTTGGCCAGATAGGCCTGCAGCGCTTCCACTCCGTCAGGCTCGCGATTGATCGCGCGCAGCACGTCGAGCGCAATGACATTGCCCGAGCCTTCCCAGATCGCGTTCAGCGGAGACTGCCGGAACAGGCGCGGCATCGGTCCTGTTTCCACATAACCCGCGCCTCCATGCGCTTCCATCGCTTCGTAGACCATTCCGGGCGCCCGCTTGCACACCCAGTACTTGGCGATCGGGGTCAACAGGCGCGCCAAGGGATCGCTATCGTCGAAAGCCTGTGCAAGCCGGAAGCCCAATGCGGTCGCCGCTTCGCTTTCGATGGCAAGGTCTGCAAGCAAGGCTTCCATCGCCGGCTGGTCGATCAGGCGCTTCTGGAAGGCGGAGCGGTGCGCTGTATGCCAGAGCGCCTGGGCAAGCGCGCCGCGCATCTGTTGCGCCGATCCGACCACGCAATCGAGGCGCGTGTGCTGGACCATCTGAATGATGGTCGCGACCCCGCGCCCTTCGGGGCCGACACGCTGCGCCAGCGCACCATGATATTCGATCTCCGACGAAGCGTTGGATCGATCGCCCAGCTTGTCCTTCAGGCGCATGATCCGGAAGCCCGCATTGCGTTCCCCGTCCGGAAGCCATCTCGGCACGAGGAAGCAGGTCAGGCCTCCCTCGGCATAGGCGAGCGTCAGGAATGCATCGCACATCGGCGCGCTGCAGAACCATTTGTGGCCTGTGAGGCTGTACCACCCCGCCTCTGCGACAGGGACGGCGTGCGTGGTGTTGGCCCGCACGTCGCTGCCGCCCTGCTTTTCCGTCATCGCCATGCCGATCGTGACGCCCGCTTTTTCCTCCGGCGGGCGGAAGGCTGGATCGTAGCGGCTTGCAAGAATACGCGGCAGCCATGCCTCGGCGACAGCGGCCTCGGCGCGCAGCGCAGGCACAGCGGCATAGGTCATCGTCATCGGGCAACTGGTGCCGGAATCGGCCTGCCCGGTCAGGAACAGGATTGCCGCGTGAAGCGCATGCCCTTTCTCGCCGGGCAACCATGCCGACGCCGCGAACCCCGCATCGAGGCCGAGGCGCATCAATTCGTGATAGGCGGGATGGAATCGCACCTCGTCGATGCGGTGTCCATAGCGGTCGAAACTTTCCAGAACCGGCGGATTCCGATTGGCTTCGACGCCCCATGCGATCACTTCGGCCGATCCGCAGCGTTCGCCAAGCGCTTCGAGACGCGCCGCATCCGTGTCGCCCCCCGCGTGCGAAAAGGCCTCGGCAAGGCCGCGATCGCTCGTAAACAGATTGACGTCCTCGAAGGGCGGCGGTTGGTTCAGCACCTCGTGCGTGTCGCGCCGTTCGATTGTCGGTATCGGCGTTTTCATCCTTGTCTCTCAGTCCTCTTTCGGCATGCGCTTCGACACCTGGCTCGCGATCGGATCGCCGCTGTCGCGTTCGGCTACCGCTTGCTTGAAGCCGACTTCCTGAGCGCGTTCGCGAAACCAGATACCTTCCGGCGAATGGCGCGAGACGCCATCGAACAAAGTGGCGAACATCTGCGTCGTGTTCAGACCCATATTGTCATAGGCCTGATTGACGACCGTCTTGGTCATCATCAGCTGATTTTTGGGAACGCCGCGCAGTCTGCCCGCAAGGCGATCGACCGCATCGTCGAGCGCCGCCTCCGGCACGGCCTCCAGCGCGAGGCCGAT
Organism: Erythrobacter sp. HI0063; assembly: GCF_001635685.1. Lineage (GTDB taxonomy): Bacteria > Pseudomonadota > Alphaproteobacteria > Sphingomonadales > Sphingomonadaceae > Qipengyuania. The sequence goes on from NZ_LWFF01000002.1 coordinate 8,422, forward strand.
ACGCACCGCTTCGCGCCCGTCGATCAGGTCGCCGGTCATCATCATCCGCTTCGCCATCTGCGGACCCAGGCGGTAAACCCACATCGCCGGCGTGGGCACACCCCAGACGCGCGCGGGCGGATATCCGATGCGCGCATCCTCGGCCATGATCAGGAAATCGCAGCACAATGCGATGTCGGACCCACCCGCGACCGCCGCGCCGTGAACCCGCGCGATCGTCGGCTTGGTCGCGCGCCAGAGAGCCATGAAATCCTGCGTGTTGCGCCACATCATCTGGAAGTCGAGCGTGGGATCCCACGGCACGTCCTGCGAACCGCTGATGGCACCCTTGCGCTCCGCATAGTGTTTAAGGTCGTAACCTGCGCAAAAGCCGGGCCCCGCGCCGCGCACGATGATGACATGGACATCGTGATCGGCTTCCGCCAGCTCGACTGCGGCGCGGATCTCGCGCGGCATTTTATGCGCGATCGCATTGAAATGTTCGGGGCGATCGAGCGTGATCGTCGCGATGCGATTATCCACCGAGTAAGTCAGCGTTTCGAAATCCATCAGTTCTTCTCCCCGGGCGCGTGCACGGCGCCGCTTTCGAAGGCAGCGGAGATTTCCGCCGGGCTCAGCCCGACCGCCTGGAGGACACTGTGGCTGTGTTCTCCCACTCGCGGCGCATGGCTATCGAGTTCGCATCTCGCGCCATCGAACCGCGCCACGGGGCGCGTTCGGCGGACGCGGCCTGCCTGCGGATGGTGGGTGACGGTCACGAATTGGTCATGAGCCACCTGCACGTGGTCGGGCAGCGATCCGGAACGATTGACCACCCCAGACGGCACCCCTTCTTCGGCGAGGCGTCGGACCGCTTCCTTGGTCGTAAGCCTGGCAATGCGCGGAGCACAAGACGCCCTCAGCTCGTTCCAGTTGAGAAACCGCTTGGTCATGTCGGCGAAGAGAGGATTTTCGAGCAAATCCGTGGCTTCGATCGCGCGTGCCCACCCTTCGAATTCGTCCTGCGACAGCATGACCACCACGATCCAGCCGTCCCTCGTCGCCCATGGGCGATAGACCGAGCCGATATCCGGCATACGCGATGGGCTATCGGGGAAAGCGAGATCGCCATGCAGGTCGATCCACCCATAGGCGATTGCAGCTTCGAGCATGGAAATGTCGATCACCGCCCCCTTCCCGCTGCGTTCGCGAGCAAACAGCGCTGCGGTGGCTGCCTGTGCGGCATAAAGCCCTGCATTCTTGTCGCACATCCACTGTGGCGCGAGGATCGGACCATCGCTGGTCCATGTCGCCATGCCGGCTTCCGCCTGCACGATCGGATCGTAGGCGCGCACCGCGCTCATCGGGCCTTCCGGTCCGAATCCGCTGATCCTGGCTATGACGAGATCCTGACGGAGCGCATGCAGAGCATCGACGCCGAGCCCCATCCGCTCCATCACGCCGGGCCGGAAATTGTGAATCAACAGATCCGCCTCGGGCACCAGTCGGCGCAGCATCGCAATTCCGTCCGGACAGCCCAGATCGATGGCGATCGACTGCTTATCCGCGTTGAGCGCGACATGCGTCGAACTGAAAGCGGGAGATGCCACCGCCCCCAGAAACCGCGAACGATCGCCTTCGGGCGGCTCGACCTTCCAGACGCGGGCACCCTGCTGGGCGAGAATCTGGGTAGCAAGCGGCCCCGCGACAACGCTGGTGAGATCGATTACCGTTATGCCTTCAAGCGGCACCATTCCTGCCTCCCATCAAGTTGTTTCACAACCTGTCACGTTTGGACGAAACGCGCAACATGCTAATTGACAAGGCCGGCCCCGAGATGATGAGCGCAAGGACCGTGATCCTCGACCTCTTCGATACCGGCGATCCGGCCGATTTCTCGGTCGCCGAGCTGGTCCGTGCAGGGGCAGCTCTCGGTATCGAAGCGCCCGGCATCCGCACGGCCCTGACCCGATTGAAGGCCGACGGGCGGGTGCGCCCGATCGCTCGCGGACGTTACGCGATCGGTCCCAAGGCAGAGCCGCTCAAGCAGCGCATTCTCGGATGGCGCACGCGATTGAGCAGCCGGGTCGAATGGCAGGGGCATTGGCTGCTTGCCATTGCCGGCCCCCAGGAGCGGGCCGACCGGACAGCTTGGCGGCGGACATTGCGTGCGCTCGAGCTGGAAGGGTTCGCCGAAGCCGAAACCAATGTCTGGGCGCGCCCGGACAATCTCATCGCAGGGGCCGATGCCGCACGAAGCCGCTTGGCCAGTCTCGAAGCGGTATCCTCGTTGCTCGTAATCGAGGCTCGCGAAGTGGATAAGGATCGCGTCGAACGCTATCGATCGCTCTGGCAGGGCGAGGCGCTGTGCGCGGCCCACCTCTCGCTCGCCGAACATCTCGATCGAAGCGCCATTGTCGTGGAGAGCATGGAGCTCCCCGCCGCCGCAGCGGAAACGTTGCAGCTCGGCCGCAGGGCCATCAGGCAGATCACGCGCGATCCGCTTCTACCCGAAGCGCTGTGTCCTTCCGACGGTTTGCAAAGCCTGATCGAGGCGATGGTCCGTTACGATCGGATCGGGAAGCAAATCTGGCGCGCCTATCTCGCGCAATGATCGCGAGCGCGGCATCGAGCGGCGCCTGCAACGATCAGCAGCCATTGAGCAAAATCCGCAAAAGGAGTGGCGGAGCAGGAGGGATTCGAACCCTCGATACGGGGTTACCGTATACACACTTTCCAGGCGTGCGCCTTCGACCACTCGGCCACTGCTCCGCATTCCCGGGTCGGCGCGACAATATGCGCCGGGATCGGGAAGGCGGCGCTCTAGCGGTCGTATGCCGCGTGTGCAAGCGGGGGATGATCGGGCCTGGCTTGGGACCGAAAATCCGGGGTCACAGACCGAAGGCGTTGCGCACTCTTTCCAGCAGGCCGGGCGCATGCCGGGATGCGATCGCGGCATCTTCGGACCAGACGATGGGTTTCCGTTCGCTTGCGAGCACGCCGACCGGTTCGCCCGCAAGCATCACCGGTACGCCCGCTTCGTAAGCGCGCAACCCGTAATCGAGCGCGGCGCGCGGCCCGTCCAGCCCAGCGTCCAGAATCCCGAGTTCGGCATGAGCGGCGCGCGTGACCAGCACAGCCTCGCCCGAAACGCTCGCTGCCATTTGCGGTACGCGGTCGGCCCTTATCAGATCGAGTTCGAGCGGGTGGGCCGGATCGCGCTGGACGAAAGCGCCGCCGACAGGGCGATCGCGCGAAGGGGCCAGCACCGCGCCCGCCATCACCAGCGGCTCGTGCGGGTTCGCGACCATGACCGCATCCGCGAAGAGGCGATCGAGCGCGCCGTGATCGAGGATCAGATCTTCGTCGATCCACAGAAACGCATCGTAATCGCGTTCCGTCGCGATCGCGGTCTCCCACGCGCGGTTCAGCGTTTCGGCCCAATCGGTCCCGGTCGCGAGGAACAGATCGTCCTCGTGAAAGCCGCGCTGGCCGTTAAGCGAAGCGAGGCAGGATACAGGCCCATCGGTGAGGCGGGCGACGAGGATCGCGATGCGGGGAGTGTGCTCCATCGCCTGCAAGCCTAGCCGGGCGATGCGCGCTTGCAAGTAAGGATATGCGTGGCAGGATGGCGGCCATGATCCGCACCCTCACCGCCGCCCTGGCCACCCTAGCCCTGCCCATCCCCGCAATCGCTCAGGATGCGCCGAGTCCAAACCAAATCGTCGCTGAGGCGTCAGCGGACGAATGGGGCGCGATTCCCGCCGAAGATCTTCTGGTGATGATGCTGGCCCCGGACCGGGACGGGGAGCCGCGCAAGGTCGTGATCCAACTGATGCCCGAACCTTTCAGCCAAGGCTGGGTCGCCAATATCCGCACCCTCGCCCGCGCGGGCTGGTATGACGGGATCAGCGTCAATCGAGTGCAGGACAATTACGTCGTCCAGTGGGGCGATCCCAATTACGACAATCCGGAGGCGGAGGGTGCGGCGAAGTCTTTGCCGGAGGGGCTGCGGGTGATGGAGGAGAGCGACTATGTTGCTCCTTTCGAAATTCAGCCGCTTTATCCGGTCACTGCCACTCAGCGGATGTCGGCGGTGGCGGACCTCATTGAGCGGGGCGGCATGCCAGACTTGCCGCAGGTGCGGCAGATAATCGAACGACAACAAGGGGATAGTTACGCTGTAGAAACAATGATGATCAAAGGTTGGCCATTCGGAGCCGGGGCGGGAGAAGGAAGCTCGGAAGTTGTCTGGCCCGTCCATTGCTACGGCATGGTCGGCGTCGGACGAGGGATGTCGCCCGACACCGGCTCGGGCGCGGAGCTATACACGGTGATCGGCCATGCGCCGCGCCATCTCGACCGAAATATCGCGCTCGTCGGCCGGATCGTTTCGGGAATGGAGCACCTCTCCTCGCTCCCGCGCGGATCGGGCGCTCTGGGTTTCTATACGAGCGAGGAAACGGACGAGCGCACGCCGATCCGCTCGATCCGAGTGGCGAGCGATCTGCCCGCCGCCGAACAGCCCCGTTTCGAATATCTCTCGACCGAAAGCGAGACCTTCGCCCGCTATGCCGAAGCGCGGGCCAATCGGCGCGATCCGTTCTTCATCGTGCCTGCGGGCGGCGCGGATATCTGCAACATCCCCGTGCCGGTAAGGACGTCGCCTGCCGACTGAAGGCGACTAGATACGCTCCGCCTGCGCGACCGAGTCGCTGGCTCTCAGGGCGCTCAGGATCCGCGTCAGATGCGCCAGATCCTGCACCTGCAGGTCGACCTCGTAGGTCGTGAAGGGATGGTCGAGCTGGACCTGATCCAGCGAGGTCACGTTGACGTTGTTCTGGGCGAATATGCCCGCCATCTCGGCCAAGGTTCCGGGCCGGTCGTAAAGCGTCACGCACAGCCGCCCCACCGCGCCGACCGACTGACGCGTCCACGAGAGGTCGATCCAGTCTGAATCGATCCCGCTCGCCAGCCGGTGGCAGTCGATCGTGTGGACCTCCACCTTCTCGCCCGTGCGCCGCGTGCCGACGATCCGGTCGCCGGGAACCGGATGGCAGCATTTCGCGAGGTCGAAGCCGACGCCCGGCGTCAGACCGCGGATCGAGAGCGCTTTCTTCCCCGGCGTCCAGTCCTGCCCCTCAGGCAATTCGGTGGTGCAGCCGGGCAGCAGCGCCTCCATCACCTCCCTGTCCTCGATCTTGGCCGAACCGATCGCGAAATAAAGATCTTCGGGCTCTTCCATTTCGAGACGTTCGAGCGCTTCGCCGAGCGCCTTCTTGCCGATCTTGGCAGGAACCTTGGCGGCGATTTCCTGATAGAGTTTCTGGCCGATCTCGGCGAGTTCGGCGCGCTCCTTCAGCCGCACTGCGCGGCGGATGGTGGCGCGCGCCTTGCCGGTGACGACGAAGGCCAGCCAGGACAATTGCGGCTCGGCCTCCTTGCCCTTGATGATCTCCACCACATCGCCATTCGCCAGCGGCGTGCGCAGCGGAACGTGGCGGCCGTTGATCTTCGCGCCCACGGTCTGCGTGCCGAGATCGCTGTGCACCGCGAAGGCGAAATCGACCGGCGTCGCCCCTTTGGGAAGCTGGAACAGCGCGCCCTTGGGCGTGAAGGCGAAGATGCGATCCTGATAGATGGCGAGCTTGGTATGTTCGAGCAGTTCTTCGGGATCGTGGCTCGTATCGACGATCTCGATCAGATCGCGCAGCCAGCCGACCTGCCCGTCCGGCCTGACCGTACCGCTCGCGCCACCCTGCTTGTAGGCCCAGTGCGCGGCGAGGCCGAATTCGTTCAGCCGATGCATTTCGCGCGTGCGGATCTGCACTTCGACGCGCATCGAATTTTCGTACATCAGGCTGGTGTGAAGACTGCGATAGCCGTTGGTCTTCGGCGTCGAGATGTAGTCCTTGAACTTGCCCGGCAGGAATTGCCACGTGCGGTGGAGGACGCCCAAGGCCGCGTAGCAATCCGCCTCGTCATCGGTGATAACGCGGAAGGCCATGATGTCGGTCACCTGTTCGAAGCTGACATGGCGTTCGGCCATCTTGCGCCAGATCGAATAAGGGTGCTTCTCGCGGCCCGTCACTTCGACCTTCAATCCCGCCTCGGCGAGCGCGTGCTTGATATCGAGTGCGATCTTGTCGACCTGCCCGGTGTCGAGCGCACGCAGTTGATCGAGACGGTTCTCGATGGTGCGATAGGCTTCGGGCTCCAGCTGTTCGAAGGCGAGCAGCTGCATCTCGCGCATATATTCATACATCCCCACCCGCTCCGCGAGAGGGGCGTAGATATCCATCGTCTCGCGCGCGATGCGCTGGCGCTTGTCCGGATTCTTAATGAAATGGAGCGTGCGCATATTGTGCAGCCGGTCGCCCAATTTGACGAGCAGCACGCGGATGTCCTCGCTCATCGCGAGCAGGAATTTCCGGAGGTTTTCCGCCGCCCGCTCGTTTTCGGGCATCTGTTCGATCTTCGACAGCTTGGTGACGCCATCGACCAGCCGCGCCACCTTGGGGCCGAAGTTCAGCTCGATATCGGCGATAGTGGCGAGCGTATCTTCCACCGTATCGTGCAGAAGCGCGGTAGCGATCGTTTCCTGGTCGAGCTTGAGATCGGTCATCAGTCCGGCGACTTCGACCGGATGGCTGAAATACGGATCGCCGCTCGCCCGCGTCTGGGTACCGTGCTTCTGCACGGTATAGACATAAGCGCGATTGAGCATCGCCTCATCGGCGTCGGGGTCGTATTCCTTGACCCGTTCCACAAGTTCGTACTGGCGCAGCATCGTCGCTAGATGTGCGGTGGCGGGCTGTTTATTGCAACGCAAAACCTGCCGTGGCCCGGCGTCGATCGGCTCTTTTCGACGCCGGGCCGGGACAAGGCCGCTTATCCGGCGATCCCCAGCACCCGATCGACGCCGGCCCGCGTCACGGCATGATAGCTGTCCCGCGTTTGGGCGTAGATCCGCCGCGCGATCGGCTGGCCCCATTCGCCCTCGCCCATCAGCACTGCGAATAGCGGCCGCACGAATTTCGCGCGGCCCACGCGAGCGAGGAATTCTTCGGCCTGCGGCACCGCCGGCTCGTACCGATTGGCGAGCGCCAGTTCGAGCCACAGGAAGCGGATCTCGTTATTGCCAGTCCCTGACAGGTTCAGCTGCCGGTCCAGCTCGGCAAGCTGCGCCGCGCTGCGATCCTTGGGGATGTTGTCGAGGAAGCGCATCCGCTCCGCCGCAGTCCAGCCGTTCCAGCCAGCGGGGATCGTGCCATTGCTTGCGTAGGTGTCGACCGCGCTATCCACTGCGGCGAAGGCCGCCGGATCGGGACGCGCGACATTGCTCGGAAGGCCGGGCTCGAAAATCCATTCGCGCAGCATGAGGCGCTCCGCTTCGGCGGGAGAGCGGACGAGGTTTTCCTGCATGTCGGCGAGCAGCAGCGCGCTGGTCGCCGGTTCGAAAGCGTGGTTGTCGAACCACTGGCGCAGCCACGCATCGAAGCGTTCACGACCCACGATCCGTTCGACCGTGCGCATGAAGAAATGCCCCTTGTCGTAGGCGATGGCGCTGCCGATCAGTTCGCCGCTGCCATCATTATGAAGCGCGGTGCCCGGCGCATCCCGGCCGACTTCGGCCAGCGTCTCCTCGATATTCGCAAAGGCGAGCGCGGCTTCCTGTTCGGCGCGCTTCTTGCCGTAGACTTCTTCCACGATTCGGTTTTCGAAATAGCTGGTGACGCCTTCGTTCAGCCAGCCATCGCCCCACACCGCATTGGTAACCAGATTGCCCGACCAGCTATGCGCCAGCTCGTGCGCGACGAGGCCGTTGTTCGACCGGTCGCCCGCGATGAAGGTGGGGGTGAGGAAGGTCATCACCGGGTTTTCCATCCCGCCATAGGGAAAGGCGGGGGGCAGCACGATCATGTCGTAACGGCCCCAGCGATATTCGCCGTAGAGGTCTTCCGCCGCCGCGATCATCGCTTCGGTATCGCCCACTTCGCGCGCGGCCCGTTCGATTACCGACGGTTCGGCCCAGACGCCGCTGCGCGGACCGAGCGCGCGAAAATCGATATCGCCCGCCGCGATCGCGATCAGATAGGGCGGCACCGGCTTGTCCATCACGAAGCGGAAGGCGCGGCGTCCATCGCCCAGATCCTCCGGCTCGCCCTGGCGCACCCCGCTCATCACCACGTCGAGCGGCTTGGGCGCGGTGATCCGCGCTTCCCAGGTCTGGCGGATGCCGGGGCTGTCTTGCGTCGGGATCCAGCTGCGATTGAGGATCGCCTGGCCCTGGCTGAAGAGGAACGGGTATTCGCCGCCCGCGGTCTGTTCCGGGCTCAACCATTGCAGCGCTTCGGCATCCTCGGGCGCGGCATACCGGATGCGAATCGTGCGCGCATCGCCCATCGTGATGGTCAGCGGCGCGCCCTTGCCGCCTTCGGCCACCGCCTCACCCACGGTGAACGGCAGATCGCGGCCCGCAGCATCGGTGACGCTGGCGATGCGCAACCCGTTCGAATCGAGCACGATCTCGCGCGCATCGTCGCGGGCCAGCACATCGAGCGTCGCGGTCCCGCCAATGCCCTGCCCTTCGAAATCGAGCGCCAGGTCGAGCGCGACATGCGTGACCCGCGCGATCTGCGGCTGCGCATAGGTCAGCGTATCGAGCGCTTCAGGCCCGGTCAGAATGGGCGAAACCATGGGTTCGGGCGTTGCGGTGGACAGGGGCATCTCACCCGACATCGAAGTGCAGGCGGTGCTGGCCAGCAGCAGGGCGAAAGGGGCGACGATGCGACGCATGAAGGTTTCTCCGCAAAATATCTGTTCGTTCGGTCAATGCAGGCAGGCTCTGCGAGTTTCGGGCACGATGCGCAAACCCTGCTTTCGCGATGCTGACTGGATGGCAGCCATCGGGGCTGGCCAAAGCCGCGCAATGCCTCCATGATAACGTTCACAAGAAAATTCAGGGAGCAGGTCGATGATGAAAACCCGTTTTGCGCTCGCAAGCCTGGTCGCGCTCGCCGCATGCCAGCCAGCCAGTCAGATGAACCGGCCCGATGCGCCGCTCACCGTGCAAACCGCAACTGCCGAACGCGAGTTGATCTTTGCCGACGAATTCGATGCGCCTGCGCTCGACCGCGCCAAATGGAATGTCGAAGGCATGGATTTCTGGGTCAACGACGAACAGCAGGCCTATACCGACAGCCCCGAAACGATTGCTTTTTCCGACGATGTGTCGGGCGCCGATGGCGGCGCGCTGATCCTGCGCCCGGTGTGGAAGCCGGGGGCCGACACCAAAACGGAACGCCAGGCCGATTTCATTTCGGGCCGGATCGATTCGCGCGGCAAGTTCGATTTCACGCATGGCCGCGCCGAAGCGCGCATCCGCATGCCGCGCGAACGCGGCGCCTGGCCCGCCTTCTGGCTGCTCGGCAACGGGCAATGGCCCTATACGGGCGAGATCGACATCATGGAATATGTCGGCGAACCTGAATGGACCGCCGTGGCAATCCATGGCCCCGGCTATTCGGGCGAGACGCCGCTGGTCGAACGCCGGCAATTCCCCGCCGGGCAGAACGCGATGGGCTGGCACGTCTACGGCGTGGAATGGACCGACCGGAAGATCGCCTTCGATGTCGATGGTGACGTATTCTATACCGTCACGCGCGAAGAGATCGAACGCTATGGCGAATGGCGCTTCGATACGCCCAAGCACCTGATCCTCAATTTCGCGATCGGCGGCGTCTATCCGGGCAAGGTCAACAAGATCGAGAAGCCCTATTACGGCATTCCGCAAAGCACGGTCGACGCGGTGAAGGCGGGCGGCGTGCAGATGGAAGTGGACTGGGTCCGCGTCTGGGCCGACCGCGACTGATCAGGTCCAGACCGCTTCCGGCGGCAGGCTCATCAGGATCGCGTCGATATTGCCGCCGGTCTTGAGACCGAACAGAGTGCCCCTGTCGTACACCAGATTGAATTCGGCGTAGCGCCCCCGCCATTCGAGCTGGGTCAGCTTGTCGGCCGGGGTGAAATCGCTTTCCATCCGGCGGCGCACCAGTTCAGGGAAGATGTCGAGGAAGGCTTCGCCGACATCCTTGGTGAAGGCGAAATTGCGCGCGAAGGCGTCCTCGTCCTCACATTCGAGATGGTCGTAGAAGATCCCGCCCACCCCGCGATGGACGCCGCGATGGGGGATGTAGAAATACTCGTCCGCCCATTTCGAAAACCGCTCGTAATAGGTCGGATTGTGCGCGGCGCAGGCGGCGCGGAACCGGGCGTGGAAGTCTTCGGTGTCTTGCGGATAGGGGATCGGCGGATTCAGATCCGCGCCGCCTCCGAACCACGCCCTGCCCGTCACCAGGAAACGCGTGTTCATATGCACTGCCGGAACGTGCGGGTTCTTCATATGCGCCACCAGGCTGATACCGGTGGCGACGAAGCGCGGATCGTCGGGGTCGACGCCGTTCATCGTCTTGGCGAATTCGGATTCGAACCGTCCGCGCACGGTGGACACGTTGACCCCGACCTTTTCGAACACCTCGCCCTTCATCAGCCCGCGCGTGCCGCCGCCGGGATCGGGATTGCCCTCTTCGTGTCGCTGCCAGGGCAGATATTCGAAGGCAGCGTCGGATCCCGCCTCGCGCTCGATCGCTTCGAATTCGGCGCAGATGCGGTCCCGCAAGGTTTCGAACCAGGTGCGGGCGGTTTCTGTCTGCTGGGTCCAGTCGGTCATCCTGCCCCCTTGCCAAGCCGAATCCACAAGGGCAATAGCGGGCCATGGTTCCCCTTTCGTTCGCCGATCAGGAATGGCTGCTCACCACAGGACGCGCACTCTACTGGCCGCGCGAGCAGGCCTTGCTGGTGGCCGACCTGCATCTGGAAAAAGGCAGCTTCTTCGCGGGCCACGGCCAGCCGATACCACCCTATGACAGCCGCGAAACGCTGGAGCGGGTGGCGCTGGCCATCCGCGAGACCGGCGCGCGCCGGGTGATTACCCTGGGGGATAATTTTCACGATTCGGACGGCAGCACGCGCCTGGAACCGCATGCCTGCGGCATGCTGGAGGCGCTGACCAAGGCGGTCGACTGGGTGTGGATCACGGGAAACCACGATCCCGACATGGAAGCGCGGTGCGGCGGCACGCTGGTGGAGGAACTGGAGATCGGCGGCACGATCCTGCGCCACCGCGCCCTTCCCGGCGAAACCCGGCCCGAATTGTCCGGCCATTATCACCCGCGCGTGCAATTGACCGTCCAGCGCCGCCATATCCGCCGCCCCTGCGCGGTGATCAGCGCCAATGACAGCGTGGACGGCAAGCCTTCGGGCCGCATGATCCTGCCAGCCTTCGGCGCCTATACGGGCGGGATGAACGCCGCCGATCCGGCCATTCTCAAGGCGCTCCAGCCCGCCAATGCGATCGATGCGGTGGTGCCTGCCAAGGGGCGCCTGGCGCGCTTCCCCCTTTGGCGGGCGGGATAGTCGGGACGGGCGCGCGTGACGTCGCCATCACGCCCGATACGGCTAATCCGCACTATCCACTTCCGAATCCGTGCGAGAATGCCTACATGGGGCGATCCAAGGCAATGATACAGGAGATAGCCCCATAGCCCGTCCACCCCGTCGTTCCATGCAGCCGCCAGTCAAGAGCGGCCCTCGCTACGACAATTTCATCCAATCGCCCAAGGTCCGCGTCATCGATGACGAGGGAGAGAATTTGGGCGTCATGTTCACCCGCGAAGCGATCGAGCAGGCCAACGAAAAGGGTCTGAACCTCGTCGAAGTGTCCCCCAATGCGGACCCGCCGGTGTGCAAGTTCCTCGATGTCGGCAAGCATCGCTACGAGGCGCAGAAAAAGGCGAACCTCGCGCGCAAGACGCAGAAGACCCAGGATATCAAAGAGGTCAAGATGCGCCCGAACATCGACACGCACGATTACGACGTGAAGATGCGCAACGTGGTCAAGTTCATCGAAAACGGTGACAAGGTGAAGTGCACCCTGCGCTTCCGCGGCCGCGAAATGGCGCACCAGCAGCTCGGCATGGACCTGCTCAACCGGGTCCGCGACGATGTCGAGGAAATCGCCAAGGTCGAAAGCTTCCCGCGCCTCGAAGGTCGCCAGATGCTGATGGTGCTCGCGCCCAAATAAGGCGCGTCCATTTCCGCTCAAGACCGGGGGAACGGCGCTGGCCGCCCCTGGTTGAGGCGGCATGGCCCATCCTCTCCGACGAACCCTCATGTTTTTCGGCTTCGCCGGCGCGCTCGTACTCGGCGGCTGTTCGGATGCCGACGAAACCGTGGTGACCGAACGCAGCGGTCCCGCCCAACTCGGCACGTCGGAACCGCCCGTGCCCGCCGGGCAAGCCTCACCTCCGCCGAGCGTCGACACGCAGGGCTCCGCAACGCCGCCTTCTGGCTATACCGATGGGTCAGGCATCGACGATGGCTACCCCGATCTCTCGCCCCCTGTCCTCACGCCCGAAGCCGAGCGCGGGGAAACCGGCGCACGCAACGTGCTCGTCAATTTCGCCCGCGCCGTCGAATTGCGCGAATATGATCAGGCTTGGCGATTTTTCAACGACACCGCAAAGACGCGCTGGAGCGAGAAACGGTTCGACGCTTTGTTTGCAGGCCTACGTGATATAACCGTCTCCGTCCCATCGGGACGCATGGAAGGCGCTGCCGGGTCCAGCTATTACACAAGTCAGGCAGAGATCGCCGCAACCGATCCCGACGGCAGGCGGATACGTCTGGAAGGCCCGATCGTCTTGCGCCGGGTCAACGATGTTCCAGGATCAAGCGCCGAGCAGAGGCGCTGGCACATCGAGCAGTTCGATCTGTCGGTTAGGCCCTAACCGAGGCGCGCTTCATTCGATCTCGAAATCGAGCAGAGTGAAGCTGGCCCGACCGGTCGCATAGACTCCATGGCCCCGACCGCTGTCCGATCCGAAGGTGAACCCGATCCGGGCCGCTTGAGCAAGCGCCGCGCGGAACGCTTCCGGGTTCTGACTCGAAGGTTTACCGTAAACCGATATCCAGTCGCCCCCCAGCGGGATCGTTACAGTGTGCGTCCCGGCCCGTAGCGGAATCTTCCTGTCCGAAGGCGAATACCAGCGGAAATGTTCGTAGGGTCCCTTTGCGTTCCAGCTATCGCCACGGCGCTGGAAGAACAGCGACATGTAAGCCTGCTCCTCAGTAGATTCCTGAGGGACGAACCGCGTGCCAGGCGCGGCATCGACGCGATAGCGCATCGTGATAGACCGCGCCCCGCGCAAGCTGCCCGGATCGAACGTGACGTAATGGACGTGGCCATAGCGTTCACGGATATTCGGTATGTCGAAGGTGATGCCCTCGCGCGTGTCCTCTGGCTGCAATGGCATGCCGACGGAATAATTGCGGCCTTTGATGATGGGGCCGATTTCCCAGGCGCGCGCCGGCGGAACTTCCGCGAGAACGGGAGCGGCGACAGTGGCGGCCGCTCCCAGAGCCAGCGCGGCGGTCAATCCGCGGCTGGAGGAACCGAAGGCGGAGCGGGAGAAAAAGCGAGTCATACCGCCATCTATCGCATCGCCCGTGAAACGATCCTGAAAGTCTCGTAAACCAACCGGCAAGCTTCGCCGTGGGTTGATCGCTTGCCGCGCCGCTTCTACTCCGCTTCCATCACAGTCTGTGGCGGAGAAGCGTTCCTGCGGAGGTTAGGAACGGGTGCCCCGCAGCTGCCAGGACATTTGCGATCCCCCGCCTTCCTGGGGGTTCGACATTTCATTCAGGAGCTCCAACCCGTGAGCGAAACCGACATCATCGACCCCACCACGCCGCGCAAAAACCCCAAGCCGGAAGTCACCAAGATCGACGGACGCGCGCTGAAGCCTGCAACCTTGATGATGGGCCATGGCTATGATCCGACTCTGTCGGAAGGCAGCCTGAAACCGCCGATCTTCCTCACCAGCACCTTCGCTTTCCCCAGCGCGGCTGACGGCAAGCGCCACTTCGAAGGCATCACCGGCAAGCGCCCCGGCGGCGCGGACGGGCTGGTCTATTCGCGCTTCAACGCGCCGAACCAGGAAATCCTCGAAGATCGCCTGTCGATCTGGGACGGGGCGGAAGACGCGCTGAGCTTTTCCAGCGGCATGACCGCGATCTGCGTGCTGATGCTGGCCTATGCCAGCCAGGGCGACGTGATCGTCCATTCCGGCCCGCTCTATGCCGCGTCCGAGGGCTTCGTAGCCAAGGTGCTGGCGAAATTCGGCGTCACCTATGTCGATTTCCCCGCCAGCGCCACGCGCGAGGAGATCGACGCGGTGCTGGAAAAAGCGAAGGCGCAGGCATCCGATCAGGGCGGGAAGGTCTGCATGATCTATCTCGAAAGCCCCGGCAATCCGACCAATGCGCTGGTCGACATCGAGGCGGTCAAGGAAGCGCGCGACGCGGCGCTCGACTGGGATTGCCCGATCGCGATCGACAACACATTCCTTGGCCCGCTATGGCAGCGCCCGCTAGATCATGGCGCGGACATCGTGGTCTATTCGCTGACCAAATATGTCGGCGGCCATTCGGACCTCGTGGCAGGCTCGATCGCCGGCGCTAAGAAGTGGATGGATCCGGTGCGCAGCTTGCGCAACACGATGGGCGGCATCTGCGATCCCAACACGGCCTGGATGCTGCTGCGGTCCTTGGAGACCGTGGAACTGCGCATGCAGCGCGCGGGCGAGAATGCGGCCAAGGTCTGCGACTATCTCAGCAAGCATGAGAAGGTCGAAGGGCTCGGCTATCTCGGCATGATCGAAGGCGCGCGTCAGCAGGACATTTACGACCGCCATTGCCTCGGTGCAGGATCGACCTTCTCGCTGCTGCTGAAGGGCGGCGAGGCTGAATGCTTCCGCTTTCTCGACGCGCTCAAGATCGCCAAGCTTGCCGTCAGCCTCGGCGGGACGGAGACGCTGGCGAGCCATCCCGCTTCGATGACTCACCTCTCGGTTGCCGAAGGACGCCGCACGGAACTGGGCATTTCGGACAATCTGGTGCGCATCTCGATCGGGATCGAGGATGCGGACGATCTGATCGCCGATTTCGAACAGGCCCTCGAACAGGTCTGAGCGGCTCCCGACGGATATCGCCACCCCGGACTCGAGCCGGGGTGGCGTGAGGCTTTTCATATGATCCGCATCGCCTTCCTCGCCTGCGCCGATACGCTTCCGGGCCCCGGCCCCCGACGCGGCGATGCGTTCGAGCATGATCTCGAAATCGCCGCCTTGAGGCCCGCTTTCGAAACCGCCGGACTCGATCTGCTCGAGATCGACTGGCGCGAGCCGCTCGAAGCTTTCGATGGAGCCGCGCTGGTCCTTCTCGGTACGGCATGGGACTATCAGGACTATCCGCAAGATTTCCTCGCGAAGCTCGACGTGCTGGCAGCACGGGGGATTACCGTCTGCAATCCGCCGGAAATCGTCCGCTGGAACGCCGACAAGGGCTATCTGCTGGACCTGTCCGAGCGCGATGTACCAGTCATTCCGACTATCTGGCACGACGATGCGGGGCGCGCGGACATCGCCGACGCGCTCGACCGGTTCGAGACCGACCGCGTGGTGGTCAAACGTCGCGTCGGCGCGGGCGCGCTGGGCCAGCACAGCTTTTCGCGCGAAGCCCTGCCCGACACGGACTGGCGCATGGGCCATGCCTGCCTGATCCAGCCCTTCCTCGCGAGCGTGGTCGAGGAGGGCGAATTCACCTTCGTGTTCATCGACGGAGAGTTCAGCCACGGCGTCCTGAAACAGGCGGCTGCGGGCGACTATCGCATCCAGTCTCTCTATGGCGGGAAGGAAAGCGTGTTCGCGCCGAGCACTACCGATCTCGCCAGCGCCCGTGCGGTGATTTCCGCCCTGCCCTTCAAAGACCCCCTGTATGCCCGCATCGACATGGCACGGCTTCCGTCGGGCGAACTGGCAGTGATGGAGGCGGAAATGATCGAGCCCTATCTCTATCCCGAACAGGGGCCCGACCTCGGCGAGCGGTTGGCAAAGGCGGTACTGAGCCGTCTGGAGCGGTCGGCCTAGCTGCTCTCGCTATCACGGGCAGATGCGGCGTTTCCTTCCATGCGATAGAAGACGCGGGTTTCGCAGCCGGTGATGGCCTGCCCCTCCTGCTTGCTCGACCGCTCTATCATCCGCTTCGCCGCTTCGCCGAAATCGTCGATCGGTTCGGCGCGCAGGATGCGGACATTGCCGATCTCGCCCCAAGGCGCGACATCGTAGGCGATATCGGCCCACCCCTCGATCGAACGCGAGCGGTAGGCTTCGGGAAAAACGAGCTGTGGGGCGCGGTCCCATTCCAGGGCTTCGCAGGGATCGGACCAATCGGCCCCGCGCGGCGGCGCGGGCGGTGCCGGCAAGACCGCCGCATTGCGCCAATACCGATAGCTGCAATTATGCCGCATCGGACCTTCGTTGAAACGGCTGGTCTCAACCGCCTCTTCCGCCGCCCCATCGAGCGGTTCGTTGCCGGTTCCGTAAAGGTGGCGAACATTGGACGTTTCACCCGAAGGCTCCACGTCGAACCCGATCGCCGTCCAGTCGCGAACACCGGGCGTCGCGGGGATCTGGTCGAAATTCGGATAGGCCCGCAGGATCGGCTGCGTGCCCGCGCGGCACTCGTCGTCGGCATGAAGCCGATCGTAAGCTTCCCTCGAAAGGCGCGGGGTCTGGCCGGTCATGACGTAGGATACCAGCTCGACCGGCTCCGCCTCTTCTATCGGGCGCATCACAGGCCGATAGGTAATGGAGCATCCATCAAGCGCGGCATTGGCCGCGAACCGGCTCGACACCATTGCGGCGGCGCCGGAGCCATGATTGGAATGCGAGGGCGACGTCCGCGTGATCGAGACAGGCCGCCCCGTCGCGTCGATGGCGAAATCGAAACTCATCGCCGGCGGCTCCGACCCGCGCCCGGACCACAGCGTATTGTAGGGCCTGCGTCCCTCAACGACCGAGGCGACCTCGCCATTTTCACAGCGGACCGGACCGGGCATCCAGCTGACCAATCTCTGGCCCGACAAACCGTGCGACGAGGAAGCGATCGGTACTCCGACCGTGGCCACGGGCGGTTCCGGCGGGATCGCCGATGCGGCGGATCCGAGCAAAGCCGACAAAAGTCCGATCATCTCCGCATATCCTCGTTTTTACTGCCGGATCGGCTCGCCTAGCCCTTCCACTCGCGCCGTTCCTCGGCGGCTTTCAGCACTTCGTAGGCGACCTGCAATTTCTGGAATTCCTGCGCCGCTTCGGCATCGTTGGGCTTCACGTCGGGATGGACAGTTTTCGCCTTTTCGCGCCAGGCTTTCTTGATCGCGGGGAAGTCGGCATCGCTCTCGAGGCCGAGCGCGTCCAATGCGCGCATCTCGTCCTGCGTGCGCGAGCCATCGCCGCTGCCGCCCCAGCCATAATGCTGCGCTTCGGCATAGCCTGCATTCTCTGCCGTCTCGGCCTTGGCGCGCGCAGCCTTCTCGGCCTTGTCGAGGCCTTCGAAATAATCCCATTTCTGATTGTATTCGGCGGCGTGGCGCTGGCAGAAATACCAGCGATCGCGGCTGTTGGGCGCCTTGGGCGCGGGGCAATCGCCCACTTCCTCGCAGCCATGGCGATCGCACAATTTGACGTTCGCCGCCGCGCGTTCGCTTTCATAGCCGCGCCAGCGGGGAAAGCCCCAATCGTTGGAACGACGGGGCTTAGGCATCGAAATGAGTCACTTTGAAATCGGGCATCTCCAGTAACCTAGGCTCTCGCGCCCGCAATGCCAATGTCGCAGAGGCGAGAGAGCGTCCTGTAACAGGAACGCTCCCCCGCCCCGCAATCGGATCAGTTGATCACGACGCTCGCAGCGCGGCGGTTCTGCGCCCAGGCGCTTTCATTGCTGCCGAGCGCAACCGGGCGTTCCTTGCCGTAGCTGACGGTGCGGATGCGTGTCGCCGGAATGCCGAGGCTGACGAGATAATTCTTCGCCGCATTCGCACGCCGCTCACCCAGAGCCAGGTTGTATTCGCGCGTGCCGCGCTCGTCCGCATGGCCTTCAACGGTGAAGGTGATCTGCGGATACTGGCTGAAATACTGCGCCTGGACCTGAAGGCGGCGCGTGTCCTCCGCATCGATATTGTAGCGATCGGTGTCGAAATAGACGACCGTGTTCGCCGCGCCGACAGTTTCCGTGAAATGGCGCTGCGTGCCGGGAGCGGCCACGCCCGGTCCGGTCGGCGTGGGGGTAGTCGTCGGCGTAGTCTGCTGCGGAGGAGGCGGCAGCTCTTCGGGCGGCTGCTTCTTACAGGCGGCGAGCGCGAGCGCGCTGGCGAGGCAGACGGTGGCGGTCAGGCGAGTGTTCATAGCGGCCGATCCTTTTCGACTGTTCCAAAACCGGTGTGCGACCCGGCAGATGCAATACTCAAACCAATGATCCTACGGCAGGATCGGTCCCCAGGCGGGGTCCGATCCGTCGACCGGCGTCGGCAACTGGCGCTCGTTCTCGCCCGTCAGATCGACCTGCCACAACCCGGTGTTGCCCGAATTGCGCTCGGTGCGGAAAAACTGGACGATGCGGCCATTGGGCGACCAGGTGGGCGCTTCGTCCTGCCATCCGCTGGTCAGGCGGCGCGCATTCCCGCCGCTCGGCGTCATGACGTAGATGTTGAAATTGCTGGCATTGGTGAAAGCGATCTGGTCGCCGCGCGGGCTCCATTCGGGCGTCGCGCAGCGCGATCCGCCGAAGCTGATCCGGCGCTGGTTCGTGCCGTCGGCATTCATGACATAGCATTGCTGATTGCCCGACCGGTCGCTTTCGAACACGATCTGGCGGCCATCGGGCGAGAAGGATCCACCGATATCGATCCCCGGCGCGTCGGTCAGCCGCGTACTCTGGCCGCCTGTCACGGGCACGCGATAGATGTCGGTATTGCCGCCCACGGCCATAGAATAGAGGATGTAGCGCCCGTCCGGGCTCCAGCGCGGGGCGAAGGTGGGATTGGCGCTTTCGGTCACCAGCGTCTGGCTGCCCGTGCCCACGTCGTAGACGTAGATGCGCGGATTGCCGTCGACATAGCTCAGATAGACGAGCTGACGATAATCGGGGGAATAGCGAGGGGTCAGCGCAGTCGAGCGGCCGGTGGTGATGAAGCGATGGTTCGCCCCGTCGCTGTCCATAATGGCGAGCCGCTTGGTGCGGTTATCCTTGGGGCCGGTTTCAGCGATGTAAGCGATGCGGCTGTCGAAGAACGGGCTTTCCCCGGTCAGACGCGAATAGACGAGATCGGCGCATTTGTGAGCGGCGCGGCGCCAGTCGGCGGCCGGAACCACCCAGCCTTCGCGCACCAGCTCGTCACGCAAAGCCATGTCGTAGAGATAGCAGCCGACCGTCAGCCTGCCGTCGCTGCGCCCGCGCACATAGCCATGCACCAACATTTCGGCGCGGCGATTGTCCCACGTGGCCCAGGCGGGCGCGGTGATCTCGGCATAGCTGGGCGTCGGGAGCGAATCCGGGCCGGTCGGCTTGAACAGGCCGTTATTGCGCAGGTCCGATGTAATGACGCGCGCCAGCTCGATCCCGAGCGCGGACGTGCCCGACTGGTTCGCAGGCGTCGGCACGTTGCGGTCGGTCGCGAAGGCGGGAATGGCGATGCCGAGATCGTCGAGCCGGCCTTCGTAGCTGACCGAGACATTCAGGCCTTCGCCCTCGTCCACGGTTTCGATCACCCCACCTTCGGGAGGCGCTTCACCCAAATCCTGATTTTGGGCGCTGAGCGGCGTGGCGATGAGCGCTGCGGTGGCCAGCAGCGGGGCGAGAATACGCGAAATCATTGGGCGAGCCTCCAGTCGAGGTTGGCGGTGATGGTCTTCCAGGCCTCGTAATATTCTTCCGGCAGGTCGAACGGCGCGGCCAGTTGCACGGCGCGGATCGCCTGTTCGGCGTGGCGGTCGGCCTGGGCGCGGTTGGTGTCGTTGACGCCGGTCTGACGCGCCACGGTGGGGCGCCCGCGCAATTTGCCGTCCGTGTCGAGCTGGAAGCGCACATAGGTGACGATCTTCTCGACCTCCGGGCCGTTCGGCGGCTGCCAGTGCGGCTTGATCTGGCGCGCGACGGCGGACGCGATCGAGGCCTTGGCGCTTGCCCCGATCTGCGAGGCGGGCGTGCGGGTTTCGGTGCTGGTGGCGCTGTCGCCTGCTCCGGCGAGGAAATTGTCGCCGATGCGCGAAGCGCCTCCGGTCCGGGCAGCGGGTTGCGCCGGGCGTTCGGCAGTGCGGGTAGGCGCCTCGGCACGGCGCGACGGGGCAGGCGCAGGTGCGGGCGTGCGCGCACGTTCCGTCCGGCGGGGCGTGGGGCGCTCTGCCGCACGCGGTGCCGGGCGTTCCACTGGACGGGTTACGGGCCGCTCGACCGGTCTTTCGACGGGCCGTTCCACCGGTCGCTCGATCGGTAGTGGGAGGATCTCGGACGGTGGCGCGGGTGTGTCGCTCAGGACGGGCGCCGTCGACGCGGCGCTCTCGCTGACCGGATCGGGCGCGGTCGACGTCAGGCCGACCTCGTCCGTCAGATTGACCGTCATCCGCTCGATCGGCTGCACGCTCTCACGCTTCGTCGGCTGAAGCAGGAGCACGATCAGCAGCAGGACATGCAGTGCGATGGCCACGAACAGGCCGACGCGCTCTTCCCCTACAAGACCCGTTCTCTCCATCATCACGCGGCTATGGCGCGTCCGATGAACGACCGGTGACCAGCGAGATGCGGTTAAGCCCCGCGCGGTTCAGTTCGCCCATGATCGCCATAACGCGGCCGTAATCGAGCGCACGATCGGCGCGCAGCACGACATCGGGACCGTCTGCGCTCTGGTCAATTCCTTCGAGCGCCTCGGCGAAGCCGCCGGCAGGCACGGGCGTATCGTCGATAAAGGCGTTGCCCTCAGCATCCAGGCTGATCGTGATCGACTGCGCCTCGTTATCCATGGCGTTGGCGCGGCTGTCGGGAAGGTCGAGCGGGACGCCCGAATTCAGCAGCGGCGCGGTCACCATGAAGATGATCAGCAGCACCAGCATCACGTCGACGAAGGGCGTGACGTTGATCTCCGCCATGGGCGCGCGCCGCGAGCCGCCGCGCCGCCTCCGGCTGGAGGACGAGCCGAGCGACATCGCCATTAATTAAGCTCCAGTTGGCGGCTGAAGCTGGAGTGCAGGCGGTCGGAAAAGCGCGTCAGCCGCGCTTCGTAGCGATTCACCGAATGGCTGAAGCGGTTATAGGCGATAACCGCCGGGATGGCGGCGAAGAGCCCGATCGCGGTGGCGAAGAGCGCTTCGGAAATACCCGGCGCCACCACGGCCAGCGAGGAGTTTTCCTGCGCGCCGATCTGGAAGAAGCTGTTCATGATGCCCCAGACCGTCCCGAACAGCCCCACGAAGGGCGCGACCGATCCGACCGTGGCGAGGAAGTTCAGCCGGTCCGCCAGAATATCCGCCTCGTTCGCGACCTGGCTTTCCATCGCCGAAGCGAGCCGCTGCCGCACCCCGTCGCGATCCTTAACCCCGTCGCGTGTCGAACGGCGCCATTCGGCGACGCCCGCATTGGCGACGCGGGCGGGCGGAAGATCCTTGCGCCCGCGTTCGGACATGAAGCGGTCGAAATTCTCCGCCTGCCAGAAATCCTCCTCGTAGGATTTGGTCTGACCATTCAGCCGCCCCATCCTGAGGCCGAAGCCGACGATGATCATCCACACCCAGATGCTGGCGAGCAGCAGCCCGGCCATAACGAGCTGGACGACGATATCGGCGTCAAGAAACAGTTCCACCGGATCGAGCCGGGTCGGCCCTGCGGCAGCAAGGAGGGAAATAGTGGTCATTTACGGTCCTGAGTTTTCCATAAAACGGGCAAAGGCGTCGCGCCATTCTTCGGGCTGGCGGCGCGGGCGGCCATCGGGCGCGACGAAGCCGACCCGCAATTCCGCTTCCGCCAGCACTTCGTCGCCGCGGCGGGCAGTCTGGTGCATCCGGCAACTCGCCGCGCGCATTTCGGTGCAGCGCGTTTCGATCATGACGTCATCGTCGAGCTTAGCGGGGCGCAGATATTTCAGACGCACTTCGGAAACGGCGTAGGCCCCCACCCCCGCCTCGATCGCGGCGCGCTGGTCGATATCGAGGCGCCGCAACAGGTCCGACCGAGCCCGTTCGAACCAGCGCAGGTAATTGGCATGGTAGGTGATGCCCGAAAGGTCCGTATCCTCGTAATAGACGCGCACCGCATAGAAATGCGACGCGCCGTCTATCGTGCCATCGGGAAAGGAAGGTCGAGCCATTGCGGCGCGTTAGCCGAGACCGGACTCCCCCGGCAATCGAAACCGACGAAGCGTTGGTGCGGGACGACGGGCTCCCGAAACGAAGGGCCTAGCGCCGTGCGATCATCGGCCCCAGCGGTTCGCCGCCGAACAGGTGGACGTGGAGATGCGGCACTTCCTGCCCGCCATGCGCTCCGATATTCGCAAGCAGGCGATAGCCCGGCTCGACCAGCCCCTTCTGCCGCGCCACCGTGCCCACGGCGCGGACGAAACCCGCGATCTCTTCATCCGAAGCGCGGGCCGAGAAATCGTCCCAGCTGACATAGCGCCCCTTGGGCACGACCAGCGTGTGGATTTCGGCCTGCGCGTTGATATCCTCGAAGGCGTAGGCCCAATCGTCCTCATAGGCCTTGGTCGAAGGGATCTCGCCGCGCAGGATCTTGGCGAAGACATTGTCGTCGTCATAGGGCTGGGTCGCATCGATCGGCATCAACGGCTCCTGTTCGCTTTTTCCTCGAGCCCGGAAACGCCTTCGCGGCGATCGAGTTCGGCCATCACCTCGGTCAAGGTCACGTTCTTTTCCGCCAGCATGACCAGCAGATGGAACAGCACGTCGGCCGCTTCACCGACCAGTTCCTCGCGGTCTTGCGCCAACGCGGCGACGACCGCCTCGACCGCTTCCTCGCCGAATTTGCGCGCGATCACCGGCAGGCCGCGCGCCGCGAGGCTGGCGACATAGCTGGTGTCGGGGTCCGCCCGGCGGCGGTCGGCGATCGTGGCTTCTAGGCGAGCGAGAGTTTCCATGGCCGCGCATCCATGCGGCGCGACGGTTTCGAAATCAACATCGCGCGCGGATGTCGCCTCAATCCTCGCTCGGCGTGCCCGAACGGATACCGATCAGGCGCCCGGCCACCAAGGCGCCGGACGCAGTCAGGATCACGGCAAGTGCGCTCGGCTCGCCGACGGCTTGCGACATAGCATGCACCAACGGCAAGTCCGCGACCTGGGAAGCGAGAGCGGCAAGGTGATTCGTCATGGGTGGCCTTTAATTCACGACATCGGGCGCAAGCGGCATCGCGCACGCGCTGTCTCCAGGCGAGACGGCTTCGACAGGCTAATTGCAGTTTCTAGACGCGCACCGGCAGGCCCGCTGCGCGCAGCGCGTCGTGCGCCTCGGCAATCGAATGCTGGCCGAAATGGAAAATCGAGGCGGCGAGCACGGCGCTCGCATGGCCCTCGGTCACGCCTTCGACGAGATGATCGAGCGTGCCGACGCCGCCGCTGGCGATCACCGGGACGCGCACGGCATCGGCGATGGTGCGCGTCAGAGCGAGGTCGTAGCCCGCTTTCGTCCCATCTCCGTCCATGGAGGTCACCAGCAATTCGCCCGCGCCCAGTTCGGCGAGCCGGACGGCGTGTTCGACCGCATCGATCCCGGTCGCGCGGCGCCCGCCATGGGTGAAGATCTCCCACCCATCTCCCGAGCGGCGGGCATCCACGCTCGCCACGACGCACTGGCTGCCGAAACGCTGGGCGATCTCGGCGACCAGTTCGGGCCGTTCGACCGCCGCGCTGTTGACAGCGACCTTGTCCGCGCCTGCCAGCAGCAGCGCGCGCGCATCCTCGGCGCTGCGCACGCCGCCACCCACGGTCAGCGGCATGAAGCAGACCGCGGCAGTGCGCCGGACGATGTCGAGCAGCGTCCCGCGCCCTTCGTGGCTGGCGGAGATATCGAGGAAGCACAATTCGTCGGCGCCCGCCGCATCGTAGGCCTGCGCCTGCTCGACCGGGTCGCCCGCGTCCTTCAAGTCGACGAAATTGACGCCCTTGACCACGCGGCCATTCGCCACGTCGAGACAGGGGATCACGCGGACGCGGACGGTCATTTTCGCGCCATCGCCAGTGCCGCCGCCAGATCCAGCCGCCCGTCATACAGCGCCCGCCCGGTGATTACGCCCTCGATCCCCTCGTGAGCGTGCAACGACAGGACATGGATATCGTCCAGCCCCTTCACTCCGCCGCTTGCGATCACCGGCATATCGGTGCGGCGCGCAAGGTCGAGCGTGGCGTCGATATTGCAGCCCTTCAGCAGCCCGTCGCGCCCGATATCGGTGAACAGGAGCGAGGCGACGCCCGCATCCTCGAACCGGCGGGCCATGTCATGGACGGGCACGTCGGACACTTCCGCCCAGCCCTCGGTCGCCACCATCCCGTCGCGCGCATCCACTGCGACGACGATGCCGTTCTCCCATTCCTTTGCCATGTCCTTGACGAATTGCGGGTCTTTCAGGGCCGCCGATCCGATCACCAGTCGCGATACGCCAAGCGCGAACCAGCCCTCGACATCGGCGGGTTTGCGAATGCCTCCGCCCAATTGGACATGGCCGGGAAACGCCTCGACGATCCGCTCCACCGCCGCGCGATTGCGGCTCTCGCCCGCGAAGGCTCCGTCGAGATCGACCACATGCAGGTGCTCGGCCCCCGCCTCGGCGAACAGCAGCGCCTGCGCGGCGGGATCGTCGCCATAGACGGTCGCGCGATCCATATCGCCTTCGGCGAGGCGTACCACCTGGCCGTTCTTCAAATCGATGGCAGGAAAGACGATCATCGGGTCAGGGCCGCCATGCGAGAAACCTTTCGAGCAATGCCAGCCCGTAGGCTTGGCTCTTTTCGGGATGGAACTGGACGCCGAGCAGATTGTCCCGCCCGACCGCCGCAACGAGACCGCCACCATGATCGGTCATGGCGATCACGTCGCGCCCGTTATCTACGTGGAAATGGTAGGAATGGAGGAAATAGGCCTCGCCCATCTCGATCACCGGATCGCTTTGGGCATGCGGGGTCAGCGCAACGTCGTTCCACCCCATATGCGGCACCTTTACGCTCGCATCGATCGGTTTGATCGCGCGCACTTCGCCCGCGATCCAGTCGAGGCCGGGCGTGGTCCCGTGTTCGAGTCCGCGCGTCGCGAGCAATTGCATGCCGACGCAGATGCCGAGAAAGGGCGCGCCGCCGACGCGAACCCGTTCGGTCATCGCCTCGACAGCGCCAGTCTGCGCCCGCAAGCCTTCGGCGCAGGCACGGAACGAGCCGACGCCGGGCAGCACGATCCGGTCGGCGCTGCGCAACACGTCCGGATCGGCGGTGACGGCCACCTCCGCCCCGACCTTGCGCAGAGCATTCTCGACCGAATGAAGATTGCCCGCGCCGTAATCGACGAGCGCGACGCTTTCAGCCATTTTTCGTCTCCGCACGCCAATCCGGGCGCGCGAAATCCTCGCGCCTTGCGGCGCTGCGGGCGGCCCTGCAGGTGGCCTTCGGCCAGCTGCGTCTTAGACTGCGCTTCCGGCCTTGCGGCTGCTGCGCAGCCGATGTCTGGAAATTACCCACCGAGCTGGCCTTTCGTGCTCGGGATCGCGCCGCCCTTGCGCGGATCGATCTCGACCGCCTGGCGCATGGCGCGTGCGAAGCCCTTGTACATCGCTTCGCAGATATGGTGATTGTTGCTGCCGTAGATCAACTCGCAATGCAGCGTGATGCCTGCCGTCTGCGCGACCGAGTGGAACCAGTGTTCGATCAGCTCGGTATCCCACTCGCCCAGTTTGGTCTGGGTGAAACCGGCTTTCCAGACCAGCCACGGACGGCCCGAAATATCGAGCGCCACGCGCGCCAGCGTCTCGTCCATGGGCGAATAGGCCGTGCCGTACCGCGCGATCCCACCCTTGTCGCCCAGTGCCTGACTGAGCGCCTGGCCCAGCGCCAGCGCGCTGTCCTCGGTCGTATGGTGCTGGTCGACATGGAGATCGCCATCCACTTTCAACGTCACGTCGATCAGCGAATGGCGGCTGAACTGTTCGACCATATGGTCGAGAAAGCCGATTCCCGTCGCGATGTCGTAACTGCCCGTCCCGTCGAGATCGACCTCGACGAGGATTTTCGTTTCCGCGGTATTCCGCTCTATCCGGCCGGTGCGCATGGGGCGCGCTATAGAAGCTGTGCACGGCTTCGCAAGCATTCCGGCTTGACCGGCGCGCGAGGCCGCTCCACCTAGCGGGCCATGAGCGACGAAACGCCCGACAGCCTGATCCCCTATGACGCCATCGTGCAGGAAGCCCTGCGCGCCGTGGTCGGCCGCGTCCTCGGCGAAATCGTCGCCGGGGGCAGCGAATTGCCCGGGGCCCACCACTTCTACATCACGTTCAAGACGCATGCTGCGGGTGTCAGCGTTCCGCCGTCCCTGCGCGAACGTTTCCCCGACGAGATGACGATCGTGCTCCAGAACAAGTTCTGGGATCTGAAGGTGGAAGAGGACCATTTCAGCGTGGGCCTCAGCTTCAACCAGATTCCCGCCGAACTGGTGATTCCCTATGCCGCGATCACCCAATTTGTGGATCCGGCAGTCGATTTCGGCCTGCAGTTCCAGGCGACGGTCGAGGATATGGACCCGACCGAGACCGAAGATCCGGAAAACGATGGCGCGGAACAGGGCGATGCGCCGCTCGTTGAGAAGAGCGAAGACGGATCGAACGTCGTCACGGTCGATTTCGGTCGCAAGAAATAGGCGCAGCATCGCTGCGCCGGACAGGGGCAGTATCATGGTAAAACACGTCAGCACTTACGGCGCGAAGGCAATCGCGAAGGCGCGAACGAAAACGCCGGGCCGGACCGACGGCATGCCCGGCCCTACCGACAATCCCGCAACCAATCTCATGATGGCCGACGTGGTGATCCGCGCCGGTTCCTATGTCGCCCGCCGCGCGATCGAAAAAGGCATATTGCGAGGCCGCTACGGCAAGGATGTCGCGAAGGATATCGTGCAGAGCAAGACGCTGGGCCAGTCGCTCGTCAGCTTCGGCCTCGCCAAGCTCGCGACGAAGAACCTGCCCGGCGCCGTCATCGTAGGCGGCGGCGCGCTGGTCAAAACCCTTTACGATCGCCGCAAGAGCCGTGGCGGACAACGCCGCGAGGGCGATCGCGAACTGATCGAACAGGCCCGCGGCGAGGACTGATAGCCGGCAGGCGTGTCACCCGATCGATAGGCTGCGGACTTGATTCGCAGCCGCGGGCCGTCCCATAGGCCCGCATGGCCGAATCTTCTCCCACCCCGTCGTCCGACGCCGACACCAATCTCCATCGCCGTGGTTTGATGTTCATCCTGTCCTCCCCCAGCGGGGCGGGCAAGACGACGATCAGCCGCATGCTGCTCGACGCGGATGAGGAAATCCGCCTCTCGGTCAGCGTGACGACCCGCCATCCGCGCCCCGGCGAGATCGAGGGCGTTCACTACCACTTCGTCAGCGATGCCGAATTCGACGCGATGATCGAAGAGGACGATTTCTACGAATGGGCCCCCGTCTTCGGCAACCGCTACGGCACGCCCAAGGGCAGGATCCGCAACGCGTTGAAGGACGGGCAGGATTTCCTGTTCGACATCGACTGGCAGGGCACCCAGCAGCTTTATCAGAAAGACCAGCAGGATGTGGTGCGCGTCTTCATCCTTCCCCCCAGCATCGCCGAACTGCGCCGCAGGCTGGAAGGCCGCGCGACGGACGATGCCGATACGATCAACGCTCGGATGGATCGCGCGCGCAGCGAGATCAGCCACTGGGACGCCTACGACTATGTCGTCATCAATGACGATGTCGAAGCCTGCTTCGCCAAGGTGCGTGAAATCCTCCATGCCGAGCGGATGAAGCGCCAGCGGCAGACCGGCCTCATCCCCTTCGTGCGCGAATTGATGAGCTGATCCGGTGGCGGAGGGGGTCCAGGATCTGACCGAGCGCGAAAGGGAGGTGTTGCGCCTCCTGCTCGCAGGCCACACTGCGAAGTCCGCCGCGTCCGAGCTCGATCTGTCGGTCCACACGATCAACGATTACCTGCGCGAAGCCCGCAAGAAATTAGGGGTGTCGAGCAGCCGGGAGGCCGCACGAATCTTGGGGGATAAGGAGAGCGCCGCCCCCCAAAAGAGCGCACCCGAACAAACCGGGATGGGCGAGACCGCACCGCTCGGCGATCATGCGAAGCCATCAGCAACCCCGGGACCGCGATCCTATCGCCCCTGGATCATAGGAGCTTTCGCAATGCTAGCCGCCCTTATCGCCGCAACTCTCGCTTTCACCGCCAGCACCCCGTCCGATCCCATCGCACCCGGTCAGGTCGCTTCCGAAAAGGGGGAAGAGACGATGGAAAACGTCGTTCAGGAAAACGCCGTCGCGACCGAAGCCGCCCGCAATTGGGTGCGCCTGATCGATGCGGGCGAATATACCGAAAGCTGGTCGGAAGCGGGATCGATGTTCAAACAGGCGGTAACCGCCGACAGCTGGGCGGCGCAGGTCGCACCGATCCGCGAACCGCTGGGATCGCTCGTCAGCCGAACGGAGAAATCGATCGAAGCCCGTAGCGACCTGCCCGGCGCGCCGGCTGGCGATTATCGCATGATTTCCTTCGACACTGCCTATTCCGCCTCGCCCGAGCGCGTCGAGACTGTGGTGATGCACAAGGAAAACGGTCGCTGGAGCGTGGTGGGCTATTTCATCCGCTGAGGCTTTCCTCCGATAAGAAAATGCGGGCCGCGGACATTCCGTCTGCGGCCCGCAGTCCTTTGAGTTCGCCTGCCCTGGAAATTCGGCCCCGCCTCGTGGCAAGTGCCCAGCGGATTAAAACTTGGTAGGAACCCCCTTGGTCCGGCCCGATGCGCCCATCCCGTTTGCGCGTGTCGCGATTCGAACCTAGGCTTGCGCCGATGATCGACGCAGCCACAGCCTCTGTCTTCGAAACGCTCACTGCGAAGCAACGCCAAGCCATGGCGCTTGCTGCCGATGGCCTCACGTCCAAGGAAATCGCCCGCGAACTCGATATCTCGCCGCATTCGGTCGACAAACGCATCGATGCGGTGCGAGGCCGGCTCGACGCCCGGCCGCGCAGCCAGATCGTGCGCGACTACCGCGCATGGAGCGATCGGACCGGTGAACCGATCACCGGTGATCGATCCCCCCTCACCCACCCCGCTCCCGACACGGCATCACTGGAACCGCAGCCGGAGGGCGAAACGCTCCCGTTCGACGACGCTCTCATCTTCGAGCGGTCTTCCGAATGGGATCGCCAGACCGGATGGCTGCACCGGGGTGTCAAACCTTCCGATCTGGGTGTTGGCGGACGTTTACTGTTCGTCGTGGCCGGAGCGTTCCTGGTGGCGGCGGCTTTCGTGCTGGTCGCTGCTTCGGGCAATGTTCTGATCGATCTGCTCAGTTAGGCTGGCCTGCTCCCCGGCGCTTCAACCGCCTGTGGGAGACCCAGCATGCTCGATAGCCATTCCGCCACCGCACGCCTCGTGCGCCAGATGAAATCGACCGAAAGCGCCGTTTCGAACGCGCTGATCGAAGCGCTCGGCCTGATGCACACCGCCGCCATCGCGCAGCGCGATGTGGCCGCACCCGTCGCCAAGACGCAGGCCGCGATGCAGCGGATGAGCAAGATGGTCGAAGGCCTCGTGTCCGCCCAGGGCGATACGCTGCGCGTCCACGGACAGCTGCGTGACGTGTCGCGTGTGGTGAACGCACCCGACGAACCGACTTGCCCCGACCAGGAAATCTTTACGACCGCGAGCGCGTCGCAAGTCGCCTGATTGCTTTCGGCGGCGGGATCATCCAGCGTTCCGGGATGGTACGATTTGCTATCCAAGTGACCATTGTGTTCCTCGTCGTCTTTTTTGCCCTGAAAAAGGGAGGGAGACCTGAGCGCCATGTTGCGATCGTACTTTTTGGAATGTTGGCCGCCGTCATCGGCCAAGCGCTCATCCGAGGGCACTGGACTCAATATGACGATATTCCGTGGTTCCGCGTTGCGATCGATGTCGTGGCTTTCGCAATCGTTCTTGCGATCGCTCTTCGCGCCGATCGATGGTGGCCGCTATGGGTAGGGTCCGTTCTGCTCCTTTCCGTTCTCGCCCATCTGCTGCGGATCGTCCACGCGGAGATACCGCCTCTCGTTTACGCAATTATGGAGCGGTGGCCCTTTATGATCGCGACGGTTATTACGGGTCTGGGAACGTACTTGCACGCCCGCAGGGAACGGATCGCCTCGCGGAACTGATCTTTCGGCTTCGGGGCAAGCATCCCGATCCCGCTTCCGCTGCGCGCAAGCTGCTTGCTCCCTACGGATCGGTGACCGCTCTGCGGCCCGATCCGGACCAAACCCCGAACGGTGGCGGCGTGACGGCGGGTGGCTGGGCCGCAGCGACGGTTCGCGCCCGCACTCTCCTTCGCCGCAGTCGCAAGCAGGCACCTACTTCGCGGAGACGACCTATGACCGGGATTTCTATACCCGATGGGCTGCTGCTGGCCATGCGCGACATGCACACCGAACGGATGGTCGCCATCTTCGCCGATACCCACGGTCGCATGCTGGCGCACGAATTGGTGGCGGAAGGGGATCACACCGGTCTGCGCCTGTCGCTGCGGCAGATTTTCACCAAGGCGCTATCCCGCGATGCGCGGCGGATGGTGCTGGCGCACAACCATCCGTCCGGCTCGGCCGAGCCGAGCGACAGCGATATCGCCAGCACCAGACGGTTGAACCAGTTCGCCGCCAGCCTGGGGATCGCGCTGGAGGATCATCTGATCATCGGCAAGGACGCCATCACCAGCATGCGGGCGCGCAAGTTTATCGTTTGAATGAAACGGGCCGGGATCGTCCCGGCCCGTTGCAGTTCTCGATCAGCGTCCGGCAGCCGGATCCGCGAAATGGGTCGGCAGATGGGCGTTGACGATGCCGCCATCCACGGTGACCGTTTCGCCGATCGTGTAGTCGCCCGCCCGGCTGGCGAGGTAGACCGCGGTGCCGCCCATATCGAACTTGTCGCCCACGCGCTTGTTCGGAATGCGCTTGGCGCTTTCCTCTTCCATGTCGCGCGCGACCTTGTTCATGTTCGACGGGAAGGCGCCGGGAGCAAGGCTGGTCACGTAGATGTGATCGTCCACCAGACGCGCGGCCATGCGCCGGGTCAGATGGATCAGCGCGGCCTTCGAAGCCTGGTAGCTGTAGGTTTCCCACGGATTGACGCGCTGCCCATCGACCGAGGTGATGTTGATGACCTTGGCTGGCCGATCCGCGCTGGCGGCGGCGGTGAGGAGCGTGTGAAGCTTCTGGGTCAGGAAGAACGGCGTCTTGACGTTCAGGTCCATCACCTTGTCCCAGCCCGCTTCGGGGAAATCGGTATAGTCCGCACCCCAGGCGGCCCCGGCATTGTTGACGAGGATATCGAGCTTGTCTTCCTTGCCGGACAGCTCGGAAACCAGTTCCTCAATGCCTTCCATGGTCGAGATGTCGCCCTGGATCGGGACGACCCGGTCGCCCAGTTCCTCGGCCGTTTCATGCAATTCGCCGCCCTTGCGCGCGGTGATGTAGACGCGGTCGATACCGGCGGCGAGGAAGCCTTCGACGATCATGCGGCCGATCCCGCGGCTCCCGCCGGTCACGAGCGCGACGCGCCCCTTGAGGCTGAATAGGTCTTCGAGGGTCATGTCTTGTCTCCTTGCCCCGTCGGGCGGGGCCTGTCTCTTAGTATCCGCTCAGTTCCGCCACGCGGTTGGCGTGGTAATACTGGTCGCCGAGGAACTCCTGCAGCGCGCGGTCGCGCTTCATATAGAGGCCGATATCGTATTCGTCGGTCATGCCGATGCCGCCATGCATCTGCACGCCTTCGCGCACGGCAAGGCCCGCCGCCTTGGCGACCTTGGCCTTGGCGACGCTGGCCATCAGCTCGGCCTTTTCGCTTTCGCCGTCGAGCAGCTGCGCCGCCTTGATCGTCACCGCGCGGGCGATCTCGACTTCGGAATAGAGATGCGCGGCCCGGTGCTGAAGCGCCTGGAACTCGCCGATCAATTTGCCGAACTGCTTGCGCTGCTTCAGATAATCGACGGTCATGTCCATCGCCCCGCGCGCCACGCCGACGCCTTCGGCCGCCGCGCCGACGCGACCGGCAGTGAGCATGGCGTTCAGGACCGAACGCCCGCCATCGACCTCGCCGATCACCGCATCGCCGTCCAGTTCGACGCCATCGAACGTGATGTGGCTGGCCATCGAGCTGTCGACCAGGCGCACGCTGTCATGGCTCATGCCGTTGGCGTCCTGCGGAACGGCGAACAGCGTCACGCCGTCCTCGTCGCTATCGCTGCCCGAAGTGCGGGCGGCGACTACGATCATCTCGGCGCTGGCACCGTAGACCACGAAATCCTTCTTGCCCGACAGGCGGAAGCCGTTGCCCGATTTTTCGGCCTTGCAGGCGATCCGTTCGGGGCGGTGCTTGGGGCCTTCGTCTATGGCGACGGCATAGACCTTTTCGCCGGCGACCATGTCGGGCAACCAGCGGGTTTTGACGTCGTCGCTACCGTGTTGCAGTGCCGTTGCAGCGAGCACGGAAGAGGACAGGAAGGGCGACGGCGTCAGATTGCGGCCGATCTCTTCGAGCACGATCCCGGCTTCGACATGGCCCATGTCGAGCCCGCCGTGATCTTCGCCCACCAGAATGCCGGTGAAGCCCATTTCGGCGAACTGCTTCCACAATTCGTGGCCGAAACCGTCCTTGCAATTGCGATCGCGCCAATGGCGCAATTGTTTCTGGATGCCGCCCTGTTCGGCCATGAACTGTTCGGCGGTTTCGGCAAGCATCGCCTGATCTTCGTCGTGATAAAGGGGCATAATTCAGCCTTTTATATCGTCATCCCGGTGCAGACCGGGATCGGGTGCGGGCATGTCGGGCGATGCCGACAACGCCCCGGCCTTCGCCGGGGCGACGCGATTGAAAAGAAGTCTCAGGCCCCCGGCAGGTCGAGGATGCGCTTCGAAATGACGTTCAGCATCACTTCGCTGGTGCCGCCTTCGATGCTGTTCGCCTTGGTGCGCAGCCAGCTGCGGGCAGTCTTGCCGCCGCTCGTCTCTTCGCTCTCCCATTCCAGAGCGCGGCTGCCGCCTGCCGCCATCAGCAATTCGTGACGACGCTTGTTGAGCTCGGTCCCGGCATATTTGAGCATGTTCGGCTGTGCGGGATGGCCCTTATTGACCTTGAGCTCGTCCATGAACTTCTCGCTCATCGCGGTGAAAGACAGCGCATCGACATCGAACATCGCCATTTCCGCGCGCAGCACCGGATCGAGTTCGCCCTGACGGCTGGTCGCCGCACCGAGCGAGGAGGCGCGATCGCCGCCGCCCGTCGCCGAGATCATCTCACGCTCGTGGCCGAGCAGATATTTGGCGACGTCCCAGCCGCGATTGATCTCGCCGACATAGCCGGGGATGTCCTCGCCATAGCTTTTCGGCACCTTCACATCGTCCATAAAGGTTTCGCAGAACGGGCTGTTGCCGCTGATCAGCTTGATCGGCTTGGTCGAAACGCCCTCATTCGCCATGTCGAACAGCATGAAGGTGATGCCCTGATACTTGTTCTGCTTGTCGGTGCGGACCAGGCAGAAGATCCAGTCCGCCTCGTCGGCATAGCTGGTCCAGATCTTCTGGCCGTTGACGATCCAATGATCGCCCTTGTCTTCGCCATAGGTCTGCATCGAGACGAGGTCCGACCCGCTGCCCGGCTCGGAATAGCCCTGGCACCAGCGGATTTCGCCCCGCGCGATTTCGTTGAGGAAGCGCCGCTTCTGCCCTTCGGTCCCGAAATGGAGCAGCGCCGGGCCAAGCATCCAGATGCCGAAGCTCGACAGCGGCGGGCGTGCCCCGATGCTGGCCATTTCCTGGCGCAGGATCTTGCCTTCCGCAGGCGTCAGGCCCGCGCCGCCATATTCCTTGGGCCATTCGGGCACGGTGTAACCCTTGTCGCGACACGCTTCGAACCATGCCTTCTGCGCATCGTTTTTGAAGCTGGCGTTGCGGCCACCCCAATAGACGTCTTCCTCGTCCCGCACGGGCTGGCGCATTTCGGGCGGGCAGTTGGCTTCGAGCCAGTCGCGCACTTCGGCGCGGAAGCTTTCCGGATCGGACATTTTCGGGCCTCTCTCTCGTTTTCGACTCTTCGTGTTGACGTAAACGTTAAGTCGATTCGCACCCCTTCCGCAAGGGCCATCGCGCCGAGCCGCCATGCCGTAGCGTCG
Organism: Erythrobacter sp. HI0063; assembly: GCF_001635685.1. GTDB lineage: Bacteria > Pseudomonadota > Alphaproteobacteria > Sphingomonadales > Sphingomonadaceae > Qipengyuania. The sequence continues at coordinate 42,793 of NZ_LWFF01000002.1, forward strand.
AGCGGTTTCGATTGACGCCGGTGGCTGCAAGCCTAGGCTCGAAGCCGGGAAAGAGGAGCGAGAAATGGCCACCAATGCGCGAATTCGTCGCGGTTCCGGGGTGTCGTCTTGACGGCGTTCACCACCGGCCCGCTGCCGCAGCGCCTCAAGATCGTGCATGGGTTCGGTGCGGTCGCCTTCGGCGTGAAAGATAGCGGGTTCAGTTTCTTCCTGCTGATCTTCTACAATCAGGTTCTGGGCATGAATGCGGCGCTCGTCAGTGCGGCGCTCGCCTGCGCGCTGCTGGTCGATGCGGTTATCGATCCGATCCTCGGCTATCTGTCCGATCGCACCTACACGCGCTGGGGCCGCCGCCTCCCCTGGCTCTATGCCGCCGCGTTGCCTTTGGCCTTGGCATGGGCAGTGCTCTGGAACCCGGCGACCGACGGCCCGCCCACTTTCTGGGAATTGCTCGGCATCGCGATCGTCGTGCGCGTCCTGTTGTCCGCCTGCGAGGTGCCCTCTGTCAGCCTGCTGCCCGAGATTACGCAGGATTACGACGAGCGCACCACGCTATTCCGTTATCGCTATTTGTTCGGCTGGGTCGGCGGGATCGCGATGATGTTCCTTGCCTACACGGTCTTTATGCCCGGCCCCGAAGGGATGTTGGAGCCCGGCGGCTACAGCCTGTTCGGCATCTTCGGGGCGTGTCTCATCTTTGTCTCGGTGGTCGGTTCGGCAATCGGCCAGCACCGTCTGGTCGCCCATCTGCCCGAGACAAAGCCTGCGCCCTTTGCGTTGCGGCTGGCCTTCGCCGAGATCGCAGAAGCGTTTCGAGAGCGTGCCTTCCTGATCTTCGCGGCAGGCGCGCTCGCGGCCTATGTCTCGCAGGGCATGACCTTCTCGATCAGCAATTATCTGAACCTGTTCGTATGGCAGTTCGATCGTCTGGCCCTGATCCTTTATCCCGTGGTTTTGTTCGCGAGCGTTGTGCTGATGTTCTTCATCGTCGGCCCGATGCATGCCCGCTGGGGCAAACCGAAATCGGCGGCGATCGGTATGCTGGGGTCCTTCGCATTGGGCTTCGCGCCATATGTCTTGTTCCTGCTGGGAGCATGGCCGCAGGTCGGCGGCATCGCCTCCACCGCTGGCTTCTACGCCTTTATCCTGGTCGCGAACGCGTTCGGGATCGTCGCGCTGATTTCGGCCAGTTCGATGATTGCGGAAATAGTAGAGGCCTTCGAAGAGCGAACCGGACGCCGGGCGGAAGCGACTTTTTATTCCGGCAATTGGTTCGTCCAGAAATGTGCAACCGGCGCGGGCATCCTCGTGACCGGTCAGGTCATCGCTTTGTCCGACCTGCCCAACGATGCCGTTCAGGGGGCCATCGCGAGCGACGTCATCGCGACGATGGTGCTGCTGTTCGGCGGGCTTTCGGCGGCTCTGGCGGCCATTGCGGCGTTCTGGCTGGCTCGGTTTCCGATTACGCGTGCCGAACATGAAGCGAGGCTTGCCGCGCTCGACGCTACGGCACGCGCCGATCGCGACGCACAGATCACCCCACCCTGAATATTGCGCGGCGAATAGGGGTTGGCGCGGCTATTTTGCTCTGCCAGTTTCGCGCCGCGAACCGATTGAACGAGACGAGAGAGAGGACCTTCAGACATGGATTTCGAACCCACCGAACGGCAGGCCTATTGGCGCGATCGCGTGAAAAGCTTCATCGCCGATCACATCCGCCCCGCCGTGCCGACCTATCTCGAACAGGATGCGGAAGGGGAACGCTGGAAGGTGATCCCGGTGGTCGAGGAGCTGAAGGCCAAGGCCAAGGCACAAGGCCTTTGGAACCTCTTCATGCCGCCGCGCAATGACAGCCATCATCATGTCGATGAAAGCTTCGAATTCGAAGGCCCCGGCCTCACCAATCTCGAATACGCCATGTGCGCGGAAGAAATGGGCCGCATCGGCTTCGCCAGCGAAGTCTTCAACTGCTCCGCGCCCGATACCGGCAATATGGAAGTCTTCCATCGCTACGGCACGCGCGAGCAGAAGGACCAGTGGCTCAATCCGCTGATGAATGGCGAGATCCGCTCCGCCTTCCTCATGACCGAGCCCTACACCGCCAGTTCGGACGCCACCAATATCGAGACGCGGATCGAAAAGGATGGCGACGAATACGTCATCAACGGTCGCAAATGGTGGTCTTCCGGCGTGGGCGATCCGCGCTGCAAGGTGGCGATCGTGATGGGCAAGACGGACTTTTCCGCTCAGCGCCACGCGCAGCAATCGATGATCCTGATGCCGCTCGACGCAGAGGGCGTGACGGTGCTGCGCCATCTGCCCGTATTCGGCTATGACGATGCGCCGCACGGGCACATGGAAGTCGAATTGAAGGACGTGCGCGTGCCCGCCTCGAACATGCTTCTGGGCGAAGGGCGCGGCTTCGAGATCGCGCAGGGCCGCCTCGGCCCGGGCCGTATCCACCACTGCATGCGCACCATCGGCGTCGCCGAGGAATCGCTCGAAAAGATGTGCCGCCGTCTTCAGGAGCGCGAAGCGTTCGGCAAGCCGATCTACAAGCATTCGGTCTGGGAAGAGCGCGTGGCACGCGCCCGGATCGACATTGATATGACGCGCCTGCTCTGCCTCAAGGCGGCGGACATGATGGACAAGGTCGGTAACAAGTCCGCAAAGCAGGAAATCGCCATGATCAAGGTGCAGGCGCCCAACATGGCGCTCAAGATCATCGACGATGCGATCCAGGCCCATGGCGGCGGCGGCGTGTCCAACGATTACGGGCTCGCAAACGCCTATGCCCACCAGCGCACGCTTCGCCTGGCGGACGGTCCGGACGAGGTCCATGCCCGCTCCATCGCGCGCATGGAATTCGCCAAGCACGCGCCCAATGAAGGGCCGGGGTCGAACGCGCTGCGGGGCGGCAACGCTCATTCCGCAAGCGCGGGAAGCGCCGGAGCCAGCGCGGGCATGAGCAGCGGTGACGTGGGAGCTTCGCGCTGATGGCAAAGGCCGCAATTCTCGAACAGACCGGTAGTCTCACGATCGGCGAGGTAAAACTCGCCGATCCGCTGCCGCACGAAGTCCTGATCGACACCAAGGCGTGTGGCCTGTGCCATTCCGACCTTCACTTCATCGACGGCACCTACCCCCACCCCATGCCCGCCATTCCGGGGCACGAGGCGGCGGGCGTGGTGCGCGCGGTCGGCTCCGAAGTGAAGACGGTGAAGCCGGGCGATCACGTCGTCACCTGCCTTTCCGCCTTTTGCGGCCATTGCGAATTTTGCGTCACCGGACGAATGGCGCTGTGCATGGGGGCGGATACCCGCCGCCCGCAGACCGCCGATCCCCGCATCATGCGCGCCGACGGCAGCGCCCCTGTCGCGCAGATGCTGAACCTTTCGGCCTTCTGCGAACAGATGCTGATCCACGAACACGCCTGCGTCGCCATCGACAAGGACATGCCGCTGGATCGCGCCGCCATCATCGGCTGCGCGGTGACGACGGGTGCGGGCGCGGTGTTCAACGCCTGCTCGGTCGTGCCGGGCGAAGCGGTCGCGGTCGTCGGCTGCGGCGGGGTCGGCCTTGCCGTGGTCAACGCGGCCAAAATCGCGGGCGCGGGCAAGGTCATTGCGATCGATCCGCTGAAGGAGAAACGCGATCTCGCCGAAGCGCTCGGCGCCACGCACACGGTGGACGCGATGGCGGACGATGCTGTCGAACAGGTGATGAAAATCACCGGCGGCGGCGTCCATCATGCGATCGAGGCGGTGGGGCGCGACGCCTCGGCCAAGCTCGCGGTCAAGCTGCTGCGCCGCGGCGGGACCGCCACGATCCTCGGTATGATGCCGCTGGACTGCAAAGTGGGCCTTGGCGCGATGGACCTGCTTTCGGGCAAGAAGCTTCAGGGCGCGATCATGGGGATGAACCACTTCCCGGTCGATCTCCCCCGCCTCGTCGATTTCTATATGCGCGGTCTGCTCGATCTCGACACCATCATTGCCGAGCGTATTCCGCTGGAAGACATCAACAAGGGCTTCGATACGATGCGCGATGGCCATTCCGCCCGCAGCGTGGTGGTGTTCGACTGATGGCGGACGAAACGATCGATTTCGACAAGGAGATGGTCGGCACGGTCGCAGTGCCGGATGCCGACACGCTCGACCTCGACCGGCTGACGACATGGTTCGAAGCCAATGTCGAAGGCTTCCAAGGGCCGATTTCCTATTCGAAGTTCAAGGGCGGCCAGTCCAACCCGACCTATAGGATCGACACACCTTTTCGCAGCTATGTCCTGCGCCGCCAGCCCTTCGGCAAATTGCTGCCCAGCGCGCATGCGGTGGACCGCGAATACAAGGCGATGTCGGCGCTGGGGCCGACGGGGTTTCCGGTGCCGAAGACCTACGGCCTGTGCGAGGATACGGACGTCATCGGATCGATGTTCTTCGTCATGGGCCTCGCCGATGGGCGGTCCCTGTGGAACGGGGCCCTCCCCGGCATCGCGAAGGAGGATCGCCGCGCGATCTATCACGCGATGATCGATACGATGGCCGATCTCCACACGACGAACCCGGCAAAGATCGGCATGGACGATTTCGGCAAGCCGCAGGATTACTGCGCCCGCCAGATCGCGCGCTGGACCAAGCAATACCGCCTGTCCGAAACCGAGACGATTCCGGAAATGGACCGGCTGATCGAATGGCTGCCCGAGACGATCCCGCCGCAGCACGAAAGCTCGGTCGTCCACGGCGATTACCGGCTCGACAATCTGATCTTCGAAAAGGACGCCAATCGTGTCCTCGCCGTGCTCGATTGGGAGCTTTCCACACTCGGCGATCCGGTCGCGGATTTCGCCTATCTCATGCTCAACTGGCACAATCCGGCGGACGGGCGCGCGGGCCTGCTTGGGCTCGATCTCGAGGAGCTGGGCATCCCGTCGCAGGACGAGGCAGTCGAACGCTATGTCGCGCGCACCGGCTATCCGGTCCCGCCGATGGACTGGTATTTCGCCTATAATCTGTTCCGGCTCGCCGGGATCATGCAGGGCATCAAGAAGCGCGTGATCGACGGTACGGCCAGCTCCGCCCACGCCAAGGCGATGAGCGAGCGCGTGGTCCCGCTGGTCCAGCGCGCCCACCAGTTCGCGCTGGATGCGGGGATGCCTGCCTGATCTGGACGCCGCGGCCGACTAAAAGCCGCGGCTCCACGTCACCGCCACGCCCGCATCTGCTGGTGCCTGTGCGTAATGCCCCGGATCGGTGCGGTAATAGAGACTGGCCGAGGCCCAGCCCTTTGCCAGCGGACCGCGCCACGCGATCTCGCCCACGGTCTCACGGCCGGATGGCGCAAGCGAGAGGCGGCGCGTGGCAAAGCCGGCGGTCTCGCTTGCATAATCGTAGCTCACAGGCAGCGTCAGATCGATCCCGCCGCGCGTGACGCGCAGCGGCTGCGACACTCTGAAACCGAGCGTATCCGCATTTCCGAACACGCCCGCGCGCGTCAGATCGAGCGACCAAGCCTGGCTTTCGAAACGCGATCCGCTCGAAATAAGTCCGCTCGCATCGGCGCGACTGAAGCCATGGCGATAGGCGGCACCCAGTGCCCAGCCGCGTGCGATATCCCACCGGCCGGATGCATCGACAAACAGCGTATCCGCCCCGCCCGCACCGAAACCCTGCGCCAGATAGGCGCCGAGGATCGTCTCCTCCTCCTGCAACCAGGACAGGCCGAGCGTGGTATCGAGCGCGCCGAAGCGGCGATCGGCGGCGAGCGCGAAACTGTGCGTCTTGCGCCGGTCGCGCACGCCTCTGAACACATCTTCGCCCTGGCGGCGATTGCCGATCCAGGCCTCGCCGCTTTCGGCGCTGGCGGTGAGGCCGAGACTGCCGAACTCTCGCCTTACGGCCACGCTCGCATCGGTGCTGCGCGCGAAGCCGACATCGCCGCCCGCATCGCTTGCAATGAGGAAAGCCGGGCGATCCTGTGCCTGCATCCGGCTGGCGAGCCCGAATGCGTCCTCGCGCATGGCGAAGCCGATCTTCATGTCGGGTGCGATGCGCGCGATCATCCTTGCGGCCAGCACCTCGGCCCCGTCGGCTTCGTGCGTCGTGAGCTGCATCTGGCGCGCCATCGCGCCTTCGACCGTGGTCTGCGCCGCGAACCGCGCATCGCCAACGGTGAAGCCCAGCGAAAGCGCATCGCTGCCGCCGCCGATCTGGCGCTGTCCACCTGCAAGCGCATTGTGGAGGCGATATTCGGGCACCGCGCCGCGCGATCCGCTGGTGAGATCGTATTCGTAAGCGCGCTTGTACTCGTCGAGCAGAATACCGGACAGTCCCTGCGAACCCGCCAGCGCATCGCCCATCGGCGCGGAACCGATCACTGCCGTCTCGCCGATCCGCATCACGCTGGTGCTGCCCGCCACGGTGGTCGCACCGCGCGGCGCGAAGGCCGCCGCGATGTCGAGCACGCCGCGCCCATAGGTCGTATCGATACCTGTCTCACCGAGATCGCGCGCCGTTTCGAGCAGGATCTGCACGATCTGCGCGCCGGTAAGATTGGGAAAGGCCTGAGCCATCAGGGCGACGGCTCCGGACACTTGCGGCGCGGCGAAGCTGGTGCCCGAAAACAGCAGGCGGAAACTGCCCCTCTCGTCCGTTCCGACGAAGATTTGACCGTTTTCGTAGACGCAGCAGATCCGTTCTCCGCGCGCCGTCAGGAAGAAATTGGCCTGGGCTCCGGCCCGCTGGCTGAAGCTCGAAATCTGCGATCCCTCGTCGACCGAGCCGACGATGATGACATTGGCACCGCCCGCGTCGCGGATGTTGCTCGCGAACGGTGTCGGTTGATTTGGATCGATATCGGCCTTGCTACCGTCGCCGCCATTGCCGGCGGCAACGACGATAACCACGCCAGCGCTTGCCGCGCGGCGAACTGCGGCGAGTGTCGCCTGTCCGGCGGCGCCTCCACCAAGGCTGAGATTGATGACCGTCGCGCCCGAGCTGACCGCCTGATCGATCCCGCGCGCAATATCGCCATCGCCGAAGCTGCAGGTCAGATTGGTGTTCTCGGGCGTGTCGCTGCCGCACGAACCCGGCCTGTCCGCACGCAAGGCCAGAACCCGCGCGTCGAACGCGATACCGAGAATGCCCTGATTGTTGCGCGCCGCCGCAGCGACGAGCGAAACGTTCGTACCGTGATCGTCCTCGCCGTCGACGCTGCGGCCACCTGCGACATCGCGCGAATCGGGATGGATACGGCCTGCAAATTCGGGGCTGTCGAGGTCGATGCCGGTATCGATGACCGCGATCGTCCGGCCCGTTCCGGTGGCGCCACGCTGCCAGGCGCTGACCGCCTTATGCTGTTCGGGCCCGTCCGACATGCGAAACTCTGCCGTGTCGAATGAAGATGGAGTAGGTGTGGGTGTAGGCGCCGGAGCGGGCGCAGGCGCAGGCGCCGGGGTTGGCGTGGGTGTCGGTGCGGGAGCCGGTTGCGGCGTGGGCGTGCTGATAACGGGGCCTCCCCCGCCCCCTCCCCCGCAGGCGGCCAGCAGGGCGAGCGCACCCGACGCCGCGCCGCTGCGCAGCATGAGGCGATAATTGCGAACCGTGTTTCTCGATGCCATGGCGAACCCTCTTTGCCCGCCTTTCATACACCAAGCTGATGTCGCGATTGTTAACGCTGTTTCGCCCTGCGCTTGCCCGTTCGCACCCATATAACTAACAGCGCCTCGACCACTCGTTTCGATCACTCGTTCAAGGATTGTCTCAATGACCGCACAGCTCGCCCAAGCCATCGAAGCTGCCTGGGATGACCGGGCCTCGGTCACGCCCGACAGCCGTGACGTGCGCGATGCCGTCGAACGCGCGCTCGCCATGCTCGACAGCGGCGAGGCGCGCGTGGCACAGCCCGATGGTAATGGCGGCTGGCAGGTCAATCAGTGGCTTAAAAAGGCCGTTCTCCTTAGCTTCCGCCTCAACGACAACCGCGTGATGGAAGGCGGCAGCGCCGGCCATCCGGCTTTCGACAAGGTGCCGAGCAAGTTTGCCGGATGGGACGATGCGCGCTTTCACGAGGCGGGCTTCCGCGTGGTGCCGGGCGCCGTGGCGCGGGAAGGTGCCTATATCGCGCCTGGCTGCGTGCTTATGCCCAGCTTCGTCAATATCGGCGCCTATGTCGGCAAGGGCACGATGGTCGATACTTTTGCCAGCATAGGCAGCTGCGCCCAGATCGGCGCGAACTGCCACATCTCGGCCGGTGCCGGGATCGGCGGCGTTCTGGAACCGATGCAGGCCAATCCCACGATCATCGGCGACAATTGCTTCATCGGCGCCCGCTCCGAAATCGTCGAAGGCGTTATCGTGGGCGAAGGATCGGTGGTGGCGATGGGCGTCTTCATCACCCAATCGACCAAGATCGTCGAGCGCGCGAGCGGCAAGGTCACGCGTGGGGAAATTCCGCCGTTTTCGGTCGTGGTGCCCGGCACTCTGCCCGATCCCAACGGCGGCCCCTCGCTCGCCTGCGCGGTGATCGTGAAGACGGTGGATGCCCAAACGCGCGAAAAGACCGGCATCAACGAGCTGCTGCGCGATTGACGCGCCGCGCGAGAGGGAACATTAGGGACTGCAGGCGGTAACGATCCGACACCGACCGCGCCTGATCTTAAGGGAAGAAGCGACACATGCGTAGCGAAGGCAACGAAACCCACGTCTCCGAAACCGAAGCCAGCGGCGGCTCGAAAGAAGGCGTGGTTCGCTGGGTCCTGATCATCGGCACCGTGCTGGCCGTCATCCTGCTTTCCGCCGTCTGGATTTTCGGCGCGGCTTCGCAGGGCGAAGTCGAATCCGAAGTCAACGTTTCCGATCGGATTGAGGCGCAGGACGAAGAGGCCGGTATCGATGGCATCGAAATCGACGATGCCGACAATATCGAAGGCACTGGCAACGACGCGACAGACGGCACGCCGCTGCAAACGGTCGAAAACTGACGGCCCGCTCCGCCGCAGCTTCAGGAACGCCCTTCGCTCTGACGGATTGAACTCCTCGACATTGTACGAGGAGAATTTCCGTGAGCAATTCCAATAGCTACCAGACCGACCAGTATGTCGAATGGGAATGGGGCAACGGCACGGCGAGCGGCCAGATCAAGGAGCGTTTCGAACGCGAAGTGACGCGCACCCTCAAGGGTAGCGAAGTCACCAAGGACGGCACGGAAGACAATCCCGCCTATCTGATCAAGCAGGAAGACGGTGACGAGGTGCTGAAGCGCGGCAGCGAATTGTCGGCGAAGAACTGATGCCCGCTCAGAGCAAGGCGCAGCAGAAAGCCGCTGGAGCCGCTTTGTCGGCCAAGCGCGGCGAGACCAAGGTGGGCGACCTTCAGGGCGCCTCCAAGCAGATGTATGACAGCATGAGCGAAGAGGAGCTGGAGGACTACGCCTCCACCGACCTGGACGGTCTGCCCGAGCATGTCGATGAGGACGACAGCTGATGGCCTCCGACACCGAAGACGATCGCGAAGAGACCTGGTCCGAATTTCGGGACTGCGTCAATATGGCGCCCAAGGAGCTGGAAGACTGGTTGGATACCGAGGAATCCAAGTCGGTCGGCGATAGTGATGGAGGCGAGAGCACCGGCCACACATCCGGGCGAAGGATCGTCGAGATCAAGCGCACCAACAAGGAGGATCTCACCGACAGCCAGTGGGACCACATGGACAAAGTGGTCGGCTATATTCACCGCCACCTCGCCCAGAGGCCGGACGGCGATGTCGAGGATACGGATTGGCGGTACAGCCTGATGAATTGGGGCCACGATCCGCTCAAACCGGACTGACGGGCATGGCCGACGCCGATCGCTTCGACCATTTTCTCGCCGCACAGGACGATGTTTTCGACACGGCTCTGGAAGAATTGCAGGCGGGCAGGAAACAGGGCCACTGGATGTGGTTCGTCTTTCCCCAGATCGCTGGCCTCGGTTCGAGCGCGATGGCGGCGCGGTATGCCCTGTCCGGTCGAAGCGAGGCGCGTCGTTTCGCCGATCACCCCGTTCTGGGGGACCGGCTGGAGCAGGCGACCGAAGCCATGCTCGACTGGGCCGGGACTTTGTCGGCGCAAGATATTCTCGGAACGGTCGACGCGATGAAGTTTCGCAGTTCCATGACCCTGTTCGAAGCGTCGGCGGCCGATGCGGACGCTTTCATCGCGGCGCTCGAACAGTTTTACGACGGGGAACGCGACCCGTTGACGTTGGAGCGCCTGTAGCCTGCCGTCATCGACGAAAAAGACGAGCGGCCATCCTGAATAACGATTGCGCTGGAAGGACCAAGCGCTTCGCGAACGCCAAGGCCCCTACCGGATAGCGTTCGCACGTCTTAAGAGAGCGAGGACATGATCCGTACCGTCCTTCGCCTCGTCCTCGCGCTGCTCTATGCGATTGCGGGGGTGCTCCATCTGGTTGCGCCGCGCCCGTTTCTGGAGATCATGCCGGGCGGCCTTCCCTTCCCGACCGAGATCGTCTTCCTGACCGGAATCGCCGAAATTCTTGGAGCTGCCGCGCTGGCGCAGGGGTGGTCGACATCGTTACGGAAAGCGGGCGCGATCGGGCTCGGACTCTACGCCGTCTGCGTCTTCCCAGCCAATATCAATCACTTCGCGCTCGAAATGGCGCGGCCCGACCAGGGGCTAGGCCTGGCCTATCATGTTCCGCGCATGATCGCACAACCGATCATCGTCTGGTGGGCGCTGTGGGCCGGCGGCGTAACGGACTGGCCGTTCCGCCGCCGACCACACTGATCACGCGGTTGTAATCAGCTCATGTGCTTGGAAACGGCACCGGTCATCTTGAACATCGAGATCTGTTCCTTGCCGATCACCGCGCCCAGCTTGTCGTCCGGATTGATCATGCGGCGATCCTTGGAATCCTGCAGATCGTTCGCCTTGATGTGGTCCCACACTTTGGAAGTGACCTGAGCGCGCGTCATCGGGCCCTTGCCCACGACGTTTTCGAGTTCCGGCGAGAGATTCACCGGCTTCTGCAATGCGTTGTTCTTGCCAGCCATGATATGTCCTTTCCTGTCAGGCTTGTATTATCGAGATGCGGCCCCGGCACGGAGCGCGCACCATTGGGTAATGGTCAGTCGAGATCGAGATCGTCCGGATCGATGCCGAGATCCTCTTCGAGATCGAGTTTTTCGCGCTCGTGCCCCTCGAACCGCCCCGTCAGCACCGCGCAGGCGGTGATATGGCCTTCGATCGACGCTTCGACGTCTTCGCGGCTGGCGCCGGGCATCAGCGTCATCGGCAGATCGAGCGCAAACAGCTGGAACACATAGCGATGCTCCTTGCCGATCGGCGGATCGGGCAGCAGCCATTCGGAATTGCCGCGCGCATTCTTGCCAGCGCGCGGCGGCACCTCGCCTTCGAACAGCTTGCCGCGCTGGCCGGGGAAGCCCCATGCCAGCCAATGCAAAAGCGGCTTGTCCGCTGGGGCGTCCGCATCCTCCACGATCAGAACGATCTCCTGCGCTCCGGGCGGGGGAGCGGTCCATTCGAGCGGCGGCGCGACGGCATCTTCCTCGATCGCGGTGAAGCTGGGATCGAGCTCGCCGCCATGCTGGAAGGCCGGGCTGGTCAGCGCAAAGCCCGAACGACCGAGCAGCTTCTCCGAACCGAAGCGCGCGATCGCCAGATCGTTGGCGAAGGCTCCACCACCGACCGCGCGGGTCACCCAGGTCTGACTATCGCTCACGCTATTTAATCCTTCGATTGCCTTTTCTCGATCGCTTCCTGTGGGCTGCGCCGTATCGCGATGCCATGGGAAAGCGCGGACTATGCACCGTTTTTATCCGAAAACACCCCTTTTTTAAGCAGCGCTGCGTCGATCGACCGTCTGTGCTTGGCACTCAGCCACGATTAAGGCACACTGACAGATGCTTGGTCCGGGGGGAGAAGCTTCTCCCGATATCGCAATCATCTATTCGGAGTCGCATCTATGGCTTTTGCCCGTACGGTCCTGTCCGCTACGCTCGCTTTTTCGCTGGTCGCTTGCGGAGGCGGCGGGTCGAGCTCTTCCGCGCCGCCGGTCAACGTCTCGCCCACGCCGACGCCGCCGCCCGCTACCGGCGGAGACAGCTGCTCTCTGGCCAATCGCCAGCAATTCGTGCGCGACGTGCTGAATGAATGGTATCTGTTCCCCGATCTGCTTGCGACGAATGTCAATGCGGCGAACTACACGGATATTCAGGATTATATCGATGCGCTGGTGGCCCCGGCACGCGCGCAGTCGAAGGATCGCTTCTTCACCTACATCACCTCGATCAAGGAAGAAAACGCGCTGATCCAGAACGGGTCGAGCGCCGGCTTCGGCATTCGCCTCGGCTACGATACCAGCGCCAATCGCGTCTTCGTGCTCGAAGCGTTCGAGGCAGGAACGGGCTTCCAGGCGGGCATGGATCGCGGCACCGAATTGCTGACCATCGGCGGCCAGTCGGTCGCGTCCCTGATGTCGAGCGGCGGCCCGCAAGCGGTGATCAATGCGCTTGGCCCGTCGGACCCCGGCCTTTCGCGTTCGTTCACCTTCCGCACGCGCGAAGGCACCGAACGCAATGCCAATATCAGCAAGACCGAATTCTCGCTCGACCCGATCTCGGATCGCTACGGCGTCAAGATCCTGAACGACGGGACCGGGCCGGTCGGCTACATCAATCTGCGCACCTTCATCGTACAGGATGCGGGGCCGCAATTGCGCACCGCGTTCCAGCAGTTCAAGAATCAGGGGATTACCAAGGTCATCCTCGATCTGCGCTATAATGGCGGCGGGCTGGTTTCGGTTGCGGAACTGCTCGGCGATCTGATGGCAGCGGACAAGAGCGGGCAGGTCTTCAGCAAGACCGTGCTGCGTCCGTCGAAATCGTCCGAGAACGAGGTCGATCGCTTCACGGCCCAGTCGGAAGCGATCTCTGCGACCAAGATCGCTGTGATCGGACGCGGCGGCACGGCTTCGGCGAGCGAGCTGGTGACCAATTCCTTCATTCCCTATCTCGGCAATAATCTCGCGCTGGTCGGCACCAATACATTCGGAAAGCCCGTCGGCCAATTCGCTTTCGATCGCTCGGCCTGCGACGATCGCTTCCGCGCGGTGGCGTTCAAGACGACCAATGCCAACGATCAGGGCGAATATTTCACCGGTCTTGCCAGCGTGGTGCAGCGGACCTGCGCAGCGAACGACGAAATTTTCGAAGCTCTTGGCGATCCCAACGAAACGTCCATCAGCGCAGCGCTGGACTTTCTGGGCGGGCGCACCTGCACGCCGATCAGCGGCGGACAGGACCAGACGGTGCAATCGGCAGGCAACCGGCAGCAATTGCTACAGCCCAGGATCCCCACCCCTGCGCAACGCGAAGTGCCGGGCCTGTTCTAGGCGAGGTCTGGCTCAGAAATTTTCGGGGCGGCGGAGCGATCCGTCGCCCCGTTTCATTTGGAGTGCGCGTCTGGACGCTCGCTATTGGGCAGCGGCCGCACTCGGCGCATCGTCGTTCTGTGCGTTGCGCAGCTCGACCAGAGCAGTCGCGATGACCTTGTCCGAGGATGCGGGCTTGGGAACGTAAACCGCGTCGAGCATGTCGAATACGTCTTCCTGCCGGTCCGCATCGCCCGAATGGATGATGTAGGGAATGGAGCGTTTGGTCAGTTCGCGCGCGATCGGAAGACAATTTTCGCCGCCCACAAGATTGAAATCCAGCACAGCGACATCGACGCCTTCGTCGATATGATTCATCGCTTCCCCGACGCAGGACGCACAGCATGGCGTGAAGCCCCGATCTTCGGCAGCGAATTCCAAATCCATCAGGATCAGAGGCTCATCATCCACCAGCAATATCGAGATTGGGTCAGACAAGACAGGCATCCTATATCGTTACCTCTACAACCGCCTCGAGACCGTCCGGGTTCCACACCCGATCGATTTTCCCGGCTGCCGAACGCACGATGCGGTCCATGATCGCCGTACCTACTCCCGGCTCGATCGTCGCTTCGTCGATCTTGGGACCGCCGCTTTCGCGCCATTCCAGCCGCGCCTTCTGGCCGTCTTCGATGATGCCCCAATCGACCGTGACGGTGCCGCCCTCGGTCGACCAGGCGCCATGCTGTTCCGCGTTGGCGGCGAATTCGTGCAGCACGAGCCCGATCACCGACACGCTGCCGAAAGGAACGCGAGCGCCGTTCCCGTCGATCGAGATCGCCATGCCCGCCATTCGATAGGGTTCCAGAATCGCGCGGATCGCCGGGCCCAGTTCGATCGAGCCGCTGGCCGCGTCGTCCAGCGTGGTTTCGTACGCGCGGCCCAGCGCCTGAATCCGCGAATTGATTTCGGCTGCCTCGCCCTCGATCTTGTGCATCCGCCCGCTGACCGTGACGATTCCCGAAATGACGGCGAACATGTTCTTCATGCGGTGCGACAACTCGCGGGCCAGCACGCGGGCATGCTGTTCTCCGGCGCGCGCGCTCTTGACGTCGGTGACGTCCCATTGGCTGCCGAAGAAATAGATTAGATCGCCCGCATCGTTGTAGATCGGCCCGAGATGCAGGGCGTTCCAGAAAGCGCTGCCGTCCTTGCGGTAGTTCAGCAATTCGACGATCGTGACCTCTTCGCTCTCGATCGCGCGGCGCATGGCCTGAACCTGTTCGCGATCGGTGCGGCGCCCCTGGAGGAAGCGGCAATTGCGACCGAGGATTTCGTCTTCGTCATAGCCGGTCAGCTCGCGAAAGGCGCGGTTGGCGAAGACGATCGGATTGTCGTGCTGGTTGGGATCGGTGAGGCAGATCGCCATGCGGGTCTGCGCCATGGCCTGTTCGAACAGCATGCCCGATGCGCCTTCGAACTTGCCTTCTCCGCGCGAGGCCAGAAAGCGTCCGGGGCTTTCGTCGAACAGCATTTGCGATTGGTTGCTGGACCGCTCGCTACCGTCGCGATCTTGCGTCCCGTCCGGCGCATCGCTGGAGGGCCGATCCTCCGACCGGTGTTCGCTGTCATCCTTCACTTCGGATCCTTGCTGTCGGTTCGAGCCTGTCCCACGTCACCTGACCACGCTCGTCGCCCGAAATCGTTCCGCTCTGTGCACTTTGCGCGCTCGACTTGACCCACTTGCAACAGGAACGCAAGCTGGTTGCCATGGCCCGCATCTACACCACCTTCGCCGAATTCTGGCCGTTCTATCTGCGTGAGCATTCCAAGCCGCGCACTCGCGCGCTCCACTATATCGGCACCAGCCTGGTCGTCGCGCTTGCGGTGGTCGCGCTCGTCACCGCCAACTGGTGGCTGCTCGTCGCGCTGCCGATCGCGGGCTATTTCTTCGCCTGGATCGCGCATTTCGGCGTCGAGAAGAACCGCCCGGCCACGTTCACGTACCCCGCCTGGAGCTTGAAAGCGGATTTCAAGATGTGGTGGCTGTGGCTGACCGGACGGCTCGGCCCCGAGCTCGAACGGGCAGGCGTCGGACGGATTTAGGAGAGCGCGGCGGCGATCGTCAGCGCGCCGAGGCCGAGCGAGAGCGGAATGCGCAAGGCCAGCCACCAGCGCGGCGCGAGCGGCCCGAGAGCGCGATCGACCAGCGGGCTGAACAGGATCGCCCCGCCAAGCGCAACCAGCGAAGGTTCCGGCCATATCAAGTCGAACACGAAGGGCAGGAACGCCGCCAGCGCGATCAGGCTGGGCAGCACCGCCGCGATCCAGACCCAGCCGAGCGTCCGCCGCCGTTCGGCTGCGGGTGCCGAGGCAGCGATCCCCCACCATGTCCCGCCCAGAAAGGTGAAGATCAGCGCCGCATAGGCGAATGCGATGAGCACCGCCGGTTCGCGCCAATCGGACGGCCCGAGATACAGCACGGCGACGCAGGCGATCTGCGGCAGCAGGCCCCCGAGGCCAAGCAGGCGGGGCAGAAGCGGGACTTGACCGGTCACCCGCGCCTCATGGCCGATCCGGCCCACTGAACGGCTGCCGGTCGGTATAGGCGCAGCCACTGCGCGTCTCGCTGCCGATCACCACGGTCGCGACGAAGGGATAGGTACGGTCGCTCATCCGGTCCGAGCATTCGCCCGGCGTGACGGCGACGTCGATCGATTTCCCGCCTTCGCCCGGGATCGTGCCGCTGAACGAGAGGCCGTTATTCCCTGCAAAGCGTTCGACCGGAAATTCGCGCCCTTCCTGATCTTCCATGGTCGTATACCGCATCGTGCCCTCTTCGATCCGCGCGTTCCAGAACGGTTCGGTGCCCGACAGCAGGATCGCCTCGCCGCTCGCAATCCCGTCATACGCAGTCGTCTCGCGCGCATCGGGACCGCCGCCGCTCGCGCCGCACCCCGCGAGTGTCAGCGCGCCGAAAGCCGAAAGGATCGTGCGGAGAGAGAAGATAATCATCGCCCGTCCTATGAAACATGGCGGACGGCGCTTCAATGGTCTGGCGCCTGTAATCCGATATCGCCTCGGGATCGGAACGCGAAGGCGCATTGCAGCGTTATTCCCACCATGAGGCTCGCTCCGAAAATCGCTTTCGCCGCAGCAGTCATCGCCATCGGCGGTGCGACCGGGGGCGCGGTTATCGGTGCGCAGATCGGCGATGCGGAAATTCTCCAGCGCGCCAGCGTGGGCGGCGAGCGGCCGGGATACGATTTCCAGGCCGATTCCGACGCACCGAGCCTCGCCCGGACCGCGGAACGCCCCGCCGACCAATACGCCATAGAAACGCCCGAAGGCCGGTTCGAAGTCGGCGAATTGCGGAACCGCGGACTGTACCGCAATCGCCGCTATTCGCATTACGACGCCGCTCTCGCGGCGGAAGACCGCGCATGGGATGCGGAAATGGCCGCGCTGGAACGTGGCGATTGGCAGCCCGATCCCGGCTTCGCCGACAGCGAATGGAGCCGCGCGGGTGGGAATGCCCATCAGAGCCAGGCATACGGTGTGACGGTCACTCGAAACGTGCCTAGCCGGACGAGGGTCGCGATGGCGCCCGAACCTCAGGCTCAAACCGTCCGTTCCGACATGGCACCGCCCGCCATCGGACCCGATCAGGTCCAGCCGCTCGATGTGCCGGCTCCGGTAACGCTTCCGCCACCTTCCCCCTCGATAGATTGAATTCCTTTCCGCGAAAGGGCGAAAAGGCCCTTCGAAACTCGAGCGCAACCAGGCACAAAAAAGGCGGCCCCGAACCGGAGCCGCCTCTCTTTTATCTTACTGTGCCGACCGAATTATTCGGGCATCAGCACCGTATCGATCGCGTGGATGACGCCGTTCGACGCTTCCACATCGGTCTGGGTCACGATCGCCGTGTTGCCAGCCGCATCACGAAGGACGACATTGTCGCCGTCCATCATCGCAGTCAGCGTGGCGCCATTGACGGTGTTGATCGTGTAACCATCGGCGCCTGCATCCTGAATAGCCTGCGTCAGCGTTGCAGCGTCGACATTGCCTTCAACGACATGATAGGTGAGGATGTTCGCCAGATCCTGCTGACCGGCCGGGCTCATCAGCTCGTCACGCGTTTCCTGCGGGACCTTTTCGAAGGCCGCATTCGTCGGCGCGAACACCGTATACGGGCCGGTGCCCGACAGCGTGGTCGCCAGATCGGCGGATGTCACGGCCGAAACCAGCGTCGAGAAATCGGGATTGCCCTGCGCGACTTCGACCACCGTGCCGGCAGCCATGTCGTCATTCGCCATCTGATCGGCCATCGCCGTATCTTCGGTCATGGTCGTGTCTTCTTCGGCGGGCGAGCCGCAGGCGGCCAGCGCGAGAGTGGCGGCCGAGGCGAGAGCGATAGTGAGCTTCTTCATGAATTGCTCCTTGAGAGTGGTAAGCCAGGATAGGCATTGGCGCGGGGCTCGGACCTGTTCAGGTCTTCCGATCCCCGCGCCTTCATCCCTAGCTACGAACGCCTCGGCGCCTGGTTCCAATAGAGGCCGAAAGATGGCCTCTTACGGTCCAGCGATCGTCACATAACCTTTTCGGGCTTTGGGTCGTGCTTATGCTTGTCCGCCTTGCCAAGATGACGCTCCAGCCGTTGGGCCAGCGTGTTCGCCGCCTTGCGCGCCGCGCCGTCGACCGTGTCTGACTTGCCGGTGACGCCGATGGGCTTGCCGCCGCTGATGCGCGCTTCGATGGTGCAGGCCTTGTCGTCCGCCCCGTGCTTGGCGCCGTTTTCGTCGCGCACATGGATTTCGATCCGGGTCAGCTTGCTTTCGAACCGCGCCAGCTTCTCGCGCACCGCCGCCTCGATCCGCTCGGCGACGTTTTCCGTGCCCATGACCGAGCTGTCGGAATTGAATTGAACTTGCATGATGAAGGTCCTCCTGGCCGTTGTTGACTACTCCTTTGAAAACGGATGGCCCGGTGGCGCGTTCCCCCGCACCGTCGCTCGCACCGCACCTGCCAGCCGGTGGACGAGCACCTGCAGACAACCGAATTGATGCAAGGGTTTTTGCGAAAGCCGCGTAGGGTCGCTGCGGGGCCTTCCGCCCCGATTGGAAGAGACCATGGCCAAGGGCCAGCAAAAGAAGAGCCGCGAAAACCGCAAACCCAAGAAGGAAAAGGTCAAGACCAACGCTTCCAATCCGAGCGTGAAGCCCGGATCGGTCAAGGGCCTGGAGAATATGAAAAACTCGTGAGGGCCTAGCCCTCTTCGCGATGGACCGGCGGCTGCGCGTTCGGGCTGGAGGCCTTCGCCTTGTGCTCTGCCAGCAGCCGGTCGATCTCGGCGATCCGAAGCCGCTCGGGCGTGTCGCGCTTCAATCCCTTGAGGCGGCAGGTCGCCCACAATTGGCGGCGTTCGGATTCGAGGTTCTTGCGATAGAGATCGGCCATGCGCCGCTATGGGCGGGTTGCGCCGCGAAGGCCAGTGGGGATGCGCCTCGCCCCGAACGGTTCGCCCCGCGCAGGGAAGCCGCTCGTTCCGCTGTTTCGCGGGGTGCGTATTTGCTAGGTCCGCGCGCATGAACCCTGTGACGATATTGGTGGATGCCGATGCCTGCCCCGTGAAGGAGGAAATCTACCGCGTGGCCGAACGGTACGGCGCGCATGTCCGCGTGGTCAGCAACAGCCCCTTCCGCGTGCCGGTAAGCGAGCGGGTCAAGCGCGTGGTGGTGAGAGACGGTTTCGACGCAGCGGACGACTGGATCGCGGAACACGCCGGCCCGCGCAGCGTGGTGATCACCGCCGACATCCTGCTGGCGGAACGCTGCTGCAACGCGGGTGCAACGGTGCTGCGACACGACGGCAAACCCTTCGACGCCGCCAACATCGGCAGCGCCCTCGCCACCCGCGCGATCATGGAAGACCTGCGCGCCGGGATGGACGGTGTTGGCGGCGGTCCGCCGCCGTTCAGCAAGGCTGACCGCTCGCGGTTTTTGCAGGCGCTGGATCGGGCGATAGTGGCGATTGGGGGGAGAGACTGACTTAAGACGGCCTATGTCACGCTCAATTCTTTGCGATTGCGCTTGCAAATTGCTGATGTTTCTGGCGATCAATCAATTGTAGAAAGATTACTCTTGGAGATGAGATGCCCGAAGCGATTATTGTAGATTGGTACGGGCCATACCTGACAAAGGAGGAATTTATTGCGGAGGCTCGAGGATGGGGCTGGGGCACTTGCGCCCTATACATCGGCGTAGGGTCGCACAATCGTATCAACTACATTGGACTGACAGAGACCCCTCGCACGCGCTTCTACAACCACCATAAGTTATGGAATCAAGAGAACGTTCGTTTCTTTCTGGGTGAAATAACAACCCGTGGTGCTAGCGGGCGAAGGACAAAAAAGCATCGGACCGACCACGCCGCAGCGGAACACGCACTTATTGCTTACCTTCAACCTACATTGAACGACCGTCTAGTCAGACGCGACCTCGATGATTGTTGTGTCGTATTCTCCCGCTTCTTCAGCAAGAAGGACTACGAAACCCCGATCGATGTTTTGCCGAAATTTCCGCGTTTATTGGCTTACGACAGTTATCGCGAAAAGTTCTTCTGCTGAAGGTATAAGATGCGGCGCCGCCGCGCGCGATGCGGTGAAGAAAGAAGGGCTGCGCATGGCGGGCATCGGCTATCACGAGATCGTCGCCGACCACACCACGCCAAGCGAACTGAGGGCGCTGGTGGAGAAGTTGGTTCCGGCGCTTTTTAGCATCGCTATTCGGGTCAACCTCCGATCTTACGAGATAGGACTGATACGAGCGACGGGTCTAGCGGGCTGGTGTCATCACTAACCACTCCGTCCTGTGTAGGCCGAAACAAGGCTGCGAGAACAATCGCCTCATGCTTCTCATCGACCAATTCGTCCTCCCGAAAAGCGAGAAACGTTTGAGCGAAGGCTTTTCGCTCTTCCGCGTCCGAAGCCAAATGCCGCGAACTAAGGTAGAACTTGTTGAGGGTGCGTAGAAGCCAAAGAATTAGGGATGCCACTAGTAAGATCGAGCCTATTGTCAGGGGGCCCTTCGCTGACCAGCCATTGACACAAGAACCCTGCGCATCGCAACGCTCCGTCACGAATGAGCTAGCTACTTGATCGCCGAGAAATACCACAAGAAGTGCAATTCCAATTACAAAAGCTATTCCAGATCCTATTAGCCATCGTTGGGTTTTCTTGGCGGCGACTCGATGGTTTTCTGCGCGGGTGTCCCAAAGCTCCACCGCGGACTTATACTCAAGCTGCTTAGTATACCGATCATAGGTATCCGAAAATTGCCGATTCCATCGTTCTCGATCCCTTTCGAATCTGTCAGTGGCTACGCGAGCGCCACTTGTTGCCATCGCCCTTATTTGGCTTCGGTCCGCCCGAAGCTTGGAAACCTCCGCGCGAGCTTTGCCTAGCGCTCCTTGCAGCAGTTTTGATTTACGCGTCATGTCGGCCTTTAGGGTACTAAGCTGACTCTTCACCCGGTCATTTGACAAAGCCACCGCATCTGTTTCAGCATCACTTCCAGCCGTAGCGGCACCACCTAAAAGAGCCAGTCCCCGGAGGTACTGGTCAAACACTTCGCGATGACGGAAATTGGAGCCTTGGATTGAGTTTGATGTGGTGAATGGGCTCGGAATCCATCCATTCGAAACAAAGAACGCAAATACAAGGTCACAGTATTTTTCCGTGTCACGCTCTTTCAGAGCATCGAGAAATAACTTGCCTGCGCTACTTGAAGCTGGCGGTAGAAAATCTCGAACATTGGACGGATCGAAGCTTTCCGGTTCAATCCGATCAAATTGCTCTAAATCTACGTTCACTCTAGCGTAGCCTAATGGGATGCTCGCATCCGATCCGTCGAAGCTTCTCCAAATCCTCGATTCTTCGCGTAGTAGATGCAGTAGTTCAGCTCTTGATTCCGCAGTCCACGGTCTCGAAAATTTAAACTTCAGGCTTTCTTGTCCGCGCGCCACTTTACTCTCCTCCGCTCCGAAGCGGTTATGATGGTGGGCGCAATAGATTGTCTAGCGATCTGCCCTATCAATCCTCAGGCAAATACAAGTTTTCCCCCTTCTCCCGACACACCTCGCTCACCTCCTAATACCCTCGCGCGCCCTCGGCCTCTTGCGGAGAGGTCTCGCGCTTGACGTTTTCGCTCGCGAGGTAGTAATCCGAGTTCTGCTCTGCCGCCAGTCGCGCGGGTTCATACCTTGCCCGTCTCGTGGCCACCCGCAATCCGCCGATGTTCATCGACGCTGCGGCGCATTTCCCTGGCCTGGAGATGCAGTGCCTTGTTGCTCAGCCTGATCTCGCGGCTCTGCTGGAAGAAGCCCAGAACCAGCCACAGAAAGGCGAGCGGGCTGGAGACCCCGCCGAGGAAGTCCCCCAGTTCGTTCAGGCGCAAATCCGCCGGGTTCTGGCCCTGCACCGCCAGATATATGACGAGACCGACGACATAGATCGCAGACAGCCACAGGCCGATGATCGGCAGGCGGCGCCGTTCGCGCCGGTCCTGTTCGAACGGATCGTCGAGAATGGCCTCAGCGTCGGTCTCCGTCATAGGGTCGGATACTCCTATTCGGTCTCGCCTTCGGGCAGGTACAGCTTCTCGCCCTTCTCCCGGTACACCTTGCTCATCTCCTCCATGCCCTCGCGCGCTTCTTCGGCCTCTTCTGCCGAAGTCTCGCGCTTGATGTTCTCGCTCGCGAGATAGCTGTCCGAGTTCTGCTTCGCCGCGAAGTCGCGCACTTCCTGCGTGATCTTCATCGAGCAGAATTTCGGGCCGCACATCGAGCAGAAATGGGCCGTCTTGGCGCCTTCCGCGGGGAGGGTCTGGTCGTGATATTGCTCGGCGGTTTCGGGGTCGAGGCTGAGGTTGAACTGGTCGCGCCAGCGGAATTCGAAGCGGGCTTTCGACAGCGCGTCGTCGCGGACCTTGGCCGCCGGGTGGCCCTTCGCCAGATCCGCCGCATGAGCCGCCAGCTTGTAGGTCACCACGCCCACCTTCACATCGTCGCGGTCGGGCAGGCCGAGATGCTCCTTTGGCGTGACGTAGCAGAGCATCGCGGTGCCGTACCAGCCGATCTGCGCTGCGCCGATGCCGCT
The DNA here is from genome assembly GCF_001635685.1 of Erythrobacter sp. HI0063. Taxonomy (GTDB): domain Bacteria; phylum Pseudomonadota; class Alphaproteobacteria; order Sphingomonadales; family Sphingomonadaceae; genus Qipengyuania. The sequence goes on from NZ_LWFF01000002.1 coordinate 65,337, forward strand.
GGTGATGTGGTCGTAACCCGGCGCGATATCGGTGACGAGCGGGCCGAGCGTGTAGAAGGGGGCTTCGCCGCAGGCCTCCAGCTGCTTGTCCATGTTCTCCTTGATCTTGTGCATGGGCACGTGGCCCGGCCCTTCGATCATCACCTGCACGTCCTGCTCCCAGGCGCGCTTGGTGAGTTCGCCCAGCGTGTAGAGCTCGGCGAATTGCGCCTCGTCATTGGCGTCGGCGATGCTGCCGGGGCGCAGGCCGTCGCCCAGCGAATAGGCGATGTCGTAGGCCTTCATGATCTCGGTGATCTCGTCGAAGCGCTCGTAGAGGAAGCTCTCCTTGTGATGCGCTAGGCACCATTTCGCCATGATCGATCCGCCGCGGCTGACGATGCCGGTGACGCGCTTGGCGGTCATCGGCACGTAAGGCAGGCGCACGCCGGCGTGGATGGTGAAATAGTCGACGCCCTGTTCGGCCTGTTCGATCAGCGTGTCGCGGAAGATTTCCCAAGTCAGGTCTTCCGCAATGCCGCCGACCTTTTCGAGCGCCTGGTAGATCGGCACGGTGCCCACGGGCACGGCGGAATTGCGGATGATCCATTCGCGCGTGTCGTGGATGTTGCGGCCCGTGCTCAAGTCCATGATCGTGTCCGCGCCCCAGCGCGTCGCCCAGACCATCTTGTCGACTTCGCTCGCAACGTCACTGGCAACCGCGGAGTTGCCGATATTGGCATTGATCTTGACCAGGAAATTGCGCCCGATCGCCATCGGTTCGCTTTCCGGGTGGTTGATGTTGTTGGGAATGATCGCCCGCCCCCGCGCGATCTCGTCGCGGACGAATTCGGGGGTCACATATTCCGGGATCGCGGCGCCCCAGCTATTCCCGTCGAGCTCGCGGCGGACATAGTCGCGCCCGATATTCTCGCGTTCCGCCACATATTCCATCTCGGGTGTGATGATGCCCTGCCGCGCGTAATGCATCTGGCTGACGTTCGCCCCGGATTTGGCGCGCAGGGGCCGGTGGTTGACGTTCGGGAATTGCGGCACGCCGCCCGAACGGTCGGGGCCGAGCTGGCCGTTATCCTCCGGCTTCACTTCGCGCGCATCGTATTCCTCGACATCGCCGCGCGCCATGATCCAGTCGCGGCGCAGCTTGGGCAGGCCAGCCTGAATGTCGATCTGCGCGTCGGCATCGGTGTAGGGCCCACTGGTGTCGTAGACGCGGACCGGCTCCTCGTCGCCTTCCAGCTGGATTTCTCGCATGGCGACACGCACGCCGCTGCCGCTTTTCGCGCCGACATGCACTTTGCGGCTGCCGCGGATCGGGCCGGTGGTGACACCGATCTCGAATTTGGAATTGATGTCTGCCATGCGTCTCTCTCCATCGCGACGGAGAGAGAGCGGATGTCCGGATCGAGGCCCGCCCACTCCCTCCGCCGATCTTAATCGGTTCAGGTTCGACGGGTCGGGCGGTGCTACGCGCCCCTCTCAGCGTCAGCACGCTCCCCGGGGATGGCTCGACACTAGGCGCGCCGAAGGGCATAGTCCAGCCATGCCAGAAACACCGCACGTCACCGTCCACCGCTTCGGGCAGGAGAAGCAGCCGGTGGTGCAAATCGACGGCTTCAGCGGCAGAGCGGACGAGTTGCTCGCTCGCGGACGCGCGGCGGAGTATCAGGACGGAGGTGCCAGCTATCCGGGCATTAGGGCCTGGTGCGAGCCCGATTATCTCGACCGCAACCGCGATCTCATGTTCTCCGCCCTCCAGCAGGTGTTCGGATTTCGGCAGGGGATCAGCCTCGACGTGTCGACCTTCTCGATCGTCACTCTGCCCGAGGAAAAACTAAGCCCGCTCCAGCGCATCCCGCATTACGATCATGCCAGCGGCGAAATCGTGGCGATCATGCATTATCTGCTGGGGCCGGAGAGCGGCGGGACCGCTTTCTATCGCCATCGCCGGACCGGGTTCGAAACGATCACGCCCGCACGCGAAGCCGCCTACAATGCCGCCTTGGCCGAGGACGAGCGCGAATACGGGATGCCCCAGCCGCGCTATCAGTACGGGGACAGCGATCGCTACGAACTGATCGGAGAGGTCGAGGCGCAGCCCGACCGACTGATCCTCTATCGCGGCAAGCTGCTGCATTCGGGCGTCATACCAGATCCCGCCGCGCTAACCGACGATCCGGCCGATGCGCGCCTGACGATCAACATGTTTCTGCGCGGACGGTGATCGCGGGGCCGGCTTCTATTTGAAGGTGTTCTTCACCTTCTTGCCCGCAATGATCCCGAGCACCAGGAAGACGACGAAGAGCACGGCCGCGATGACGGCAAGAACGATGGCGACGTCCACCATCGTCCCGGCAAGGCCCCCGAAACCGAGGATGGCCGCAACGGCGGCGATGACGAGGCAGAGGATCGCGAGTTTTATCATGGAAGGGGAATGGGCGGCACGGCTGCCGGTTCCTTGGCGCGAGAGGTTTCGCCCGATCGTCCACCGCAGGTTCACTTGCGGCTTGCTCCCTTGCACGAGTGGCCGCTACCGGCTGCGCTTCGATACTGTGCGCTTCTGCGCCTCCCGCCCCTGCCCTGACGCGATCGGGCATCGACCGGAGTGACCATGACCGAATTTCCGCCTCCCGCCGATCAGCCCGATCCCGCAGCCCCCGCCAAGCGAGGCGCGTTCACCCGCTTCCTCGACGGAGTGGAATGGCTGGGCAATCTGCTGCCGCATCCGGTCACTCTGTTCGCGCTGCTGGCGCTGGGCATCGTCCTGCTGTCCGGCATCTTCGGCGTGCTGGGCGTGGCGGTGGTCGATCCGCGGCCGCAGGGCGCGCCGGGCGTGGCCGAGGACGGGATGATCCGCGCAGTCAGCCTGATGAATGGCGACGGGCTTCGCCGCATCTTTACAGGGCTCGTCGATAATTTCACCAGCTTCGCGCCCCTGGGCGTGGTGCTGGTCGCGATGCTGGGCGTGGGCGTCGCGGAGAAATCCGGACTGCTGAGCGCGGCGGTGCGATCGATGGTGCTGGGCGCTCCGCCCAAGCTTGTCACGGTGGCGATCGTGTTTGCCGGTATCATCTCGAACACGGCCAGCGAAGTCGGCTATGTCGTTCTGATTCCGCTGGGCGGCGCGATCTATTACGCGCTCGGCCGCCATCCCCTGGCCGGAATGGCGGCGGCCTTCGCAGGGGTTTCGGGCGGTTACAGCGCCAATCTGCTAATCGGGACGATCGACCCGCTGCTCGCCGGGATCACGCAGGAAGCCGCGCAATTGATCGATGCCGATTATCGCGTTCTTGCGACCGCGAACTGGTATTTCATGGTCGCGAGCACTTTCCTCATCACGGCGATCGGCAGCTTCGTCTCGATCTACATCGTGGAGCCCCAGCTGGGGAAATACGACGCATCGAAAGCCGATCCCGACATTCTCGACGACGAGATGATGAAACCGCTCGACGCATCGGAGCGCAAGGGCCTGCGCTGGGCCGGGATCGCCATGCTCGGCGTCTTCGCGCTGATGGCGCTGACGCTGTGGCCCGAATGGGGCGTGTTCCGCAATCCGGAGACGGGCGACCGGATGGACTCGCCCTTCTTCGACGGTTTCGTGGTCTGGATCCTGATCTTTTTCGTGGTGCTGGGATACGCCTATGGCCGCGCCGCCAAGACGATGAAGAGCGATCGCGATGTGATCGACGCGATGGCGGGCGCGCTGTCCTCGCTCGGCCTTTATATCGTGCTGGTGTTCTTCGCCGCGCAATTCGTCGCGTTCTTCGGCTGGACCAATCTGGGCGGGATCACGGCGGTGACCGGGGCGCAATTCCTGGTCGATACCGGGATGACGGGGCCGACGGTGTTCTTCCTCTTCATCCTGCTCTGCGCGCTGATCAATCTCTCGCTCGGCTCCGCAAGCGCGCAATGGGCGGTCACCGCGCCAATCTTCGTGCCGATGCTGATGCTGATCGGCTATTCCCCCGAAGCGATTCAGGCTGCCTATCGCATCGGCGATTCGACCACCAACATCATCACCCCGATGATGAGCTATTTCGGCCTGATTCTGGCCTGGGCGACGCGCTATCAGAAGGATTTGGGCGTCGGCACGCTGATCGCGATGATGTTGCCCTACTCGATGTTCTTCATCGTAGCCTGGAGCGCGTTCTTCTATCTTTGGACCTTCATCCTCGGCCTGCCGGTGGGGCCGGGATCGCCGACCTATTACATACAATAAGGGACGGAATCAGACCCCCAGCCACCAGCGGATCACCATCGCGACCGCGCCCAGCACGGCGACGCTGCCCGCCCAAATGGCAACCATCCAGGCGAGGCGTTGCCAGAGAGGTTTTTCCTCGCTCGGTTCCGCTTCGCTGCTTGAGCGCATTAGTGATACCCCTCATGCCCGACCTTGCCGCGGAACACGTAATAGGCCCAGGCGGTGTAGGCGATAATCAGCGGCATGGTGATGGCGACGCCGATCAGCATGAAAATCTGGCTGCGTTCGGGCGCGGCGGCGTCCCAGATCGTGACGTCCGGCGGAATGACATACGGCCAGATGGTGACGCCCAGCCCGGCCATGCCGAAAAAGAACAGCGCCAGGCTGAGCCAGAACGGCTTCGAATGCCGTTCCACCGACAGCGCGCGAAGCAGCGCCAGAGCGATCAATCCGGTCAGGATCGGGACCGGCGCGGCGTAATAGATTTCCGGCGCGCTCAACCAGCGTTCTGCATAGTCAGCATTGAGAAACACGTTGTAGAGGCTCACCGCCCCCATCAGCACGAAAGTCGCCCAGGCCGCGCGCTTGCCGAGTTTGCGGGCGTGATGCTGGCTCTCGCCGTCGAGCTTCCAGACCAACCAGGTCGCGCCCAAAAGCGCATAGCCCGCCACCGTGCCGAGCCCGGTCAGCAGCGTGTACGGCGTCAGCCAGTCCCACCAACTGCCCGCATAGGCGCGATCGACCACTTCGATCCCCTGCAACAGCGCGCCCAAAGTCATCCCCTGCGCCATCGCCGCGACAAGGCTGCCGCCGGTAAAGGCCACGTCCCACAATTTGCGATGCGACGGATCGCGCCAGCGATATTCGAAGGCGACACCGCGAAAGACGAGGCCCAGCAGCATGGCAATGATCAGCGGATAGGTTGCGGGCAGGATCACGGCATAGGCCAGCGGAAAGGCCGCAAACAGCCCGCCCCCGCCCAGCACCAGCCAGGTTTCGTTCCCGTCCCAGACAGGCGCGATCGAGTTCATCGCCCGGTCCCGCTCCGGCCCGACCTCGAATGTCGGGAACAGAATGCCGATGCCGAGATCGAAGCCGTCCATCACGACATAGGCGAAGACGGCGAAGGCGATGATGAACGCCCAGATGGTGGTGAGGTCCATGGTCATGGCCGCTCCTCCGGTTCCTGCTTGCTGCCGGACAGGTCCTTGGTGGTCCCGTCGGACGGGTCCTGCGTGAGACCGGGCGTGATACCGGCAGTACGGATCGGCCCCTTGTCACCGCGCTTGACCCCGTATTCGCCCGCATGGGGAGCTTTGCGCATCAGATGGAGGATGTACCAGACGCCCGCGCCGAAGACGAAGAAATAGACCACGACGAAAGCGACCAGCGAAGCGCCGACCGCCGGTGCAGCGAGCGGGCTGGCGGCATCTTCCGTGCGCAGCAGATTGTAGATCACGTAAGGCTGGCGGCCCACCTCGGTGGTTATCCAGCCGGCAAGGACCGCGACGAAACCGCTGGGCGCCATGACCAGCGCGGCGCGGTGCAGCCAGCTCCAATCGTAGAGCTTCCCCCGCCACCGCGCGAGCAGGCTCCACAGCCCCACCCCCAGCATGGCGAACCCCATGCCGATCATGATGCGGAAACTCCAGAACACGATGGCGACCGGCGGCTGCTCGTCGTCGGGAATGGTGTCGAGCCCGGCCAGCGGCGCGTCGAGATCGTGCTTCAGGATCAGGCTGGAAAGCTTCGGAATGCCGACCGCGTAATCGAGCCGCTGTTCCTCGTCGTTTGGAATTCCGAACAGATAGAGCGGCGCGCCATCGGGGTGGCTTTCGTAATGCCCCTCCATCGCCATGACCTTTTGCGGCTGATGCTCCAGCGTGTTGAGGCCGTGCATGTCGCCCGCCACGATCTGCACGGGCACGACGAGCGCGGCCATCCACATCGCCATGGAGAACATCTTTCTCGCATGCGCGTTCGTGCGGTCCTTGATGAGATGGAAGGCCCCCACCCCACCGACCACGAACGCCGTGGTGATGAAGGCGGCCAAGACGGTGTGAACGAGACGATAGGGGAAGCTGGGATTGAACACGATCGTCCACCAGCTCGGCCCCGGCAGGAACTGGCCGTTGGCGCCCATCTCGTAACCGACGGGCGTGTGCATCCAGCTATTGACGCTGAGAATCCAGAAGGCGGAAATCGTGGTGCCGACCGCCACCATCAGCGTGGCGGCGAAATGAAGCTTCTTGCCGACCCGCTCCATCCCGAACAGCATCACGCCCAGGAAGCCCGCTTCGAGGAAGAAGGCGGTCAGCACTTCATAGGCCATCAACGGCCCGATCACCGGCCCGGCCACGTCCGAAAACACCGACCAGTTGGTGCCGAACTGGTAACTCATCACGATGCCGCTCACGACGCCCATGGCGAAGGCGATTGCGAAGATCTTCAGCCAGTATTTGAACAGGTCGAGATAGAGCGGCTTGCCCGTCTTCAGCCATAATCCTTCGAGAACCGCGAGGTAGCTCGCCAGCCCGATCGAAAAGGCCGGGAAGATGAAATGGAAGCTCACCGTGAAGGCGAACTGTATGCGGGCGAGCAGCAGGGCGTCGAGACCATCAAACATCGTATCGCCTCCGATAGACCAGCGGCCCCCTCGCGGCCATCGCGTTGCGCGCAATATCCGTTGCGCCGGAGAGCGGTTCGATCATCAGCGAGCAGCGCAGAGGAGGAACGCTTCGCGCTCCCGGCCTTTATTCACAGCAACGGGTCACGCACATCTTCGGGGGGAACATCATGGCGGAAGCATCCGCGCCAGCGGGCAGCAAACCGAAACTCGCCAAAAGCCTAAAGCTTTTTGACGTCTATGCGGTGGCCACCGGCGCGATGTTCTCGTCCGGCCTCTTCCTCCTGCCCGGCATCGCCGCGGCGCAAACCGGCAATTCGGTCTGGCTGGCCTATCTCGTCGCGGGCCTGATGATCCTGCCCGCCATGTATTGCATGGCCGAACTATCTACCGCCATGCCGCGTTCGGGCGGCACCTATTTCTTCCTCGACCGCAGCATGGGGCCCCTGATGGGCACGGTCGGGGGCCTGGGATCGTGGGTTGCAGTGGTGTTCAAGAGCGCCTTCGCCCTCGTCGGCATGGGCGCGTATCTCGCGCTCTATATCGATCTTCCGATCACCGTTACCGCCATCGCGCTGACCATCGCCTTCGGACTGTTGAACATGTTCGGCGCGAAGGAGACCACGCTGTTGCAGCGCATCCTGGTAGGCACGCTGGTCGTAATCCTCACCGCCTTCTGCATCTTCGGCCTCGCGCGGACGGGCATTGCCGACGCCTTCGCGCCCGAGCCCGGCTATGGCAGCTTCTTCCGCGACGGGTTCGGCGGATTTTTCGCCACAATCGGGCTGGTATTCGTATCGTATGCGGGCCTGACGAAAGTCGCCAGCGTGGCCGAAGAGATCGAGAACCCCGATCGCAACATCCCGCTCGGCATGACGCTGTCGCTCGCCACGGCGACGGCGATCTACACCTTTGGGACGCTCGTCATCGTCACGGTCATGCCCCCGGAAGAATTGTTCGGAAGCCTGACCCCGGTGGCCGATGCCGGCTCGCGGTTTCTCGGCTGGCTGCCCTACGATCTGGGCGTCACGCTGATCGTGGTGTCCGCCGTCGCCGCCTTCGCCTCGACCGGAAATGCGGGCATCATGTCCGCCTCGCGCTACCCCTATGCGATGGCGAAGGACAAACTTCTGCCCGCCCGCCTCGCGCGTCTGGGCAAGAGCGGCACGCCGATCCTGGCGATCGCCATCACCGTCCTCGTCATGATCGCGGTCCTGATCGTCTTCGACGTCGAATCGGTCGCCAAGCTCGCCAGCGCCTTCCAGCTCCTGCTGTTCGGCCTCGTCTGCCTGGCCGTGATCGTCATGCGCGAAAGCCGGATCGACAGCTACAGGCCGGGTTTTCGCACCCCACTCTATCCCTGGGTTCCGATCGCGGGTGTGCTGCTCGCCTTCTGGCTGATCCTCGAAATGGGCGCGGTGGCGATCCTGTTCACGATCGCCCTGTCCGTGGTGTGCGGGCTGTATTACCAGTTCTACGCCTCCAAGCGCGTGAAGCGGCGCGGTGCGATCTTCCACATGCATCGCCATCTCGGCCACAATACGTTCGAAGGCATCGAGCACGAGCTGACCGCGATCGTTCACGAGCGCACCCAGCCCCAGAACCTGAGCTACGAAAGCGTGGTGGCGCGCAGCGCGCTGATGGACCGCACGCGCGGCACTTACGATCGCAAGGCACTGATCGAGGAGATGGTCAGCGTCGGTCAGGACCGTTTCGGCATGAGCGAGGAGGCGATCCGCAACGTCTTCGAAGGCGAACGGATGGACGTGCACGCCATCCGGCCCAACATGTATCTCGCCTACAAGACCGTCCCCGATATCGAGGAATCGCAGCTCTTCATCTTCCGCTTCGGCAGCCGCGCCAGCGTCGACATCCTGGGCGCGCGCAACGTCCACACGCTGATGTATCTGATCCTGCCCGAAGAGCCCGCCGGGCTCGATCTCAGGATCGTCGGCCACCTCGCCGAAGTGGCGCAAAGCGACCGGTTCGAGGAACGCTGGCTGGCGGCGAAGGACGAGAACGAACTGGCCGAAGTGCTCGTTCGCGACGATCATTTCGTGCGCGAGCGTGCGGAAAAGATCCCGGCCCTGGCTTCGCAACTCGAAGTCCCGCTACGCGAGGTCGATCTGCCCGGCTCCTGCCTCGTCATGATGATCGAGCGCGCCGGACAGCTGATGATCGCCAAGCCGCGCCTTGAGCTGAAGGCAGACGATCTCGTCTCGATCCTGGGCGAACCCGAAGATCTCAGCCTGCTTTACGATCCGACCTACCTGGACCGATCGGAAGATTGATGGCGGAGAGGGTGGGAGGCACTTTCAAACTATAATATGCTGGAATTATAGCATTATTCTGGATAACTAAGCGGGTATTACCCCCTATGATACCCCCAATCGGTTTTGGGCTCATAACGGTTTTTTGCCGGTCACCTATTTTATTAGGCCACCTTGGCTTCGAACGCGAAGCGGGCTGATGCCACCCAGATATAGGCCGCACATTAGGTTTGTGCCAAAGTGCGTCGAAAAGAATGGTGGCGTCGGATCTGATAGATCGACAGCCTTCGAGAGCGGCAACTGGGCCGCTTGCGGTCGGACCGCTATTGGGGGCCAAGCTTTGAAAAGCAGACATTCCCCGCTACTCGTGACTAAATGTCAGGTATCCGGAAATGAATTCACATTTGCGTCAAACGACGCCGCACCCATTTTTCAACATTGCAAAGCTAATCCGCGCACGCTGTCATCACCAACCCAGTCAGCCATCAACCCTATTTCAAGCACCAGCGAGCCGCGCTAGCCTCAGCATATGAAGATGGTAGAGAATGCAGCGGCACTCGCCGGCGGCGCGACGGTCCAAAACGGCGAACGCGCATGAGCCGGGCGGGAGCAGCGGCAAAGAAATCGCGGCGGCAGGCCGGAGGCGCGGCGGCCGGGGGCGGCCTCAATTTCCAAGCCGCGGTCACCGCAATAGCTCTCATATACATGCTGCGCGCGCAGCCGATCCGCTGGCTCGAAAATCTCGCGCACGATCTCCTCGTCGGCGTCGAGGCCGAGACGGGAACCGGCGGAGACGACATCCGGCTGGTGGTGGCCGGAGGCGAGACGATCGAAGTCCAGGTCAAGAAGGGACTGCGCGCCACTGACGAGCTCTGGACGGCCCTGATTGCGATGGCCGAAGCGATCGATAAGGGCTCCGGGGTATTTGGCCTCCTCGCCGTCTGTCCCGACAGCAGTCGAACGATCCGGAGTGGCCTCCAGCAAGACCTAGTTGCGATCGGTGAGAGGCGCACAGACGGGCTGTCGCCATTGGGTAATCAGTGGTTGCAGCGCCTGGCTGATGCGAACCTCGACCCCCCCGCAATCTGCGCGCGCCTTCGCATACGGACGCTTTCAGCGTTGCAAACGGACCGCGGCGACGTGCAGGCGGCCCGCGCCGAACTGAATTTCATCTGCGCGAAAGAGTGCGTCGATGCAGCGTGGAAGACGCTCTACGGCGAGGCAGGACTGCTCATCGAGCGCCGCGGGCGGCACAACCGGGAGAGCGCGGCCGCAGTCCTGAAGGCGGTTCCGATCGCGCTGATCGGTGAGCTGGCGCCGGCTCCCGACCCGCGCGCGGGAGACGTCGATCCGCTCGCCGATCTCCTCGCAGGTCACGTGCCGCCCGCTCCCGCCCCCGCCGGAGATCTCTCCGACCTCGCGAGGAGCTTGCTCGGCGAGGCGGCGGAAGCCGAGGCCGAGCATATCCGCAAAGGCCGCTTCTTTGTCGGATTCGACAGCATCGAAGCGGCGCGGCGACTCGCGGGGCAACTTTCCGAGGGGGCCTATTCCGTCTGCCCTTCGCAGGTCAGGGCGCGTCTTCTCGCGCGCTGCGCGCGCGCGCTCGTGCTCAAAGGCGACGCTGCCGAGGTCGATCGGCTGATCGCAGCCAGCCGCGCGCTCGCACCCACCGAAGAAGCGACGATCGCGAGTGCCTTCCTCGCCGCCAATGCGGACTGGAAGGCCGGCCTGCTGAGACTGGCGTCCGTCGATACGGCGCTGGCTCGCTCGGCCGCGCTCCAGATCGTCTACAATGCGAACGGCCTCGACGCCGCGCTCGACTGGATCGAACAGGCGGGGCTTGGCATCGCCGATCTCGACAGCGACGGCGCCTTCCTTCTCCTCTCGTGCCGTCTCGAAAAACAGGATTGGGACGCGGCTTATGCCGACGCGTGCGTCCTGACCGCGGACAATTTCGATCGCACGCCGATGCTCTACCATGTCGCCGCGCTCGCGCGGATGACACACAGCGTCGTCGCCGACATGCGCCGGTTCGCGGTGAACGGCGTTCCGCTCGACGCACGTCATTTCCCGCTCATCGATACACCTGCGGCGCTCGAGGACCGGCGCGAGGCGGCGCGCCTGTTTCGCGCCGGCGTGGCGACCGCGCGGCACTTCGCTGGCCAGAGGGCAGCTCGCTTCAATGCCACCCATGCCCTCTGGCTCGAGCTGCGCGATCCGGCGGACAGCGAGGCCGCCCGAGCCAGGTTGGCCGCGATCTTCGCGTCGGGCGACGACATCATCGCCTATATTCCCCTCGCGCTCGCCTGGGGCGTCCCAATCGATCGCGACGCCGTTGATCGCGACCTTGCGCGTCGCATGGCGTTTGAGCCCGATGGCAACAGCGATATTGCCATCGCGCGGCTAGCAATGGCGACTTCGATCCCCGACGCAAAGGCCGCGATCGCCTATTTCGAGGCGCACGCCGCAATGATGGGCGAGCATCTCGCACGTCCCGGACTGCTCGACATCGAAATCCGCCTACTGGTCAATGCCGATCGATTCGCACGGGCGCGCGAACGACTGGCCGCCGATGGCGGCCTGCTAAATTCAACGGAGCGAGAGGGCCTCGAACGCATGCTCGACCGGGGGGCAGGCGGTCTCGAGACTCGCGATTTCGAGGAGGCCTATGCACGTTCGCCCGACACCGCCCACTTGAAACGCCTCGTTGCGCACCTCGCCGAGCAGGATTTTTCGGACAGGCTCGCCGAGCTCGGACGCGAGCTCGTCCGGCGGACACACAACCTCCGCGAAGCCGAGATGATGGCAGGGCTGCTCATCAGCAATGAGTGCCACGACGTTGTGGCGGGGTTGCTCGCCGACATCCCCGACCTCATCGACGGCTCGCCGGTGCTTCGCAGCGCGCTCGCGTGGAACTGCATGCGCGAAGGCGATCTCAAGGGCGCTGAAACGCTCGTCGATGCGCTGTTGGCCGAGCGAGACGAACGTGACGACCGCAGCCTTCAATCCAACATTCTGATCCTTTCGGGGCGATGGGTCGAACTTGCACACTTCGTCGAGGCGCAATGGGCAGCACGTGAGAAGCGCGAAGCCGACGAACTCATTCAGGCGGCCCAGCTGGCGCACCAGATCGGATCGCCGCGCACGGCCGATCTGATGCAGTTCGCGGCGACGAAGGGCGCGGCGGACCCGCGCATCCTGCTCACCGCCTATACGCTCGCGACACAGATGGGTCGCGAGGATGAAACGCACGCCTTTGCGTGGTTCGAACAGGCGGCGGCCCTGTCCAACAACGACGGTCCCGTCCAGCGTATATCGCTTGCCGAGCTCGTCGAACGGGCGCCGGCGTGGAACGAGCAGGTCGACCGGGTGTCCGACATATGGCGCCGCGGCGACGCTCCGCTGCCGGTTGTAGCCGACGCACTGCGGCAGACTAGCCTCGAACTACTGCTCACTCCGATCATCGCCAATCCCGAGTGTAGCGATCCGCGGCAGCGTGTCATCGTATCGGCCTTCAGCGGGGTTCGCGAGGACCGGCCAGCGATCGGCGACGGCGCGATCGGCCTTGACGGCAGCGCGCTTGTCACGCTCGCGAAGCTCGGACGGCTGGAAGCCATTCTCACGCATCCCCGTGGAGTCGTCCTTCCGCACGCGACGCTGAGCTGGCTGCTTCTCGAGCGTCAGGAACTGCCCTTTCACCAGCCGAGCCGCATTGCAGCGGCGCATGAGCTGACGCGGTTGATGGCGAACGACAAGCTCCACCTGTTTTCACCGCAAGGCGCCGTGGACGCCGGGCTGGGCGACCTCGTCGGCCGCTCGCTCGCCGCGATGCTGGTCGACGCGGCGGCGACCGGCGAGGTCGACCGGCCCCGCTATGTGATCCGCTCGGCGAAGGTAACCCGCGCCGGCTCCTTCCTCGACGAGACTGTTGATCTCTCGGCACACGCCCCCGCGCTGCGCAGTTGCCAGGCGCTCGTCGACGCGCTCGTCCTGCGCGGGGTGGTCACCGAGGGCGAAGAGGAGGCGGCCCGCCGCTATCTCGAACGCGCTGAGGAGCGCTGGCCGGGCGAGCAGCCGATCGCCCAAGGCGCCGATCTCTATCTCGACGACCTGTCGGTCGCGTATCTCCGCGCGACGGGAATGCTCGGCAAGATTGCCGCGGCCGGCTTTCGGCCCTTCGTTTCGGAGCAGGAACTGGCAACCGCCAAGGCCCTGCTCGAGGCCGAACGTCGCGGCGGCGAAATGGAAGCGATTGTCGAAAATCTTCGCCAGCTTCTAGCGGAGGCGATCGCTGCCGGAACGGCAAGTCTCGACCGCTGGCTCTCGGAGGATGGCGCGAAGGCCCACCCTAATCTCGCCATTCTCCAGCTTGCGCCGAAGGCCGCCGTGGTCGTGAGCGACGACCGCCATATGAACCAATATCCGCATATCGAGCATGGCGGCGGCGAGACGCCGATCTGGACGAGCCTCGATCTGCTCGCCGCGCTCGAGGAAGAGGGTAGGCTAGCGCGCGAGGAGCTATGGGCCGACCTGACTGCGCTGCGGCAATATGGCTATGCACTGATGCCGAGCGACGAAGCTGAGATCGCTCATTATCTGTCGAAGAGCCCCGTTATTGAAGGAAAGCTAGTAGAGAATGCCGCACTGAAGGCCTTTCGCGAGAATTTGCGTCTTGCCCAGCAGCGCGGATTGCTCGTTTTGTCGAAGGAGAATCCGTGGTTCGCCAGGCTGCTCGGCGACCTCGCCCGATCGATCCAGGCGCAGTGGACCGACGAGATCGTTGACGAGGTAGCGCGGGCGCGATCGCACTGGCTGCTTGCCTGCGCCGATATGCGCAATTGGGCCGGATGTCTCGAAGGTGACCAGAGCAATATCGCGCGTTACGGCGCAGCGATCACCTATGCTCGGCTGCTGATGAACCGGGTCGAACCTCGGACCGACGCGGCGCTGGCGCGGATGGATGCCTGGCTCGAGGAGCTGATGACCGATCTTCACGTCGAGCAGCCTGACATCCATGACTGGCTCGTCGAGCATGTCCGCCTCGCGATCGCTGCCCATGCGAAGGGGGCGGTTGATGACGATTGAGACCGACGAGCGCACGACCGGTATTGCGATGCTCCTGCTCTATGCGCCGTTTTTTCAGCAGAAACTCATCGACGACAGGGCCTTTCGCGAATCGCTTGCGCTCGACGTCAATCAGACAATCGGGATCGATCATGGGGCGGTGGACTTCGATCGCGAGAAGTTCGACGCCGCGACCGCTGCGCTCTATGCCTCTGGCGGACAAGCGACGAACATCTCCGACACGAGGCACAGGAAATGGCGGCTTTCACTCGAGACGGTGGAAGACGGAACGGCCATCCACCTCACCCACGGAAAAACCGAATATCGCCTCAAGGGCGCTCCGATGCTCATGCCCGGCGCCGCCGACCGCAACGCCGCTTTCACGCGGATGTTGAACGAAGCGGGCTTACCGCCCGACCAACTCGTCGCGTGGCGGGGCCTCATCGGCGAACGGATACTCACGTCTTACGAGATCGAGGAGCTGGAAACCCAGCTCGACAAGTCCCCGGTCGCGGCGGCCCGGCGCATTCGGACGGAAGTGGCGGGTGCCAAAGGGCATATCGCCACGATCGCCCCACCTTTTCGCTCTCATTATGAAGCTTTTGCGGGTGCCAGACCCGTGGCCGATGTCGTCGCATATCGCGAAAAACTCCTGCCCGGGATCGTCGGCGACTGGCTGCGCTGGGACGAAGCCGAGGGCGCGAAGATGGCCTTGCTCACCGCCAGCCACGGCAGCTTCACTGCAGCGAGCCCTCTTGTGGACCTGCCCCCTGATCGCCTGGTCGCGTTGGCCGAATGGGCCTGCGAGAGCGCCGATTTGATATCAAAGATCGGCATGGTCGAGCTCGGCCTCGCGGCGCTACCGAGCGCGTCAGGTCTCGTCGCGCCACTCACCAAGATTGTCGAAGAGCTGCGCGACCTAGATCCCGACACCGCAGGCGCCCGCGCCCAGCTGTTGATGGCGGCCTATGTGATCGTAGAGGGCGAACTCGCTCGGACGAAGATCCTTGCCGACCTCCCGCCATTCCAGCGCCGGATTGCCGCGCTTGCGCAGGCGTCGTTGTTCGAGCGCATTGCGTTTGGACAGGTCGATGCCGATCATTTTGGGCACTGGGCACTCGATGTCCGGGGCCGCAACTTCCTGTTGCAGTCACTGATCGACCTCAGGCGTGAGCCGCGCTGGGCCCCCGATGGCGCTTCACCCGACCGCCTCGATGCAGACTTCATGGGCCGTATCCGCAATGCCGCCTCAACCCACGCCGCGAATATCGGGGACCCCGCCCTTCATGAGCTGCTACTCGGAACCGGACCCGGCAGCATTTCGGGACGCCTCCATTTTCCCACCAGCTTCCTGCCAGGTCCGATCGAAGGCGCCACCGACCCCGCTGCCGACCCGCCACAGGAGTTCGTCGACATCCTCGACCGCACGCTCGGCGGCGAAGATCTGACCGCGCACAGCGTGATCGCGCTGATCAATGTGAGCTCGCTGTTTCGCGTCGAGAATGAGCGTATCGACCGCGCGATCGAGCTGATCAGGGCCGCAAGCTTCCACTTCTCGGGCGAGATGGCGGTCGAGCAGCGCAACATCCTGCTCGACGGGCTCGCGAAGGTCGCCGCCAACTCGCGGCGGCCCGACCTCGCGAAAGATATCCGGACAATGATGCGGCGGCTGCGTCTCGACGGCGATGCCGCGCTCCCGGCGTCGAAGGAGTTCATGACCTGCCTGATCGCAGCGGCCGCGCATGCCGAACTGGACGAGTGGGCGCGCTTCACCGGCGATTGCGCGGTCGAACTCGCGTTCGCTGTCGACGATCCCGATGAGGCTAGATTCCTCCATAGCG
This sequence comes from Erythrobacter sp. HI0063, assembly GCF_001635685.1. Taxonomy (GTDB): domain Bacteria; phylum Pseudomonadota; class Alphaproteobacteria; order Sphingomonadales; family Sphingomonadaceae; genus Qipengyuania. The sequence goes on from NZ_LWFF01000002.1 coordinate 81,336, forward strand.
ATATGACCTATCTATGCGCCTACGAGCCGTCGTTGCGCAGCACGATGGGCCGCGCGCTCGCGGCGCTCGAAGCCTTCCTGGGGTATTGAGGCGCGCGCCCTGATCGGATCACACAGACGTTGAAGTTCCTGCGTCGCGCTGACAGATGGGGCTACATGGCAAGCCGCATCATCGACTGGCGATTCATCCCGAATGGCAAAGGCTGGGATGTTGAGGATGACGAAATCATTTGGCTCGACGTCGCGGCGTTCGATCGTGCTTGGCAGCGCAGCGACCAATATATCGTCCCGGGTGGCGCCAACGGACAGGACGAGCGCTACCCGCGGATCGGCAAGTGGTTCGCGGCCTATGACCATTGCGACATGGCCTTCGTCAGCCTCGACGATGACATCCCGATCTTCACCAATGGCCGGCATCGCTATTCCTGGCTCCGCGACCATGGAGTCACCGCAATGCCCTTTCAGGTATCGCCGGGGGCATCGGCCAACTTTGGGCGCCTGTTCCCGACGCATGATCGCAGTTCCATCCTGCGCGATTCCCCCTAGGAAGAGCGGGACCTCGCGACCGAGAACCGGGCGGAGACGGTGAGCCATACCCTCCGCGCGCCGTGGACTACATCCGTTGAGGAGGATGTCTCCTTTCAGACCAATCTGAGCGTCCCCGCAACGGCCAACATGAGGGCGCGAAGCCGACCTTAAACGCCTTCATTGCGTCAGAAATCCGCATGTCTAAATCCCTAGAATGTGGACGTCGGAGGCATCATATTCTGATCGAGGACATACGCGCTTGCCGCTATCCAAAAGGCTGGCTGCAGAGATCCCTTGTGTCGCGCGCTGGGGTCAGTTCCCAAGCGATCTATCGTCTCGAGCGCGGCATTGGATCCGCTAAGACCCTGGAGGCCGCAGTTAAAGCCCTCAATTACAGGCTGAAAGGAGTTGCGCCGGGCCGAACGCTTACCGAGCAATTGCGCAATCGGCGGGTGAAGCAGACTGTCACTATATCGTGATTGGCAAAACACACCGGGCTTTCACCCAAAACCATCTCGGCAGTGGAGAACGGAAGGGGCTCCATCGCGAGTGTCGTCCGCATTCTGGAAGTTTTGGCGCCGAACGCAAAACGACGTGCTCCTGAAAGAGCATATTGGGGCCAGGGCGACAAAGATGACTGCGATCGCCGCTTCACGCCAGAAGAGTTCACGGAGCCGGTTTATGCAGCCTTCGGCGGCGTCGACTTGGATCCGTGCGGACACCCATCCAGTCCGGTAGTCGCAACTCGCAGGTTCATCCTCGGCAACGGTGACGACTGGCTTCGAGACGCTTGGTTCGGCGGGTTCGTTTACGTCAACCCGCCCTTCTTCGCGCAGCTACGCTGGTTACGTCTAGCGCATGAGCAATGGTGTATGGGAAACGCTTGCACCATAGCGTGTCTAGTGCCCGCTAGAACGGATTCGGTCTGGTTCCACGAGACTTTTCGTGCCGATGCCGATGTTTATTTCCTGCAAGGGCGGGTCCGGTTTATCGACCTGCGTGGAGGGTCTCAAGTTACCCCTTTTTCGTTGATGCTAGTCGTTTTCGGCGCTGCGGCGGAACAAAATGTAGCATACGCCGAAGCGGTTGCCGGGATCTGGATGGCTCGAAAGTAAGCAAGGGGGCGCCCATGTCATGAGCGCCCTCTTTAAACGTCGATCAACTCCCAGTTTCGGTGAATTCGGCCCATCGCTCAACGAGAACACGAGCGCCGTCGTTATAAAGTAGCTCATTGTCCAAACCTCCATAACGAAGACCCGCCTTCGCAGTCCTGCGAGGACAGATCAGCAGATGAAGATGCGGTTGGTTCGGTGATGATATCCGTCCAGGCGCATGCTGTATCAGCAGTGTGGCGAGCCCCCTCTCATCGGCAAGGATCCTCGCGAATGCGCGTCCTTCTTCCCAAGCATGATGCATACGGTCCACGTCTGGGGTCGGGATCGTCAAATAGACAAGGATTGCGGGATTGACCTGCATTTCGTCGCACCCTTCGAGAAACGGAAGGGACGTAGCGAACTGATCTTCTGCACCTTCCGGCAAAATCACGTCCACCCTCTCCGCCGTGATGGCATCGGGTTCAGTTGGCGGTGGTTGGATGGGTTGCAATTTTCGCCTTCCAAATTCGACAGCGGAATTGGTTCGATCTTTGAATGTCGAACGTAGCACTCCGAACGTAAGAGTGTTCTCACTGAGCAGATAGAGCCAGCTTTCAGGATGGTTCGGATCAGTGGCGGCACGCGTCTTAGATTTCGCTTTTGACTTTGGTTTGGACGGTTTGGCCATCAGATCTGCCCCCGCGACAGGCGAATGATCCTCGCTGCGGCCCGGCAAGCGCCGTCGGCGCGTTCATCATCGCAAAAGGGCTGGCGCATACGCAATTCCAGGCCGCTGCTTCCGAGCTTCATGGCAGGCCCCCGGGACTTTTCAGCGCAAAGCCACAGGTCGCCATTTTCGCGCTCCATGAAATGCAGCGCGCGAAAAGTCAGCAGTTCAGCAGGAGTCCGCACCGCAACATCGACTGTGACAGGATTGTCCATTTCTGGAGACAATCCTGCCCGAATAAGGATCGTATCGCTGGCAAGATCGATCGCCGCTTTGGAAAAATCCTTGAAGACGGGATTGTCTGCCGGTGTCACACCGATCACCAGCTTGCAATCGCCGAATGCGATCGAACTTGGTGGCAGATGAGGCGATCGGACAGTTCGTATCGGTCCTGCCCAAGCCATGGCTACGAGGGGCAGAGCCAGCAGACGCAGGGCCGGGTTGTATTCCTTATTTTCGTTGTATTTCATCGAGACTTCCTTTTGCAGACGCTGGATCGGCCGATCCAGCGGAAGCATCGATCTTGATTTTCATCCTACCGATTTGCTTCGTCTCTCCTTCAGTTCTTGAACCTCATGAATGGTCGCCTCGACCTGCGTGGAAGGACCCTGCAAGCCCCGCAAAATTTCAGGCGAAGGGAGGGCGATTTGCCTCTCCCCACTCTACGAAGTTCTTCTCGTCGCGCTCGTAGAGCTGACCTTCCGGCGTGTGGGCCTTGTCCACACAAAGGACCTGAGGCGCGAAGTAGCCGAACCAGTGGACAAACGGTCTGCTCGAAAGGTTTGCAATCAGGGTGGGTTCCGGCCGATCGACAAAACTAGTTCGAACTGAAGCCAGAGGCCACGTCCACAGCATGTAAAAATGGGGTTCCCCATTTTTACGGTATTGCGCCTACTAAAATTACATGGACAAAACGCCCGTTTTGCCGGTTGTTTGTCCTGACCGAATGGGAAGGTGCAAGAATTTTGTCCACAAGGTCGCGGTCACGCCACGCGACATGATCATGTGGACATTTGTCGAACAACTTGTCTGGCGAAGACAGGGCCAGAATGTTCGAAGGGGGCTTTGAGCAAAGCCCCGTCTGTCTGGGCTTCGTCCACACCGTTTCGGGGCGATTTGGACTATCGAACCATACGTGTTTGCGATGGTCGAAGGCATTTAAAGTGCAAGCCTTTGAAGGTCCTCAACGCGCAGATAAGCGGACCGGATACTTGGCTTTCGCTCGCGTGCCTATTCGCCATTTTCGCGCTGCGTCGCGATGCTTCCTCCCGATGTATAATTCAATGGAGCTGACCACAATGGAGGCCGCGTCATGCCTTCCATCTTGCCGGTCTTCTCGGCTTGTTCAGACATTCGGCGCCGAGGAGAATTCATTGAGCATCCCCTCGATGCAAGCGTTCTCGGCTGTGCTTCATGTGTCCGCTTTGCGCCCCATTGCGGTCAATCCCGGATTGCAGTTGAGACGTCAAAAGCGGACGACCCGCGCACCGAGGGAAATCATCGACATTGCGTTACGCGCTCCTGCCGGTTATCGCGGCATCGTGTTTCGGATTCTCACCCTCGTCCTACTCGTAAGCGCGCTTATCGTGCCGCGTGCTGCGTGGGGTGCCCATTTGAGCGGGCATGAGGATCTTAGTTCGATCGGCGCAGTGCATTCACACCACCACGATCACGCTCACGAACAATCGGCGAGCGGCGAAGGTGCGGTGGAGCAGGATGATGCGCCGGGTGATCTGACGCACGATCACAAGCCAGCTTTTGCCGTCGGCGGAGACATACCGCTGCCGGAGATGTCTGCGGTCGACGCCGTGATTGGTGCAGCTTCCGCAAAAGGCCTGACGCAACTTCATCTCAGGGTGCTTTCACGCCCGGATTCCCTATTGCGACCACCCCGCGCGATCTGACGTTCCTGCCGGGCGGCTGCCCGGCTGTCAGTTCACGCGGAGGAATCCATGCCCAAAATGCGGATGCGCGATGCATCCATTTCCATTGCAATCGCGTTGTGCGCCATGCCCGTTGCGGCGCGTGCGCAGGACGTTGTCGACGAAGATGCGGCGATCAAGCGTGCGCTCGCTCGCGAAGGAATTTCCGCTCGCGATGATGCGGCGCGGGCGGCTTCTGCGGCTGAGATTGACGTTATCGGCCCGCGCGACAATCCGAGTGTCGAGCTGTCGCGCGAGGGCGCTGGCGGCGAGAGCGAATACCAGCTCGGGATCGTCCAGCCCATCGATCTGAACGGGCGCCGCGGATCGCTCCGGGACGCTGCACGCGCTGATGGTCTCGCGACGGAAGCCGAGATTGCACGACGTCGTCAGGTGCTCGTGGCCGAAGTGCGCCAAGCCTATGTGCAATGCGCCGCCGCGAGCGCGCAGTTCGACGTCTGGCAGCGCTACAGCGATGAACTGGCCGAGGCAGAACGGGTCTCGACCGCGCGCGCCGAGGCAGGCGATACCGCCGTCTACGATGTGCGCCGGGTGCGGGTCGAACGGCGGGCTGCCGAGGCGCAGCTTGCGCGGGCACGGGGCGATATTGCCGCCGATTGCGCTGCGCTGGCATCGCTCACTGGAATTGCCGATCCACAGGTCGAACTCGAGGCCATAACGCGCCTTACAAGCGCTGCGCAGCCGGGTGAGCGCGCCGACCTTCTTGCTGACGAGCGCCGGATCGAGGCGGCGCAATACCGTGTTCGCGCTGCCAACCAGGCACGACTGCCACAGCTTGCCGTCGGCGTTGGCGTGCTGCGCCGGGACGATGGGATCGACACCGCCTACGGCCCCGTCGTTTCGGCCGGTGTCACCGTCCCCTTGTGGAACTCGGGCTCCGCTGCCGTGCGGCGTGAAGAGGCCCGTGCCGCCGCGCTGGAATCCGAGCTTCTCATCGCCCGCCGCCGGGTCGAGGCAGAGCAGAATGCCGCTGCCGCACGGCTCTCTGCCGCCCGCGAAGCAGCCGTCACCGCCGCTGGCGCGCGCGAGGATGCCGGACGCCTCGGAACCATTGCCGAAACCGCCTACCAGGCGGGAGAGATCGGCGTCGTGGAACTCCTCGACGCCTATGAAGCCGCGCGCGAGGCCGACCTCTCGGTAATCGCGCTCGCAACCGATGCGGCCCTCGCGGCCGTCGAATACGACCTAGCCATTGGAAGGACTTACTGATGAAGAAAACGATGATGCTTGCCGCCATTCCGGCGATGTTTGCCCTGGCCGCGTGCGGCGAGACAGCGAACGAGGACACCGCCGAAACCGAAACGGCGGTGATCGATGACGACAACGATGCGCCGGAACCGGTGGCCGAACCCGTCGCCGAGGAAGAGCCGCACGACGAATCCGTGCCGCACGACCATTGATAATCTGACCTTTCGAGTATCCTGACAATGACCCGATCCCGCCTGCTCGCAGCTTGCCTTGCTGCCCTCCTGCCCCTGTCGCTGGCCGCTTGCGGCAGCGGTGCCGACGCGCCCGCCGAAGAGGCGCATGGGCACGGAGGCGGCGGGATCGTGGTCACCGATTTCACAGAGACGACCGAGCTGTTCGTCGAATACAGGCCGCTGGTCATGGGCAAGAACCGCCGGTTCGACGCGCACCTGACCTGGCTCGACAGCTATGACCCGGTCACAGACGGCACCCTGACCGCCGAACTGACCTGGCCCGATGGTTCGACCGACACGGCGGAAGCCGGGCCGAGCGATGTCGAAGGGATATTCCGCCCGCTGCTGACCGCTTCCAAGAGCGGCACGGCACGGCTGCGACTTGTGCTCGACAACCCGCGCGGTGTGTCCTCGCACGATCTTGGCGAAGTGACTATCTACGCCATCAGCGAAGAAGGGGCAGAAGCGGCCCCACCCGAAACCGAGATCGAAGGTGCGATCGCCTTCACCAAGGAAGTGCAGTGGCGCATTCCCTTCATGACCGCGCCCGCCACGATGGAAGAGCTTGCCGAAACCGTGCCGGTAACGGTCGACGTTCAGATGCAGCCGCAGGCCGAGGCCATCGTTTCGGCGCCGGTCGACGGCATCGTGCGCGCGCCGCGGGTCTATTCCTCGGGCAGCAATGTTCGCCGAGGGCAGACGCTGGCGAGCATTTCCTCGACGCTCGGCGGCGGCGAGGATGTCGCCACGCTCGAGCTGGCAATCAACGAGGCGTCCATCGCCCGCGACGCAGCGGCACGCGAAGTTGAACGGATGAACAGCCTGGTCGAAGCCGAAGCGGTTCCGGCACGGCGTCTGGACGAGGCACGGACCGACCTGCGGCTTGCCGAAGCGCAGCTGCGTTCGGCGCGGCAACGGCGCAATGCCGTGGCCGGTGGCGGAGCCGGTGTGCCCGTCGTCGCGCCGATTTCCGGCGAGATCCTCGAAAGCTCGCTGGTGCAGGGCAAGGGTGTGCAAGGCGGCGAACAGCTCATGCGTATCGGCAATCCCGCTGCGCTGTGGCTGGTCGCTCGCGTTCCCGAGAGCCTCGCCGCGCAGGTTGGCAGTCCGCAGGGCATCGACCTGAACCTGGCGGGCGAAACCATTTCCCTAGGCCGCGGCGACGTCTCGCTGGTGCAACGTGGTGCGGCTATCGATCCCGCCACCCGCACCCTGCCAGTCATCTTCGCCTGGAACAGCCGCGCGGTTCGCCCCGGCCAGCGGTTGCAGGGTAGCTTGCGCACCGGAACCGCGACCGAGCGGCTGACAATTCCGGCAGGCGCAATCCTGAACGAAGGCGGGCAGGACGTCGTCTACGTGATGCTGGGCGGTGAGACATTCCAGCGCCGCGCGGTGACAGTGCTGTCCCGCAGCGGTGATCGCGTGGCGGTGGAGGGCCAGATCGAGGCCGGCGAACGCGTGGTATCGCAGGGTGCCTCGGCTGTGCGTGCAGCGGCGGCAACGCCCGGCGCGTTCGGCCACGGCCATGCGCACTGAGGGGCCGGACAATGCTTGAACGCCCCGGAATGCTTGAAACTCTGGTCCGCTGGAGCCTCGAAAACCGCATCGCGGTCTATGCCATCGCGCTGCTATTGACGGCGTTCGGGGGATGGACCGCCATGCGCACGCCGGTAGACGTGCTGCCCGACCTTACCGCGCCGACTGTCACCGTAGTGGTCGATGCTGGCGGATATACGCCGACCGAGGTCGAGCAGCGCATCACCATCCCGCTGGAAACCGCCTTGAACGGCGCGCCGGGCTTGCGACGTATCCGCTCGAACAGCGCGACCGGTCTTGCGGTCGTGACGATGGAATACGACTGGTCGACCGAGCCCGAGCAGGCGCGCCGCGTGACGGCAGAACGGCTCCAGACCGCCACCGACGAACTCCCCGATGATGTGCCGCCGCCGCACATGACGCCCGCCAGCTCGGTAATGGGCGAGATCATGTTCGTCGCCATGCGGTCCGACACGGCGAGCCCGATGGAGCTGAAATCCACCGCCGACTGGATCGTGCGACGGCGCGTGATGTCGGTGCCCGGCATTGCCGAGGTGATGACTATCGGCGGGGACGAGCGGCAGGTGCAGCTGCTGGTCGATCCGGCACGGCTGTCGGCGCGCGGCATTGGCCTCAATCAGGTGGTCGAGGCGATGAGCAGCGCCAGCGCCAACCAGAGCGCGGGCGTCGTCGTCGAGAACGGCCAGGAACTGCTGATCGAGGGCGTGGGTCGTGCCGCCAGTGCGGAAGAGTTTGGCAACGTCGTGGTCGGCGAAGCGGGCGGTCTGCCGGTGCTCGCACGCGAAGTGGGTGAGATCCGCATCGGCGAAGGTCTGAAACGCGGCACCGGGGCATTTAATGGCGAACCTGCCGTGATCCTCGCGATCCAGAAGCAACCCGGCGCCAACACGCTTGAACTCACCGACCGGCTCGACACCGTATTCGCCGAGATCCAGCGCACCCTTCCTGAAGGCATGGTGCTGGAGACGCAGGTATTCCGCCAGGCCGATTTCATCCAGCGCTCGGTCGACAACGTCACCACCGCGCTGATCGAGGGACTGGTCCTCGTCGCGATCATTGTCTTCATCTTCCTCGTCAGTTGGCGCGCAACTGCCGTGGCGCTGGCGGCGATCCCCGTTTCGGTGGTGAGCGCGATTATCGTCATCAATTCAGGTGGCGGCACGATCAACACGATGACGCTGGGCGGGCTCGCCATCGCGCTTGGCATGCTGGTCGATGATGCGATCATCGTGGTCGAGAACGTCGTCCGGAGATTGCGACTGGAGCGCGAGAAGCCTGAGGGAGAACGGGAGAGTGACATCAAGGTCGTCGCCGCTGCCACCAGCGAGGTGCAGGGTGCGATCATCTTTGCGACGCTGATCATCCTGCTCGTCTTCCTGCCGATCTTCGGTCTGACGGGCATTGAGGGGCGCCTGCTGCAGCCGCTCGCGCTGGCCTATGGCGTATCGCTGCTGGCCAGCCTCGCCGTGGCGCTCACGTTGACCCCGGCGCTCAGCTACGATCTGCTCAGCCGGAAGCCCGAGGACGTCGGCAACGAACCGAAATGGGTCATCCGCATGAAGGCATGGTATGACGGCGTCCTGTCGCGCTGGCTGGACCGCTGGAAAGTGCTCGCCCTCGCCTCGCTGGTGTTGGTCGTTGCGGCCGGCATCGGCATTGCGCTGGCGGGCAGGTCCTTCCTGCCCGAATTCAACGAAGGCTCGCTGACGGTCAACGTGACCACGCTTCCCGGCACCAGCCTGGAGGATAGCGACCGCGCGGCGAGCGAGGTCGAGGCCGCGCTGCTTTCGCAGCCTGAAGTGCTGACCACAGCGCGTCGCACTGGCCGCGCTCCGGGTGATCCGCACGCGCAGGAAGTTTTCGCTTCCGAAATCGAGGCGACCTTGGCCGAGGACGGTCGAGACCGGGAAGAGCTTGTCTCTGCCCTTCGTGGCGCCGTAGGTGCCGTGCCCGGCGTTCAAGCGATCTTCGGTCAGCCTATCGGACATCGGATCGACCACATCCTGTCAGGCGCGCGCGCCAATATCGCGATCAAGGTCTTCGCACCCGATAGCGACACGTTGCAGACCATCACGACGCAGGTAGAAAGCGCCGTCTCGACCATTCCCGGCGCGGTCGATGTGCAGAAGGACACGCAGAGCCGCGTGCCCTACCTCCGCGTGCGCCTGCGCCGTGCGGATCTCGCCAATTACGGCCTCGCGGTGGAGGATGTGACAGGCGCGATCCAGGCCGCAATCGCCGGGGCCGAAGTGGGCCAGCTGGTCGAGCGGCCCGTCATCACCGATGTCGTGGTGCGCTACGACCCAGCGCAATACAACGATGCCGGGCAGATGGAGAACATGCTCCTTGCCGCTCCCGACGGCCAATTGCTGCCGCTTGCCGCCGTCGCGGACGTGGTGCGCGACCAGGGGCCGAACGCTATCACGCGCGAAAGCGTCGAGCGAATGCAGCTGGTGATGGCGAACGTCTCCGGCCGCGACCTGGGGGCCGTCGTCGCCGATGTCGAAACCGCGCTCGAAGGCATCGACCTTCCGCAAGGATCGCACATCGAGCTTGGCGGGCAGTTCGAAAGCGCGGCCAGCGCAACGCGCACCCTCTTGGCGCTGGGCCTGATCGTGCTGGTGGGTATGTTCCTGCTGCTGCGCCAGGCGTTCCGCTCATCCAACGATGCGGCGCTGGTGATGATCAACCTGCCCCTCGCGCTGGTTGGCGGCGTGGTTGGCCTCTGGCTGACCGGCGGCGTCCTGTCGGTGGCGACGATCGTCGGCTTCATCACGCTGTTCGGCATCGCCACGCGCAACGGGGTGATGATGGTGACGCATATCAAGCACCTTCAGGCAGTCGAGGGGGTCAGCGATCTGGCAGAGGCCGTGCGGCGCGGGGCGGAGGAACGGCTCGTGCCGATCCTGATGACCGCCATCTCCGCCGGGCTGGCGCTCGTCCCGCTCGCCATCGCGATGGGCGAGCCGGGCAGCGAGATACAGGCGCCCATGGCTATCGTGATCCTGTGCGGGCTGACCAGTTCGACGGTGCTCAACATGCTCGTGCTGCCCGCCATCTACCTCAAGGTGACGCGGGATGGCTGGGGCGTTGGCCAATTGCGCGACCGTATGCGGCGTATGGATGACAGCACGGCTGCCGAGCCAGAACCGGCAAGGTGATAGGAGAAAGCGCGATGGGATATTTCCTGCTCAAGGCGGCATTGTCCGGCATCATCATCGCCATCGTCAGCGAGGTCGCCCGGCGCGCTCCGGGCTTGGGCGCCCTGATCGCTTCGCTGCCGCTCATCTCGGTCTTGGGGATGATCTGGTTGTGGCGCGATACTGAAGATACCGCGCGCATGGCCGAGCACGCCTTCGCTACCTTCTGGTTCGTCCTACCGAGCCTGCCGATGTTCCTCGCGATCCCGGTGATGCTGGGCCGCGGCGTGACGTTCTGGCCAGCACTCGCGATCGGTTGCGCGATGACGGTGCTGCTCTACCTCGCAATGGTCTGGGCGCTGGGGCAATTTGGTGTGCGACTCTGATATCCGATCACAGGGCCGAAAGGATCAGCCCGCCGACGGCGCTGATGACCAGCACCCGCACGACCGACCACTTTGCGAGAAAGACCAGAGCGCAGGCAAGCACTGTCAGCAGCGCTGCCCGCCAGTCGAGCGTTGCCCAATCCGGCACGTAGAGCCGCACGGGCCCAAGCCGCGCTTCTCCTACTGCGGAGAAAATCACGTGTAAGGCGAACCATGCGGCAAGGTTCGCGATAACGCCCACGACCGCCGCGGTTATAGCCGCCAACCCGCCCTTGATGCGCACGGCATTGCCCAATCGGTCGATCCACGGGGCGAAGGCGAATATCCACAAGAAGCAAGGCGCAAAGGTCACCCAGGTCGTCAGCCCGGCTCCCAACAGTCCTGCGACAAACGGCGTGAAAGGCTCCGGCGCGCGATAGGCGGCGAGATACCCAACGAACTGCGTCACCATGATCAGCGGCCCCGGCGTCGTCTCGGCAAGGCCTAGCCCATCTGCCATCTCGCCGGGCTGCAACCAGCCGAATCCCTGCACAGCCTCCTGCGCCATATAGGCTAGGACCGCATAGGCACCGCCGAAGGTGACTACGGCCAGCTGTGAGAAGAACGTCCCGATGTCCCACAGGACGTGGTCCGGCCCCAGCGTGGCCAAGACGAAAACCATCGGCGCTGCCCAGATAAGCGCCCAGATGGAGATAGATTGCACCGATGCCCGCCACGGTCGCGGTCCCAGAGCGATTGTGGAAGGTGGGGCCGAAACGCCTAGCCATTGCGGACTGATGCGGGCGATTGCCAGGCCGAGGATGCCAGCGCCGAGGATGACCAAGGGAAAAGGCAGGTCGAACAGGAATAGCGCAGCAAAGGCCGCTATTGCGAGCGACTGCTTGAACCGTGTGTTGAGAGCGCGCCCAGCAATCCGGATCAGGGCTTGCAGCACAATTGCCAGAACCGCCGCCTTAACCCCAAGAAAGAGCGCCTCGAACCAGTCGAGGTTGGCAGCGACCGCATAAAGCATGCTGAGGGCAAGTATGATGACGGCACCGGGTATGACAAACAGCAGCCCCGCCGCCAGCCCGCCCCGCCAACCTTGTAGGCGCCAGCCGACCCAGGTTGCGAGTTGCTGCGCCTCCGGCCCCGGCAGGAGGTGGCAGAAATTGAGCGCATGCAGGTAATCGTCTTCACTCACCCACCCACGTTCTTCAACGAGTTCGCGGTGCATCAGAGCGATCTGCCCCGCTGGCCCGCCGAAGCTGAGCAATCCGATACGCCAGAAGGTGGAAAGCAGCTGCGAAAAAGTTGGCACTACGGACGGTCGAGACATGCTTACCTCACAACTGTTGGTCCGCATCAGGTGCGGAGCCATGAGGCAACACTTGGACCGGCAGGGTCTAAGCGGGAGGATGCTAGGTCCCGCAAATGCTTGCTTACATTAGAGGTGGGCTCTGGGGAAGCACTGCTGTGCGCGAGATGTTCCCTGCGCCATCCCGTATGAGCGGCGGAACAGCCGAGTTCGCCGTCCTAATGGGGACTGTCCGCATGCGGCCCAGTTCGAGTAATCCCCGACGCCAACCGCCTCGGCTAATTTTCAGCATTGATCCGCTTCGTGAACGGCGTAATCGTCGATCTCCTTCACCTCTCTCGGTGCCGATTAGATAACAACCTGGACTTGCCTCATTTGCGCCGCTTACTGCGAGGCAGCGCGACGTCCTACACCGAGGGCTTAGACGAAGGATCCGGACGAATGGCTGATAGCGAAGGGGACTATGTGGAGGAGGAGGTCGCGGGGCTCCCCCCCCCACTTCTATGAGCCGCGGGAAGGCGAGTTGCTCTACCACTACACGAACATTGCGGGTGCGCGCGGTATCCTCTCTGGTAACGCCCTCTGGTTGTCGGACTTTGCCTGCATGAACGATCCGGACGAATATACCTACGCCCGGGATTGCTTTCTCGAAGTCTACTGGGACCGTCCGGTCTTCGTCGATATGGTGCCACGACTTTTGGCCACGTCCGCGCTGCTTGGGCTTGAGAACAACACCAAGATGTTTATCGGCTGCCTATCCCCGACTGATGACGACCCCGGCCAATGGGAGCGCTACGGGGACGGCGGAACTGGCTGCGCTATTGGAATCGACGCCCGCTTCCTCGTGGATTGGGCGGGGGTGAACGTCCGACGCGTCGTCTATGATCGTGCCGAACTGGACCGCTTCGTCGGAGCGGGACTGTTCATGCTTCAAGAGAAGCATGAACTGGAGCCCGACGATCGGGAAGCGCTTCTCGAGCTGGCGCAATTCTTCGTCAGCGACCTTTTTGCGTTTAAACGACCTCAGCATCGGTTCGAACGGGAGGTCAGGATCTCCCGGCTCCTTATCCGGAATGCGGGCGTGGCGAGCGGACTTAGTGATCACGGCGGCAACTGTCCTGAAGGGCACGTAGATGCCCTACCAGTGGGCGTCAGGGAAGGCCTCCGCGGCCCGACGCCCTACGTGGCGCTACCGCTGTCGCGAGGCGATCGAAAGGGTATTCGCTCTTTGACACTCGGGCCGTCTTTCCCCGGCAACCATCCAGCAGACTACGATGAATTAGTCGCTTCCTGCCCGCCAAGCATCGAAATTCGGCGCGCTGAACCCCGTTCATAGCGGACCGACAGCTACGTGCCTCTGTGCTCCGAAAGAAGACAGTGCGCTTGCAGCCTACTTCAAGACGGTCTGTGGTGCGCCGTAGCCGACACGCGCGTTCTCCGGTCAGAGCGTTAGTCGAGCTGCCCAGAAAACTTGACAACGCGGGGTAGATGCCTCGCCAATCTATTCGCGGGGTCCGTCCATCCCGAAACTTCCGAGCCTCTATGACATCAGCGGCCCAGATGGGTCCTTTGGAGGGGGGGCTGACTGACAGGTCCTCCTTGAGCTTCGATGAGCCGGCGCGGCATCTGCCACGGCAACGCGATAGGAGAAACCTTTCTCTCGTCGCTTAAGCGAAAGCGCATTCGATGCCGAACCCAACAATCCCATGAGGAAGCCTGACGGGACGCGTTCGATGGCATTGCGATGCTCTAAACCGCGGCGCGCAAGCAAGTCAGACGGGATGCTGGCACCCGCATAATTCGAACGGCAACAGATCTCGAAAGCAAAAATTATCTAGAAAACTAGGGGCTATTCGGTGCTAGATAATTCGATGGCACCTACGGACCCAACGAATACACCCGACCGGCCTAACGCGTATGAGATGCGAAAAAAGGCTGTAGACTTCGCAGCAGCCCAACTCGTTTTCGACCGAAATTTTGCACTTGATGCGTTCTCATCCGGTTACTCCGCTGGCCGAGGAAAGGCTCTGCCTAAGAACCTCCCCGCGGCAATCGTTGATCGGATTGATAGAGATGGCCATGCTAGGTTTCGTGGACAAAGCTTGACTGTGGACTCGGACCTTGATTCAAGGCTGGCTTTTGGAGGCAGCCTTGGGCGAGCGGATTGGCGTTACGGACGAAGAGTGGGAAGTGATCGGGCCGCTGCTGCCACCTGAGCGGGGTCGTGGCTGCCGTCCGGCGCAGGACAACCGCCCCTATTTCGAAGGCATGATGTGGATCGCGCGGACCGGAGCGCAGTGGCGTCACCTGCCGGATGAGTATGGCAAGTGGAACAGCGTTTTCCGGCGCTATCGACGATGGGTTACGACCGGCGTGTTCGNTGCCATGCTGGAGACGCTGGCGGAACTGGCGGGGCGCGACACAGCCGCCGACATGATCGATAGCACCGTGGTCCGGGCACATCATTGTGCCGTCGGCATAAAAAGGGGA
>NZ_LWFF01000003.1 GCF_001635685.1 Erythrobacter sp. HI0063
CCTCTGGCATCGCACCTTGCGTGGAGCTTGGTGGTGAAGCCGCCGCGCGATCGGCCAAGCGCCTCGGTTTGCTGAGTCCCCTTTTTATGCCGACGGCACAATGATGTGCCCGGACCACGGTGCTATCGATCATGTCGGCGGCTGTGTCGCGCCCCGCCAGTTCCGCCAGCGTCTCCAGCATGGCATCGAACACGCCGGTCGTAACCCATCGTCGATAGCGCCGGAAAACGCTGTTCCACTTGCCATACTCATCCGGCAGGTGACGCCACTGCGCTCCGGTCCGCGCGATCCACATCATGCCTTCGAAATAGGGGCGGTTGTCCTGCGCCGGACGGCAGCCACGACCCCGCTCAGGTGGCAGCAGCGGCCCGATCACTTCCCACTCTTCGTCCGTAACGCCAATCCGCTCGCCCAAGGCTGCCTCCAAAAGCCAGCCTTGAATCAAGGTCCGAGTCCACAGTCAAGCTTTGTCCACGAAACCTAAGGAAAAGCGAATTGCAAGGGAGATAGTCATTGCAGACAATCAGCAACCCAGCACAGTCGACATAGGGATGAAGTTGGGGCGGTACGCGAAATAATGTTTGCCAGTTAAGCCAGCTCCGACTGCCCCATTTGCAAAGACCGCCCCCATGAAGATCAAGCCCGATCGCCAATGCGGATTTGTCGAATCAGGTTCGGCGCATGTCGCCAGCCTCCTGCGCATCTCGAGGAACCCCTGGCTCAGGCTTGAACTGCAGGCACAGCAAGAAAGGCAGCGCGCGGCGTGGAGCGAGGCGCAGCACGTAAAGTCAGTCCAGAGGCTCGAGCGTGAGGCGGAAACACGCCAGCGCGGGCGAGAGCGTGACCTATTCTGGTTCAGGACCAAGGCCAGGAACTGGGGCGAGGAGGGGGGCAAGAGCTACAAGTCGACTGCTTCGTCGCGTGCGGTCCGCATCGGAACCACCAGGAGCTGGATGCCTCGCTACTCGGCGCCGATCAGGACGAACGACGGACTGCTCTTCCCTTTTCAAAGGACGGTTTATCGCAATGCCAAGACGAGCAAGCAGGGGGCAGGAAAAGACCTGGTCCGCTACGGGGCCGAGGGAGCCCACGAGTTCGAGAGCGGGGCGCTGGCCTTCTTCAGCTCGGTCGGTCTCACAGTAGAGGAGGCGGCGGAAGCCTTCGACCAGTTGGAGCGCGTCAACCGGTCGACGGCGGGAAACGCGAAGGTCGTGCACCACATGATCATCCAGTCGCTGCACGAGCTTTCTCGGGAAGAGCAGTGGGCCATGTTGCTGCGCTATTGCGAGCAAGTTTTCGGCAGCCAGGATCTCCCTTACTCCGTCTGCCTCCACCCGCCGTCGGAGGACGGCGACCAGCGCAATTGGCATGCGCATGTGGTGTTTTCTTATCGGCCGATGGTACGCACCGATCAGGCAGAGTGGCAAATCGGCCGAGCGCTGCGCAGTGACCTAGACTGCCCGGAACAGTGGACGCGGATGCGGTTTCTGCTGGCCGAGGAGCTGAACTACACCTGCGAGATGCATGGCGTGAACAAGCGCTACACGCACCTTAGCTACGCGGCGACCGGAATGGATTACATCCCTCAAGTCCATCTGGGTGCCGGGCTAACCGCCAAAGTTAGGCGCGGCGAGGAAGTCGCTCTTAACGAGCTGAACCGCTTGACGGTGGCCCGTAACTCGGCGCTGCAGTGCGTGCGAGAACTCCGTAGCGTCCTTCAGGCCAGCGCCGCGGCCGTGTCGGATTACGTGCGGAAGGAGCGCGATGCCGTTATCGCAGCGATCGCGTTTCCCCCAGCGAAATCAGTGCAATCTGCCACATCGATCCACATCCGCGGGATCACACTACCATCCACCCCGGAATTGCTTTCCAAGCACGGTGACCTTCGAAAAGATAGGATCCCGGCAAACGACACCGAAGCGGTGTCTGGGCGCGGCTCGAACTTGCCTGCCGAGGTAATCGCGCGAAAGCTTCCTCACCCATTGCCGATGGCGGATAGCTCGATCGGCACTGGCTTCGATCTGGAGCCGTTTCCGCCCGTGAAACTGCCGGAGCCCCCATCGGAACCAGTGATAGAACCGGAGATCGTTGCGCCAACAGCGCCGGTAGTGCCGCAGCCGTTGGTCGCTAACGCGGATGTACAAGCTGTGTGGACTTTGTCGTCGAGGGTATCCATCGTGCCGACTGCACTAGGCGCGGATGATGAAAGAGACGTCCTTTCCGAATGGCTTTTGGGCAAGGCGGGGATAGCACCGCCTACGCTACCCCAGCCGCTGGAAGACCACGATTATTTGCTCTCGGATCGCTGGCACCTGCCGCCGTTTTTAACCCCGCAACTACTGGAGCCCATCAAGCCGGTATCAGATGGGTCCGTCGATTGGGCGGTCCATAGCAGCAGGCTTGGCTCCGATCGTGCTCCGCAGCTTCCTCGCCCGCTCCGGTGGGAGCCGCAAGCGCCAATAGAATCTTATCGGCTCTCCACCTTCGATGGCTGCGCACCGAGGATTGTCGAACCGCCGGAAACTCGTTTCTCTGCTGATCTCAATGACATCGAGACGGCAGCGCTGTGCTTGCCGGAAGGTGTCCTGAATGATCCCGCGCAAGAGAAGGCAGCCGAAGACTTTAGTACGCTAAACTCATCCGACCTTATGGTCCAACCGGTGCCGAAGGCGCCGGTTGCCCATTCTCAACTTCCCTCTCCGCCGGAGCCAAGCCTTGGCGAAAACGAGCCAAGTTCGCGCGTTGGCGCGCATTGGAAGAAAAAGCAGGAGGAGGAAGCCGACCAGTCGCCGGCCGAAACCGATCTTAGGTTGGAGAGAACGCAGGCGCAGGTAACAATGATGAGACTCATGCGTTTGCTTGAACAGCAGCGCTCCGTTCTGGAAAAAGATGAAGACGACCGCATCACGGTGCCGCCCGATATTCTCCGCCGTGCGGGGGGCACGAGCGACCTGGTGACGGCAGATCACGTGCAGCGGAGGCTGGCGGCACTTCACGCGCGCAACGAGGAAGAACTTGACGCAATCGCCTCGCATGTTGCCGCTTTCCCGGATCAGCTCAGCAATGGCAAAGGATATTGGGCGCTTGATGAAAATGCGCCGCCTGCCGTCCGTGTGGGGGTGAAGGCGTGGCGGAACAACGAGAAGGTGCAACAGGCGCTTGCACAGGTCGCTGGAATGGCGCTCGACCGGAACGGGTTCGCAACCGTTATGCAGCGACGGGACGAGTTTCTTGCGATCGCAACGGGTAGACCTGTGTCATCGACTAGGGGCGAGCGTAGGATGTCTCCCATGATCGACCCGCGTCAAAGCGGCGGAGGTGTGGGAGATTGATAAGTAACTTGGTCCATCAGCTTGGCGACGAAACCGGTTCTCGAGCCTAGATCACGCCCTCTAAATGGGCGTGCAGCTTCCGCGCCCTGAACAGCCAAGCGCGCCACTAATGCCAGCTCTGCGATATGACGTTTCCAGATGCCAGAACCTCACCTCTCCCAGAGAAGGTGCTAGGCGAATGACCGGTGGTAGGCCGTTTTCGGACAGTCTGCTCCGAGGCATCGCACCTCGCGAAGCGGACATTCGGCTTACGACCCTATTGTGGCCGTCAGCCCTCGCTTGCTTATCCGCCAAAAGCAGACGGAGGGCTCGGGCGCAGACGGGGCCTAGTTGTGCCGTTGATGATCCGAACGAGGACGGAGACAGCGACTATTGCGAGGGAAGTGACGATCGCGGCAGCAGTGGACCGAATGCCGTGTTTGCGGCTGCGCTGCTCACAAGCAACTCGACTTTGAGGACGATTGCGAACGCTGGCATCAGCCCAAGCACTGAAACGCCTAGGCCACCCGCCAGCCTCAATTTTGCAGAGCCCGTTGCTTCCTCAGTAGGCGCCTTTCGGTCGGCGATGCTCAATTCCGAAAAGCGTGACAGGGTTCTGCGTCGTTGATAAAATTCTTCTACCGGCGGCGCTCCGGGTTCTGGAGGCGTCGGCGAAGGCGCAGCTGGTTACGCTATCACAACCGGCTGCGCCTTCGATCTTTGGAGAGGATAGCCCCTGTGACGACGATATACGATTTCCATCAACTCAGAGAGAATGAGAACGGCACGTTCGTCGTCGAGCGCAAAACATGCGTGAACACCGCAGAACCGGGTCAGTTGCCGAACTTGGTTGAAACAATATCGACTGTGGTTTGGTCCGAGACCAAGGGTGCTGCTGAAACTGCAATGCGGAACGCTGACGAGCGATTAGGCTCTGCCTACAAGCCATATCTTCGAAGTGAGTAATTTGGAGGGATTGCGAGCGATCTTCGGTCACCTGGCGGAAACCGTTCGGCGGCAGTCTATGCCGAAGCGCGTGACAGTGTATCTACCTACTGGTACCGCCTAGTCTCCGGCATGCGGCCCTACCCGTTACTGTCGACGAAGGCGCGGCTTGCATGCGCTCTCCCGCAACGCCGCGCCTTCACCAACTGCCTGATCAATAGTGACGCCTCGTGAGAATATCGTTAGATTGCTCCTACCGATGTGCCTCTTCTCCTGACCGAGGACATTGGCGAAGGCGCAGCTGTTTCAGGCGAATTGATTGGCTGCGCCTTCATTCGGCTGTTCAGAGCAGCGCTAAGATAACCTCGAAAATCAAATACCCGAGTGAAGCGGTAACTGCCGCCAGCATGATGGCGAACTCGATTTCGAGCGGTTGAAGTTTTCGCATGTCGGAAGAGCAGCCAATAGCGCTACGGAGCGTAGGTGTCTGGAATGCATGGCGCTAACCGTCGTTCCGGCAACATCCCGAACCGGCAATTCACTCGCGCCCTGCTGTTACAAGGCTGAGATCTCCCACAGCTGAGGCGACATTTCTTCCAGAAGCTGACTGTTATGAAACGACCCCAAAGCGGTCAGTTTGCTACAGCACTTGGGAATGACGACATCCCGCCAGTGGGTCGAAAGCCGACAAGCCACTCTCTGATACTACTTTGGACAATTCGCCGTTCGAGAGGTTCTAGGTAACTACTCGCCGTTGGGCCTCCGAACGCGCGAGCGAGGCAATATCGATCGCGCCGTGTCGGCGGTCGCGTTGTTTATCGGCGGTGGCAATCAACGCACGCAGATGCTCGAACACCGAGCCGTAGACCGGGCGGTGAAACTCGATGCCCACTTGGCGATCGTTTACCCAACGGATCGTCGCATCGATGGGCCCCAGATCGCCGATCCGAAGCGATGCGTGGTCACTGTTCTGCATCCAGACTGTCCCGACCGTGAAGGCACACCCATTTTCCGACAGATCGGTGATCTCGGCTTGAATTGGCTTTCCCGAACCGGTTCGAACAGTTCCCATGACATTGACGACGAAGCGCTCTTTCTCGCGGCGTCCCACGCGGTTTTCCATCGGCATTGTCCTTCTCCTTTTTCGTGCTGCGCGCTTGGTGCCAGACGGGATAAAGTTAAGCCGCGCGCGCTATTGTCGTTTGAGCGGTGTCGAAGAAAGCATCCGCCGACATCGGCCTGGCGATGAAATAGCCTTGCGCGTAATCGCATCCGATTTCCCGCAGGAAGTCGAGGCATGCTTCCTCCTCGATTCCCTCGGCCACCACCTGCAGGCCCAGCTGGTGCGCCAGTTCCACAGTGGAGCTTACGAGCAGAGCGTCGGCATGGTCGCGATGGGCGTGTTGGACAAAGCTGCGATCGATTTTCAATTCGGTCAGAGGAAGGCGTTTCAAGTAGGACAAGGTGGACTGTCCGGTGCCGTAATCGTCCATCGAAACACCCACGCCCAGATCGCGGAACCGGCGCAGCGCCGAGCACGCGAGGTCGAACTGGCCGATTGTCGCAGATTCGGTGATTTCGAAGATCAGTCGGTCGGCCGGCACCCTATCCTCTAGCAGAATGCTCTCCACGCGAGCAGTGAAGTCCGCGGACGTAATGAGGCGCGCCGAGATATTGATCGCGGCCCGTATCTCCAGTCCGCCCTTTCGCCATTCCCGCACGTCGTCGATGACGCGACGAAGGACGAAGAGTGTCAGCTCGTCGATGCGGTTGGTCTCTTCTGCCAAGGGAATGAAAATGTCGGGCCGCAGATCGCCGCGAACGGGATGGCGCCAGCGGATCAGCGCTTCGGCACTGGTGATGCGCTCGGCTCTCAGGTCGAACTTGGGCTGATAGAGCACGCTCAGCTCGTCGCCTTCCATGGCCTCTTCCAACTCGCCCATCAACGAAAGCTGCTGGTCGAGCGCGCTCTTCTGGGCCTGCTCGTGATAAGCGAAGCATTCTCCGTGACGCGCGGCCTGACTCGCGGCATGGAGCGCCTCGTCGGGTGCGTTCACGTCGGCGATACCGAAGGTAAGCTTGATATCGACCCGGCTCCCACGGACTTCGACAGGACTGCGCAAGATGGCTGCCATGCCGAGCAGCCGGCTCTCGAGTTCGAGCGGTTCGAGCGAGGATACCCAGGCGAGTGCGCGATCGTCGATGCGGTAGATCGGTCCTTCGCAGCCCGCGACGCGCAGCCGGTCCTGCAGGCGGGCGAGGAAGTCGCTGATCGCATCCTGGCCGATCACCAGCTTCACTGCGTCGAATTCGTCGATCATCGCCGCGACGATACGGCTCCTATCGTGCGTCGCTGCGGCGCGTTCGAGAGCGCGGCGATTGGGCATTCCGCTCTCGGCATCTACGAGCCGCGCCTCCTCGAAGTCCTCGCGGACCAGAATTGCCCAGCGCAGCAATGCGGCGGCGATCAGCATGACGAGCGCCGGTGCAATAGCGATTCTCAAAGCAAATTCGGACGCTCCGAAATGGAGCAGGGCAAAAACCAGCGTGGCGCCCAAGCCGAACTGGACGAGTATGCGGTTCCGGCTCCGGGCGGCGATGATCGCATAGGCGAACAGAGCGGCCAGTAGCAGCGGTAGGGCCCAGCCAATCTCGACCGGCACTCCGTCCAGAAGGGTTTCCGCAGCGAGCGCCTGGATGATCACACCGGGGATCACACCGTGGACAGGCGTTGCATAGCGATCGCCCATTTCGATCGCGGTCGCACCGATTATGACATCCTTTCCGGCAAAGGTTGCCGGATCGAACTCGCCCATTTTCACGGCGATGAAGCTGTGACGGGGAAGGGTGTCGGGCTGGATGGAGAAATCGATCGGAAAATCGTCGTCCGCGACACCGGAACGCTGGGCGAGTTGCGCAGACAGCGACGGGCGCGGGGCATCGGCGTTAAAGGTCCCGATCGGCATTTCGCGCACGAGTCCGTCGCTTGCGGGACTGACCGACACGGACCCGAGCAAGGCGTGCTCCCGCAATTGGGGGATGGGCAGCGAATCGAGCTGCCTTTTCTCGGCGAAACTCCCTCTCTGCCCAAAAACCGGGAGAATGACGGTCGCATTTGCATCCGCGAGCGCGGCGGCGAACCGATCGTCCTGCTCGCGGTCCGAAGCGGTGGAGAAATCGACGTCGAAGGCGATCGTGCGCGCGCCTGCCTCGTCGAGCCGTTCAACGACCCGCGCATAATGCTCGCGATCCCACGGCCACCGCTGGATGGCGGCAACGCTCGCCGCATCCATCTCGACTACGTGGATCTGACCGCTGGCAGCGTGCGAGCGCATCGCGAAGCCTGCATTCTGCAGCACGTTTTCAAGCGGCTGTAACGTCCCCGCGGACGCAGACAGGGCAATCGCGACTGCGAGGGCGAGCACCGTCGCGGCTTGGACCACTCGCCGCCCGGCGCGGCTGCGCCATCGCGACAGCGACTGCACCAGCCGGCGCGCGTGTTCGAGACTAGATGAGGGCGGCATCAATCATCGTCGTCATCGTCATCGTCGTCGTCATCGTCGTCATCATCGTCGTCATCGTCGTCATCGTCATCATCGTCATCATCATCGTCGCGATCGTCATCGTCATCGTCGTTATCGTCATCATCGTCGCGATCGTCATCGTCGTCGTCACGATCATCATCATCCT
>NZ_LWFF01000004.1 GCF_001635685.1 Erythrobacter sp. HI0063
AACGGGAAGCACGATATCTCGCCTGTGGCAGTGCAGACTGACCACGCTTGATTGCCTGTGACGATGCCCCGTAACTCCGATAGCGACATGTGCCGCGCGTACCAAAGTACCGCCTCAATGCAGAGCGATACCGGCCGCGATGAGCACGGAAGATTGCGCGGCGTATCAGACCTTGAACGCGACTTCGCAGACCTGCGCACGAGAGCGTCGAATATTTGGTCCAATAGTGCTAAAGAGAGGAAACGACGATGGCGAATACTTGCTCAAAAACGAAGCCAAATAAGATCGCGAGATAAAAGCAGCGCCGTCGGTCGGGCTGCAGGTGGTTGGTTTTGTTGACGAACATGCGACGGCGCTGGAAATGCCAAGCCGCCGGTTCGCCGGAATTGTTCAATAATTACAGCCAAATTTGCGACGGCTGTCAGCAATCTGGGCCCCTTTAGGGGATCATGGATGCCGATTTCAGGCTATCCCTACATATGCGCCGAGACGCGAGAGCATCCAAAAGAGCGGTACCGTTGCGCTTTGCCGTGATATCATCGCAGAATCGGCATGCCTAGCGAACAAACGCCATGTGGCGATCAGGCAGCCCTTGAGACGATAATTGCAACCGATGGCGGGCCGGTCTGCTCCCCTACTCCATCCCCAGGCCGGTCCGTCATCACCCCAACGATGAAAGGACCGGACCGATGCGGGAGACAGACACAGACAAGCAATGATCAGAGCACGGCTAGCCCCCATCAATCGAACCCCCCACCATTATCCATACTCCAGTTCATGCGTACGCAAGCTAAAGGGGCGGTCGGTGGTGACAATTGACCGATGCGACTGCGGCTAGAAAAGTCCGCAGTAACCCGGGGAGCGTGGCAGCGAGTGCCCGGTTTGATTTGCCGCCTAGATCGAAGTGTGGTCGTGAGAATGCTGGGCGATTAATGTAGTGTGGTGCTGATGATCTGCCCGCCAGCCGTCCCCGTCGATACAAGCGTAGCAACTTGCTGTGGTGTTGGACGGGAAACAGTGTAGTCTTGATATAACGGCATTGAGTTTAAACGGGGAAAACCGTCCGTAGAGGAAGCGCCATGAACTTTCGTATGAGTTTTTTGTTCGGACCGCTTGTGACGCTAACGGCTCAGGCCTTGACTGCGCAAGAAGCAACACCGACTGAAAACGACGACCTCAAGGAAACAATCATCGTAACTGGCCAACGCCAGAGTGAGATAGATGCTATCCGACAGGGCGTTGATCGAATTTTCCCTTCTGCTGGGCCGACCGATCCTATTGCTAGATTTATCGATCCGGTATGCCTCGGCTTCGCCGGTCTCAATTCGCGGCAGCAAGCCACTTTTCGTGAAATGATCGAATTTCGCGGCAAGAATGCTGGAGTGAGCTTCGCGCGCCCAGACTGCAAGACGAATGCACTGGTCGTCATTGTTGACGATCCGGAAGCTTTCGTTTCCGAGGCCAGAAGCGAGCAGTCCAAACTTATGCCGGTTAACGAACAACGCAAGTTCGAAGCCGCCATGCTACGCGGCGATCCTGTATTCGCTTGGACTTCGCAGGAAGTACGTACCGCGCTGGGACGACCGGCACCTCACAGTGCCACGATTCCGGGCCTTACCTTACCGATGGCTGTGGCGACCAAGGTCAACACGGACGCACGCGCTCGCCGAGTGGGATTAGAACAGAGTGCGGCCCTTGTTAATTCGATCGTTGTTTTCGATGCTAGAAGGCTTGAGGGGCTTACGCTCGTTCAGCTGGCCGATTATGCCGCGATGCGACTGCTGGCACCGAGTGAGATACGTGCCGAGTGGCAAGGCGATCGCCCCGAATCCATTTTAAAGCTTTTCTCCACAAAAGCGGACGAAGTCGAACTATCGATGACTGTCTTCGACGAGTCCTATCTAGCTGCGCTATACAACTTACCGCTCAACGCCAGCCCCTCTCGATTGAAGCCAATGGTGGTTGCAGGGTACCTAGGAAGAAAAGAAAATTGAAGGTCAAACCATCAATCGAGCGATCTCAACAGAGGATTATGCCGGTTCGCAGCTATCGCATGGCTGATCTGGAACGCGCCCTAGCGACGGTCGACTTTGCCGTTACAGTGTATACCTTACCAAATTGTGGGAGGTGCGATCGGGTGTTAACCCAGATCGGGCAACTAGATCTGGCTCGAGGTTTTCACCTTTTCCGCTGCCTGATGGACAAGAGGGACGCCGGTCGAATGTTCAAGATAGTGGGTAGCCTGCAATTGCCCATCGTATCCATCCATGTAGATGGAGAACGCATCTTAATTTGCGCCTATGGGGATAGCAGGAAGTTTCTCGATACTCTCGAGTTAACAGCTAAAGAAAAGGCCGCTAACCTTTAAAGAGGTCAGCGGCGCTTTTTGGATATTAGCTAATTAATACGCTTCGGTGTCGCACATCTCGCCACAACCATAGACCTTCGTATAACGTCCACCGGCGACTTGTTGGATTTCGTCCTGCGAAAGCTCTCTTGCCATGCGCCGTTGTGCTAGCCTCACGGTCGTGCTTTTTAGCGATTGCTTTTTCATAGACTTTTCCTTTCCCTTGCTCACATGAGCATCCTGTACGATAGAGAAGTATCATTGCTTGTCAAACCTTGACTCCTTTCAAAAACTCTCAGCGGGGCGCTTTGCAAAGATGGGCCAAAAATTGCGCTTTCTGATCGTTTCACTACCTATCGACCAGCATGCAACCATCGCTGCTTTTCAACTGTCTAAAGTCGGCCACGACGTGCAATTTTGGTCACCCGCCGACCTACCGAAACGGACTACAGCTTCGATACGTCTTGGCGAGGAGGTCC
Source organism: Erythrobacter sp. HI0063 (assembly GCF_001635685.1). GTDB lineage: Bacteria > Pseudomonadota > Alphaproteobacteria > Sphingomonadales > Sphingomonadaceae > Qipengyuania. The sequence continues at coordinate 2,827 of NZ_LWFF01000004.1, forward strand.
AAGTCTCACTGGCGGGCAAACGACAAGAGCACGCCGAGGTAGTCCTTTTCCGTAAATGGAGTGGTCCGGTACTGCCTGACGACCTCCATCCGGCTGACAGGGACATCGCCAATCGTGAATTCGAACATTTCGGCATTGGAATTCTTGATAGCCTGCTCCCCTCGGCCAAGTGGATAAATCATCCGCGAGCATCGCGCGAGGCCAATAAGGTCAAGCAATTGATGGTCGCCCAATCTGTCGGTTTCAATGTTCCGCGGACCTGCATCTCGAACGATCCGCAAGATATCCGAGCCTTCGTCGAAAAGGCCGATTACAAAGTTGTCTTCAAAGCTTTCACACCGGCTATTTGGGAGGATTTGAGCGAGCGTCAGTTCGTTACCATGACCTCTCGGCCCGATAAAGAATTGATGTTGGACGACGCCTCGCTGAGCTATTCTCCCGCAATTTGGCAAGAGGAAATTAAGAAGGCATTCGAACTTCGCATCACCATGTTTGGGGAAGTAGCGGTGACCGTGAAGATCGATAGTCAGGCAACCGACGGGGGAAAGGTAGATTGGCGCGCAGCCGGTCACGATATTCCTGTCAATGACCATCGGCTGGATGTCGCCACCTATAACTGCTGCCGGCGCCTCATGCAGTCCTTAGGTTTGGCTTTTGGCAGTATCGATGCGATTGTCGACCAATCGGGAAAAATTTGGTTTCTTGAGGTCAATCCCTCCGCACAGTTTCTTTGGATCGAAGATATCAATCCCGAGATTGATCTTCTCGGTCCGTACCTGCACATGCTCGCGGGTCACGAACTCGGCACCGCCACTCCGCGCTTGAGCGAGGTTCTCGCCGATGAAGAGTATCTCTCGTTCGAATCGGCCCTACGCGAGACTCACGAAGAAGCAATCTCGTCGTTCAAAAGCTACGAATAGGGTGTCAGCTTGACCGATTACGAAACGAGGCAAGCGACGGGCAAATCGCGCGAGTCCGGCCTGTTTCGTTCGGAAGTATACGATGCACGGAAGGTTAAGAACGAAGGGCGCGTCAATCTGCTGCCTTCGATTAGCTGGCAGATCATATCGGTGATCCTGCTGACAATATTCGCTGGCGGAATCGCTTTTGTCACGCTTGTTCCATTGGCGCGCACCGAGGTAATCGAGGGAACGCTCTGGCCGCACGGGAAACCGGTTTCTGTGGACAGCCCGATCGAGGGGACCATCACGTCAATCTCGGTGCGTGAGGGCGATGTCGTTCAAGAAGGCGATGGTCTCGTAACCGTTACCGACCTTACCGCCATTGGGTCTCGTGGTAGCGCCGCACAGGTCGTCTCCGAGGGAATCGAGGCGAGGCGTTCTTTGCTGATAGACGAGATGGCCATCGCGGGCCGGAATGCTGAGCAGGCCGAGGTGGAAAGGCGCTCGCGCATCGGCGCTCTCCAGTCGTCAAGAGTTGCCACGCAGGATCAGATCGTGCGGCAACAGAAGCTGCTGGCCAATGCTCGTGAGAATTTGAACGTAGCACGGGAAGTTGCGAAGAACGGTTTTCTGAGCCGCCAGGATCTATCGAAGCGCGAGGAAGGCGTCCTCGCGAGAGAACAGGTACTTTCCCAGTTAAGGCAGGAGATCGTCGATACAGATGCGAAAATTGCGGTTGAGCGCGCAGGACTGCGACGAGATGTAGCCACTTATGAAACGCGTCTTGCCGCTCTCAGAGCGTCAAGGGAGTCGCTCGGTCAAGAAAGTGCACAAACAGAGCGGATTTCGCGGGTGAAACTTATCGCACCGATATCCGGACGGATCGGCGCTGCGTGGCTTTCGAAAGGGCAACGGGTGGCTGCTGGCGAAGAAATCCTGTTGGTCGCCCAGAACCGGCTGGAGTGGCTTGTCGAACTCAGGATACCAGCCAGCGCCATCGGCCGCATTAAGCAAGGTCAATCGGTCGAATTGCGAGTAGCGTCGTTTCCATACCAGCAACATGGAACCGTCGCGGCTCAGATTGTGCGGATCGCGACCGTTCCAGAGCGCAGCGGTCAGGCAGACCAGAGCGCCCCATTATATCGCGCCTTCGCCCGCTTGGACAAAGAATCGAGCTTACTCTCCTCAATAAGCACGGTCGAGGGGATGGAGCTTCAAGCAGTAATTCGCACCGGAAGTGCGACTATATTGGACCAGATCATGGCAAGACGCGCCGGGTTGCAGCTATGATCATGGCGGCGATATGAAGCTGGACCTCGGCATATTCCCAAGCGGTCGGATGAAGCTGATCCGCCAGACTGAGATGTCGGAATGTGGCCTAGCCTGCGTGGCCATGGTCGCATCGAATTGGGGCTTGGATCTCGACATGCCGTATCTTCGGCGACGTTTTTCGATTTCACAGCGCGGAGCGACGATCAACACACTGATGGTCGTAGCGAGCAAGCTAGGTTTGTCGGCACGCCCACTCAAAGTTCCCTTGGACGAGCTTGAGTATCTGCAACTTCCCGCGATCCTCCACTGGGATCTTAACCACTATGTCGTCCTACAGAAGATCGAGAGCGGAAAAGCGACTATCTTCGATCCAGCGGCTTCAATTAAGAAACTGACAATCGAGGAGTTGTCCGAACACTTCACCGGGATCGCTCTCGAGCTGGCACCGATTGAAGATTTCAAGCAGCCTGAACCGTCACCGAAATTACGATTTTCCCAGTTGTGGCATGGGGTTTCCGGGCTCCGGCGGACGCTACTACAAATCGCGGTCCTAACCGTAATAACGCAAGGCTTTGTCCTTCTTTCGCCGTATTTCCTGCAGTTGGCAGTAGATCACGTCATACCGTCATACGATATTCCCTTCCTTGTGGTTTTAAGCGTCGGCTTCGGCCTATTTGCGCTGATCTATGCGATCTCGCACTTCCTGCGATCGTTCGTTTTCCTTTCGTCCGGAACATTACTCAGCTTCGTCATGGCCAGCAATATCGGCCGCCAGCTATTTCGATTGCCAGTGGAGTGGTTCGAGCGACGGCATGTCGGCGACATTCTCTCTCGCTTTCAATCGCTGCAACCGATCCAAGACTTGTTGATCAAAGGATCAGTGGTCACTGCGCTGGACGGTGTTCTAGCAATTGCAATCCTAGTGGTGATGTTCCTTTACAGCCCGCTTTTGGCACTAGGTTTCGTGGACAAAGCTTGACTGTGGACTCGGACCTTGATTCAAGGCTGGCTTTTGGAGGCAGCCTTGGGCGAGCGGATTGGCGTTACGGACGAAGAGTGGGAAGTGATCGGGCCGCTGCTGCCACCTGAGCGGGGTCGTGGCTGCCGTCCGGCGCAGGACAACCGCCCCTATTTCGAAGGCATGATGTGGATCGCGCGGACCGGAGCGCAGTGGCGTCACCTGCCGGATGAGTATGGCAAGTGGAACAGCGTTTTCCGGCGCTATCGACGATGGGTTACGACCGGCGTGTTCGATGCCATGCTGGAGACGCTGGCGGAACTGGCGGGGCGCGACACAG
>NZ_LWFF01000005.1 GCF_001635685.1 Erythrobacter sp. HI0063
ACGTAGAGGCCGTTCTCGATCAGCGCTTCCCACATCGCCGCACCCTGTTCGAGGTCGGGCATGATGACGGCGATGATGGCGCTTTCGGCTTCCTTCGTGCCGAGTTCGAAGCCGAGTTCGCGCAGGCCCTTGTGGAGAATGCGGGAATTTTCCCACAGATGCGCGCGCTTGTTGCCGCCATGCTTGAGCTTGCGGATCGAGGTCGCCGCAGTGGCGACCACGCTGGGCGGAAGCGATGCGGTGAAGACGTAGGGGCGGCAGACCAGCCGCATGATTTCGAATTTGGGGTGGTTCGACACGCAGAAGCCGCCGACCGTGCCCACGCTCTTCGAGAACGTGCCGATCACGAAATCGACCTGGTCGAGCACGCCCTGATCCTCGGCCACGCCGCGGCCGTTTTCGCCGATGAAGCCCATCGAATGCGCCTCGTCGACGAGGACCATCGCGCCGTGTTCCTTGGCGACGCGGATCATCTCCTTCAGCGGCGCGGTGTCGCCCAGCATCGAATAGACGCCTTCGAGAATGACCAGCTTGCCCGCATCAGCGGGAATGCGCTTGAGGCGTTTTTCCATCGCCTCGATATCGTTGTGCTTGAAGGGCACGACTTCGGCCTTGCCCATCGCGCATCCGTCCCAGATGCTGGCGTGGGAATCGATATCGAGCACGACGTAATCGCCCTTGCCCGCGATCGTGCTGATGATGCCGAGATTGGCCTGATAGCCGGTGGAAAAGACCATCGCGTGGTCCATCCCGTAGAAATCGCGCAGCGCCTCCTCGCATTCTTTGTGGCCCTGATAGGTGCCGTTGAGAACGCGGCTGCCGGTGGTCCCCGATCCGAAATCGGCGAGCGCCTGCTTGCCCGCTTCGAGCACATCGGGATCGAAGGTCATCCCCATGTAATTGTAAGTGCCGAGCAGGATCGTCTCGCGCCCGTTGCAGATCGCGCGGGTGGGGGAGAGCACCTGCTCCATCACCAGATTGAACGGATCCTCGCGCCCCTGTGAAAGCAGGCCTTCGCGCATCGCAATGATGTCGTCGAACTTGGAGAACAGGTCCGTCTCGCCGCCTTCTGGCGTTCGGGCCGAGGTTTCGGGACGGTCGGGCTGGGCGATGCCTTCGCTCATCGTCGGATCAATCCTTGCCGGCGTGAAGCTTGGTCACGGCGTCGACCAATTGGCCGTAGGTCTCGATCTCGGTCTGCTGGTTCATCGAGATGATGATGTCGAACTCGTCCTCGATCGCGGCGACGAAATCCATCACCGTCAGGCTGTCGAATTCGAGATCGTTCGCAAAGGTCGTGTCGTCCGTGATCGTCACGCCCTTGGTGTTGAAGGGTTCGATCAGCGTGCGGATGCGGGCATCGGTTTCGGCGCGGTCCATGACAAAGGTCCAGTTCAATGAGTGGACGCGAAGGATCGCGTCGGTTGGTGGCGGGACAAGCGCAAGGGTGGAGGACTTGTCAAGCGCACTCGCATGGTGCGCCACGGCAAACGGTTGAAATTGCTGGCCAGCCAATCGCTCGTCGTTCAATCGTCCAGCAGGCCGCGCACGGCCCGCATGAACGGGCCGATCGAGACCGGTTTGGCCAGATAATCGCTCGCGCCCGCATCGCGGATACGCTCCTCGTCGCCCTTGCCGGCATAGGCGGTAACGGCGAGGATGGGCGTGGGCGCAAGCCGCGCATCGGCCTTCAGGCCCGCGATCAGCTCGACGCCGGACACGTTGGGAAGCTGGATATCCATGATGACCAGCTCGGGCAGAAATTTGGTCGCAGTGGAGAGTACGTCCTGGCCGTCGGCTACGGGCACGACCTCGTATCCGTTCGCTTTCAGCACGTCGCAAAAGAGTTTGCGGTTGAGATCGTTGTCCTCGACAACCATTATCCGCTTGGCCACGGCATCGCTCCTATCCGGTGCCGCCCCTAGAGATTTCCGCGGAGACTGACAATCGATCCCAATTCGCCATTCCCCGCCAGGGCCAGCGCCGAGGGCGAAACGGCACAGGACCGCGCGAGCGCGCTGGCTCTCGGCGCGCTGGGATGGGCGCTGGAGGATCCGCGCCGCGCCGAACGCCTGCTCGACCTGACCGGGCTGAGCGCACAGGAATTGCGCACCGGCCTGGGCGATCCCGCCGTGCTGGGCGCCGTGCTCGATTTCCTCGCCAATCACGAACCCGATCTGATCGCCTGCGCCGAAGCGCTCGAGACCGAGCCTGCCCAGCTGATCCATGCCGCAAAGGTCCTGAATTCATGAACCGCCCCCTGATCGTTTCCGATTGCGACGAAGTGCTGCTGCACATGGTCGCCCATTTCCGCGACTGGCTGGGGGAGGAGCACGCCGTGGATTTCCGGATGGACGGCGATTTCGGCAATGCGCTGACGCGGCGTGGATCGGGCGAAATCGTGCCGCAGGAAGAGGTCTGGACGCTGCTGGGTGGATTCTTCGATACCCAGATGGATCGCCAGAAGCCGATCGAAGGCGCGCTCGAGGCGATCGACACCTTGTCGAACCATGCCGACGTCGTGATCCTGACCAATCTCGTCGACAAGCGGCAGGAGCGGCGGCGCGAGCAATTGCTCGCCCACGGGCTGGATGCGCGGGTTTTCACCAATCAGGGGCCGAAGGGCCCGGCCTTGCAGCGCATTCTCGACGAATATCAGCCGAACCGTGCGATCTTCATCGACGATCTGCCGCAGCACCACCAGTCCGCGCGCGAAACCTTCGGCAAGGATATCACCACGCTGCATCTGGTCGGCGAACCGCTGGTCGCGCCGCATATCGCCTGCGCGCACCGGGCCGGTCACGCCGATGCGCGGATCGACGACTGGGCCAGCGCCTTGCCCTGGCTGATGGAACAACTGGAAAAGGAACCCGCATGAGCGCCTCCAAGACTATTGCCGACCGCCTCAAGGAACTCGGCATCACGCTGCCCAAGGCCGCCGCGCCGGTGGCGAGCTATCAGCCGCTCGTGGTGCAGGGGAACCAGTGCTATCTTTCGGGGCAATTGCCGTTCGTGGATGGCGAGCTGGTGACCGGAAAGCTCGGCGCGGACGTCACGCTCGAACGGGGGCAGGAAGCGGCGCGCGCCTGCGGCCTGATGATCCTCGCGCAACTCGAAGCGCACGATCTGCTCGAACGGGTGGAGCGGGTGGTCAAGCTGGGCGGCTTCGTCGCCAGCGTGCCCGATTTCACCGACCAGCCCAAGGTGGTGAACGGTGCATCCGACCTGATGGCCGAAGTGTTCGGCGACAAGGGCAAGCATGCCCGCAGCGCGGTCGGCGTGCCCGTCCTTCCGCTGAACGCCGCTGTGGAAGTGGACGCCGTCCTTGCTCTTTCGGGCGCTTGACCGGCTGCTGACCCGCGCGCCCGATCCGGCCCGCGTGGCGTGGATCGGGCAGTGGACCTACGCGCATCGCGGGCTACACAAGCCCGGCGTGCCGGAAAACTCGCTGGCGGCCTTCGCCGGAGCGATCGCTGCCGGGTACGGGATCGAATGCGACATTCAACGCAGCCGCGATGGCGAAGCGATGCTGCTGCACGATTGGGAGCTGGAAAGGCTGACGGGTATGACCGGGCCGATCGCCGCGCACTCCGCCGAAGAGCTGGCCCAGATCGCCTATCTCGACAGCGAGCACCGGATCGCGCGCCTGACCGACCTGTTGGATTTGGTCGCGGGTCAGGTGCCGATCCTGATCGAGATCAAGTCGCGCGCCCGCTACAATGTCGCCAAGACCTGCCGCGCGGTGCGCAAGGCGCTGGAAGGCTATCCCGGCCCCTGTGCGGTGATGAGCTTCGATCCGCGCGTCGCCCGCTGGTTCCGCGCGCATAATTCGAAAACGCCGCTGGGCCTTGTGATCAAGGAGACGGATGACGGATCGACGCCGCATCGCTGGCAGCGCCATCTGGCCTTCTGGACCGCTCGGCCCGATTTCGTCGCCTACGATATCCGCGCTCTGCCCAATCGCTTCGCGACCGATCTGCGCGCGCGCGGCTTCCCGCTGCCAAGCTGGACGGTCGATACGCCGCATAAGTTCGAACGCGCGATGGAGCATGCCGATGCGCCCATCGCGGAGGGCAACGGGTTCCCGACCGCCGAACCGCAAGAGCGCGCGGCGTGAGCGATCGTATCGCCAAGATCGGCGGATCGGTGGGCGCGTTTGCGGCGGAGGAATGGGATGCGCTCGCGGGCGGCAATCCCTTCGTCAGCCACGCTTTCCTCACCGCGCTGGAAGATTCGGGCAGCGTCGGGCCGGGCACAGGCTGGCAGAGCGCACCGATCGTGATCGAGAGTGAAGAT
>NZ_LWFF01000006.1 GCF_001635685.1 Erythrobacter sp. HI0063
CCGGGGCGCGTTTCCCTAAGAAGCGAGACAGGTGAGTTGGTGCTCATTGAGCCAGATTTCTGGCGCCAGGCGCATAAGCCCGATTTCCGCGAGATTGAAGGGCGGGATGTGACCTTCCGGCATTGGCGGGGGCGGCGGGGGCTCGAGAACGCTCTCCTCTGATCGTAAATCGAGCCGACGGCCCTCTTCGCCCGATCCATCTACCAGCACGATGCTGTCTGCTCCGGTGCGGATCACTGCAGGGTTGGCGGACAGCATCATCATTACCGCTCCCGGTCCATTGCTTGTCGTGCGACCGACGGCGGGGCACGCGCTTACATCGATATCATCTGTCGCTGCCAGCCGTGCGTCTGCAGTCCATCGTATAGGAATCTGCAGATTGGGACACCGCGACCACAAAAGGCGCTCCCGCCCGATCGTTAGAACACCTGGGTCATCTCCAATCCCAAACCCGGCCGACCCCCAACCGTCGTAGGTTGTCGACATTTGCGGCACCCACCGCCCTTCAATCTCGCGGAAATCGGGCTTATGCGCCTGGCGCCAGAAATCTGGCTCAATGAGCACCAACTCACCTGTCTCGCTTCTTAGGGAAACGCGCCCCGGTCCGATGCTGCGAACTTCGGGGTTACTGCCGAAGAAAGCGAAGAAGCGCTTGTCGCGCGCTTCTCGAGCAGGTCCGCAACCTTGCAGCGTCTGCAGGCGTGTTCCGTCGCCGCTATCACGCAGGATGCCATCCGGACCGAGGGAAGCTGAATTACCAGACTGATTGCAGCCGACGTTGTAGGTTATCCTGTCATCGTCGATCTGGAGATATGCGCTGCGCCATGACGTGCCGTTTCGCCATGAGGGTGTGAAATTCTCGAACCGCTCAATGAGCCAGAACCCTTCAATCTCACGCAGAGATGTCAGCAGCCGCCCGTGCTCCGCGCCCGAGTTCTCAGCATTGCTCTCTTCGTGATCTGTAGTGCCGCAGGCCGCTAAAGAAGCGCAGCATGCGCAAGCGAGTAGAGAATTACGAATAGAGTGGGTCATTCCAACACCAACGGTTAATGGGTCGTCTGGCTCCGACATGTGGAAAATGCCGTCCCCATCCCTGTCCTCCATCGCGCTCTGCTCGTCTGGACAGAAAGCCACCTGCCATGAACAACCCCATTATCTGAGATTGACCGGGCGGGCCTTCGAGCCTGAAATTTGCCGCGAGCACTGATGCGGTGTGTCAGCAACTTCGGGGCCACTAGCGGTCCGGCTACTTTTGACCAAATTTTTCTAAAAGTGGAACTTCCGCTTCCGACCCCTGTGTGGACGGCTCTCCGTTGGCAAGGGTTAGTTTGAACTTAGCGTAGCGTGTTGAGGCGCCCATGTGTCCGGCCTTTGTGTGCGGTTCACATGGACCGCTGGCCTTGATGCCTTTCGCGCGGTTCAGGTCCCTGTCCAATTGCACGCACTTCAAAGTGCTCGGGTCGTTCGGGTTGTCCTGCTCCGGCGGTTTCAACCGGCTTGTTGCATCAGTTCATTCATGCCCCTTCCAACTCTGTTAGCGCCGCAAGGCGCGTGTCTTCAGGCGGCCTGCATCTCGCGGTAGCTCTCGCCTCTTGTCATCATCGCCCAGATGATCCGGGCGTTCTTGTTCGCCAGCGCCACCGCGGCCACCTTGGGCTTCTTGCGTTCGAGCAACTGGGCCAGCCAGGGGCGCTTCGCGCTGCTGCGCTGCGCATGGCGCACGACCGCCATCGCGCCCATCACCAGCAGCTCACGCAGATAGCCGTTGCCCGCCTTGGTGATCGAGCCGAGCCGCTCCTTGCCGCCGCTCGAGTTCTGGCGCGGGGTCAGCCCGATCCACGCCGACAGGCTCCTGCCATTGGAGAACATCGCCGGGTCCGCGACCGAGGCGACGATCGCGCTGGCGAGCAGCGGTCCGATCCCAGGGATCTTCATCAAGCGGCGACCCGCCTCGCTCCTGCGGGCATCGGCCATGATCCGCCGGTCGTTGTCGAGGATCTGCTCCTTCACCATCTCCAGCTGGCTGGCGAGCACAGCCAAGCTCTCGCGTGCCTGTGTAGGCAGGCGGTCATCGTTGGGATCGGCCACTACAGCGAGCAGGCGATCGAGGCCCAGCCTTCCGACACGCGCGGTGATCCCGAACTCGGCAAGGTGCGCGCGCAGGGCATTGGTCAGCTGGGTGCGCTGGCGGGTCAAGATCTTCCTCACCCGGTGCAGCATCATCACTGCCTGCTGCTCGGGCGACTTCACGCCAACGAAGCGCATGGTGGGCCGGGTTACCGCCTCGCAGATCGCCTCGGCATCGGCGGCATCGTTCTTGCCGCGCTTGAGATAGGGCTTCACGTACTGGGCCGGCATGAGCTTCACCTCGTGGCCCAGCGCCATCAGCTGTCTGGCCCAGTGATGCGAGGAGGAACACGCCTCCATCCCCACCAGACACGGCGGCAGCTTTGCAAACAGCTTCACGAACTGACCCCGCGAGACGCGCCTGCGCAGTACCACCGCGCCGCTCTCGTCTACCCCGTGCATCTGGAAAACCGACTTCGCCAGGTCCACGCCTACTACCGCAACTGTCTCCATCTTCGCTCTCCTTTTCCGACTCACTCGAGGGAATTATCCCCCAAGGGATGGAGAGCCGTCCACGGCAACAATTGCGGACGTTCGCTTGCCGTGAGAGGCTTGCCGGGATGCGCCTGTTTCTAGTCCTCGCCGTTGTTTCTCTTATAGCGTCTGCCAGCCTTGTTGCGGTTCCGCTCGTTTCACGCGAAGCTGTTTTGGCTCCGTTGCTAATCATCAATTGGCTCGGGTTTGTTGGCTCGGTGGCTCGTCTGGAACGGGGCGGCAAAGTGACATCTCAACAGTGTCGCGCTTGGCGCCCTTTGTTGGTCTTCGAAGTGTTGGCATTCATAGGAGCTGCCTGGTTCGCATTATCTTCAGGCAGCCCGGTGCTGTAAGTTCAAGTGTCAGCTTTCCACCCCGTTCTCGCCGTTAAGACCAAGTGTGGATTGTGCCAGAAGCGGACCAGCAGATTGCGACGCCAAAGCGGCCATGTGAGACAGCCTCCTGCTTCCCGATATCTGCCGTCGACTCAGCTTATGCGCTTCAGCCATTTTGGGGCCGCTTCGAGACAGTCTGGTTTCGGGCGTTTTCCTAAGGAAACGGACAATCCGTTCGCAACCCAAATCGCATTCAAAGGCAACCCCGTAAAGTTAACGACATAACTCACGTCCCGGCCATTTCGAAGACAATGCCTGTCGCAATGAGGTGCAAGCGATCGCTGCCTTACTGATTTTTATCGGAATGGTTGCGCCTATCCGGTTTCGGCCTGTTCGTTACGGGCAGCAGCAATCGCCGCTGCAAGCTCTTTTGCTGGACCCACTCCCCAGTAGTGGAGGAAGTAAAACATCGGTTCACCGCCGATCATGTGGTTATGCAATGCTACGATATGGATATCCCGCTCGCGCAGTGCGCGGAGCACGGGCTGGACTTCGTCCTCGGTCATGATGAAGTCACCATCCACGGCGGCAAGGTCGTTGGTGCCCGAGAACGCCGCCCAGGTCGTAAGCCCCATCGAACCACCGATCTCAACGCCGTGCATGCGGCCTTGGCGAGCGAAGG
>NZ_LWFF01000007.1 GCF_001635685.1 Erythrobacter sp. HI0063
GGAAGGTGGGGTGGGCCGTGAACACGGCGTGGAGGGCGGGGTTCTCCCACCGCTCGCGAAAGGCAGCGAAATCGGCGCTGTCGCCCTTCAAGGCGTCGTCATTCGCCTCGGGCGTGACGGGTGCGACCAGCGTGCGCAGCCGCCCGGCGCGGCTCTTGATCGATTCGCATTCGAGTTCGCCCAGCAGCACCTCGCACTCGTCGAGCGACAATTCGCCCGCCTCAATGGCGCGCGACAGGTCGAGCGAGAGCTGGAACACCGGATTGAACAGCGGGGTCTCCTGCGTGCGGCGATGCAGTTCGCGCAGGCGAGAGACCAGATCGGCGACGGTTTTCAATGCGATGCTCATGCCGAAAGCTCCGCCGCCTCGCGGGCCATGGCCGCTATCTTCTGCGTATCGGGCTTGCCGCGCGGGGCGACCCAGCTGCCGCCGACGCACAGGACGGGATCGAAAGCGAGCCAGTCTTTGGCATTGTCGGGCCCGATCCCGCCGGTCGGGCAGAAGCGCACCTGATGGAACGGCGCGGCAAGGGCTTTGAGGGCGGGGAGGCCGCCCGATGCTTCGGCCGGGAAGAACTTGAAATGGTCGAGCCCCAGATCGAGCCCGCGCATGATATCGCCTGCGTTCGCGATGCCGGGCAGGAAGGGAACGCGCTCGCGCGCCGCCGCCTTGACCAGCGGTTCGGTAAGCCCCGGCGAGACGACGAATTCCGCGCCCGCTTCGATCACCGCGGCGAGATCTTCCTGATTGGTCACCGTGCCCGCGCCGACCACTGCGCCATCGACCTGCTTCATCGCGCGGATCGCGTCGAGCGCGACGGGAGTGCGCAGCGTCACTTCCAGCGCGCGCAATCCGCCTGCGACGAGCGCTTGGGCGAGGGGGACGGCATGCTCCACATCGTCCGCCACGATCACGGGGACGACCGGGGCGAGGCGCATGATATCGGCGATTGTGCGGTCGGATGAGATCACGAAACGGTCTCCAAATGCTGTTTGGCAAAGGCCGCGGCGGCACCGAACAGGCCGGGCTGGGGGTGGACGATCAGCTTGACGGGAATGTCCGCCATCAATTCGGAAAAGCGCCCCTTGGCGCGGAAGCGTTCGGCAAAGCCCGAACGCGGCAGATGGTCGCGCAGGCGATAGCCGAGCCCGCCTGCGATCACGACGCCGCCGAACCCGCCCTGCGCCAGGGCGATATCGCCCGCCACGCTGCCGAGCGAGAGGCAGAAGCGATCGACGGCAGCGGCGGCCAGGCTGTCCCTGTCCTCCATCCCGCGTGTCCAGAGTGTCACATCGTCCTCTTCCGTGACCGGACGGCCTTCCATCGCCGCGAGGGTCTGGCGGATCGGGCCGATGGCGGGGCCGGAGACGACGCGTTCGATCGAGACGCGGTTGTGCGATTTGCGCAGCCGGGCGAGGATCGCATCCTCGATCGAATCGAGGGGTGCGAAATCGATATGTCCGCCCTCGGTCGCGGTGACGCGATATTCGCTGCCCGAGCGCCAGAGATGCGCGACGCCGAGGCCGGTGCCGGGGCCGATCAGGCTGATCGTGCCTTCGCTCGCCAACGGGCGATCGGGGCCGGTAATGTGCAGGAACTGATCGTCGGGCGCGCGCGCCACCGCATGGGCGACGGCGGCGAAATCGTTGACGATGGTGAACTGATCGACGCCCAGCTTGGACTGCATCAGCGACGGGCGGATGATCCAGGGATTGTTGGTGAAGCGGATCACTTCGCCGCCGACCGGCCCCGCCACGGACAAGGCCGCGCGCGGCGGCAGCGACCCGCCGCACCGTTCGCGGAAATCCTCCCACGCGGTCTGGAAGCTGGCATGGTCCTTGGTGTGGAGCGTTTCGGGCTCGCCAAGCGAGATCGAGCCATCTTCCGCCACGCTGGCGATCACGAAGCGGGCATGAGTCCCGCCGATATCCACGGCTACGAGATCGGTCATAATCCAGCCATCGCCAGCATCGACGATCCTCCCTGTTCGGCCCCATCGGCGTTCATGCGGAACATGGCGAAGAGTTCGCGCCCGACGCCGACCTGATCGTCGGTATGCGGAGCGGGCTCGCGGCCCGACAGATCGGCAGTGGTCGACAATTCGCCGGTCTCGGCACAGACGCGGACCATGTCGCCATCGCGCAGGCGCGACAGCGGCCCACCGCCGAGCGCTTCGGGCGTGCAGTGGATCGCCGCGGGTACCTTGCCGCTGGCGCCGGACATGCGCCCGTCCGTGACCAGCGCCACGCGATAACCGCGATCCTGCAACACGCCGAGCGCGGGCGTGAGCTTGTGCAATTCGGGCATGCCGTTGGCGCGCGGGCCCTGGAAGCGCACGACCACGACCACGTCGCGGTCGAGTTCACCCTTGGAGAAAGCTTGGCTGACCGCGTGCTGTGTTTCGAAGACGCGACAGGGCGCCTCCACCGTCCAGCGTTCGCGCTCCACGGCGGAGGATTTGAAGCAGGCGCGGCCGAGATTGCCTTCCACCAGCCGCATCCCGCCATCGGCCTGGAACGGATCGCTGGCGGGGCGCAACATTTCGGCATCGCCGCTGTCGCCCGGATCGCGCCATTCGAGGCCGTCTTCGGCCTCCACCGGTTCCCTGGCATAGGCTTCGAACCCGCCATCCCAAACGGTCAGGATGTCGCCATGCGCCAGCCCGTCGTCGAGCAGCGTGCCGATCACATAGGCCATGCCGCCCGCGGCGTGGAAATGGTTCACATCGCCCGATCCATTGGGATAGACCCGCGCGACCAGGGGCACGACACGGCTCAGTTCGGCGAGATCGGTCCAGTCGAAGGCGATCCCCGCCGCCCGCGCCATTGCCGGGATATGGATCGCGTGATTGGTCGATCCGCCGGTCGCGAGTAGGCCGATCGCCGCGTTGACGATTGCCTTTTCGTCGACGACCTTCGCCATCGGACGGTAATCGTCTCCTTCGCGCTCCATTGCCGCCAGGCGGTGCACCGCAGCGCGCGTAACCTGCTGGCGCAGCGAGACACCCGGCGGCACGAATGCCGCGCCGGGCACGTGGAGACCCATCATCTCCATCATCATCTGGTTGGAATTGGCGGTGCCGTAAAACGTGCAGGTGCCGGGCGAGTGATAGCTGGCGATCTCGCTTTCGAGCAATTGCGCCCGGTCCGCCTTGCCCTCCGCATAGAGCTGGCGCACGGCCTGTTTCTGCTTGTTCGGGATCCCACTCGGCATCGGGCCGCTGGGCACGAAGATCGCGGGCAGATGGCCGAAGCGCAGCGCCCCGATCATCAGGCCGGGCACGATCTTGTCGCAAATACCGAGCAGGGCCATGCCGTCATACATCTGGTGGCTGAGAGCCACTCCGGTGCTGAGCGCGATAACGTCGCGGCTGAACAGCGACAGCTCCATCCCGTCCTCGCCCTGCGTCACCCCGTCGCACATCGCCGGAGTTCCGCCCGCGACCTGCGCCGTGGCGCCGACCTCGCGCGCCCAGATCTTCATCTTCTCGGGATAGCGGCCATAGGGCTGATGGGCCGACAGCATGTCGTTATAGGCGGTTACGATGCCGATATTGGGGCCCTTGGCAGCGGTCAGCGCGCTCTGGTCTTCGGGAACGCCGGCATAGGCGTGGGCGAGGTTGGAACACGAAACCTGCGTGCGATCGGGCTGGCGATCCGCCTCGCGGTCCATCAGATCGAGATAGCGGCGGCGGCCATCACGCGAATTGTCGATCACGCGCTGCGTCACGCGGTGGATGGTGTTGTTCAGCGGCTTATTCGTCATGCCAGCTCACTCCGTCGCGTTCGGTAAGGGCGATTGCGGCGCTGGGGCCCCAGCTCCCGGATGTGTAGGTCTTGGGCTGTTCGCCGCCTTCTTCCCAGCTTGCGCGGATCGCGTCGATCCATTCCCATTGCGCCTCGACCTCGTCCCGCCGCACAAACAACGTCTGATCGCCTTCAATGAGATCCAGAAGCAGGCGTTCGTAGGCGATCCGGCGCACCTTGTCGGAAAAGGCGTGCGGCATCGTCACGTCGAGCGGGACTTGGCGCAGGCGCAGCCCTTCGCGGTCTAGGCCGGGCACTTTCGCCATCAGCGAAAACTGGATGTTTTCTTCGGGCTGGATTCCGATTACGAGGCGGTTGGGCAACGTCTTTGCGCCGCGCCCGGCGAAGATCGAATGCGGGATGCAGCGGAACTGGACTACGATTTCGGTCACGCGTTCGGGCAGGCGCTTGCCAGTGCGCAGGTAGAAGGGCACGCCCTTCCAGCGCCAATTGTCGACATGCGCCTTTATCGCGACGAAGGTTTCGGTGTCGGACGGTTTGCCCAATTCTTCGTCATAGCCGGGCACCGCCTGCCCGCCGACCGCGCCCGCGCGGTACTGGCCGGTCACCGTGTCGTCGGGCGCGACCGGGCGCAGGGCGCGCAGCACCTTGACCTTCTCGTCGCGCACGGCGGTCGCGTCGAAGCTGGTCGGCGGCTCCATCGCAACGAGCGCCAAGAGTTGCAGCATGTGGTTCTGCACCATGTCGCGCAGGGCGCCGCTGTCGTCGTAATAGGCGACGCGCGATTCCAGCCCGACCGTCTCCGCCACCGTGATCTGGACGTGGTCGATATAATTGGAATTCCACACCGGTTCGAACAGGATGTTGCCGAAACGCAGGGCGAGGAGGTTCTGCACCGTTTCCTTGCCGAGATAATGATCGATCCGGTAGATCCGGTTCTCGCTGAATTCGGCCGCAACCGCATCGTTGATTTCCTGGCTTGAGGCGAGATCGGTGCCGAGCGGCTTTTCCAGCCCGATCCGCACTCGCTCGCCCGTCAGCCCCGCTTGCGCGAGCCCGGAAATGGTCGGCTGGAACAGGCTGGGCGCAGTCGACAGGAAGATCGCCAGTCCTTCGCGATCGCCATCGACCTGGCTCGCCAGGCGATCGTATCCGTCCTGCGTCGTCGCATCGACGGCTTCGTAGGTCAGCCGGTTGAGGAATGTGCCGACGCCGCCGCGTCGCCCGGCGGGCAAATGCTTTTCCAGCGCCTCGCGGGCGAAATTGCGAAACTCCGCCGTCGTCATCTCGGATCTTGCGGTGCCGACGATCTTGAGATCGGGTGCCAGCAGATCGTCCGCATGCAGCGCGCACAGCGACGGCAGGAGCATGCGTTGCGACAGGTCGCCGGTGGCTCCGAACAGAAGCAGCCGGTCAGCCGTGAAGCCCATTCTCTCGTCTCCCCTGATTTTGTGTCGCCGGGCTATCAGTCTGGCTCGCGCGAGACCAGCACGTCGCATACATATTCATCACCCCGATCCGAGAGCCTGTCTTCAAGTCGTGCGCGAAACCTCGACCGAACTGCGCCGGAACTGGTTGGGACCGAAGCTGGTCAGGAAGCTGACATCGGCGGCATCGCGCCCGACGCCGATCTTCACCGTTTCCGCCGGATCGGCCATTCCGGTCGCATCGACCAATTGCCAGGTCCCGCCGCCTTCGGTTTCGGGATCGGACAGGAACACTTCGGCGATGGCGTGAAAGTCGGGCGGCTGTACCCCGGGGGCGTAACACGCGACATAGCGCGCGGGGATCGTGCTTGCGCGGGCCATCGTGACGAGGACATGGGCGTAATCGCGACAGATGCCGCGCCGTTCCACGAAACTGTCGAGCGCGTCGGTGCGCGCATCGCTGACGCCGGGTTGATAAGAGAAATTGGCCTCGATCCAGTCCCTGATCGCCGCGATCCGCGCGCCCCCGGTCGTGCCGCCGAACTCCGCCTCGACGAAGTTCTGGAATTTGTCCGCCGGGCAGTACCGGGAATCGAACAGATACTGCACCGCTTCGCCCGGCATGTCGTGCGGCAGGATGGGCTGGAGCGTTTCGAGCTTGGCCAGTTGGCGGCAGGGGCGAACCTCGGCGCGGTAATCGACTTCGAAATCGCCCTCGGCGCGGATCCAGATGCGCGTGCCGATATCGTCCTGAGCGGGAACATGCGCGCGATGCTCGGCCGCGGTCATGTCGAGCGTGCTCGACAGGATCTCGTGTTCCGGAATCTCCGCCGCCTCGAACTGGAGGAGGACGTCGGTCGGCCGGTCGAGGCAGAACGCGAAACGGGTATGGATGGAGATACTCACGCTCTCCTTACGCGTGAGGGGGATTAGGGTTTCGCTAATTCGTCCGGTCGATCGCCGGAAAGATGGAGCGCGATCTCGCGAGTATGCGGCCGGGCCCGGTGTTCGACGAGAAAGATGCCCTGCCATGTGCCGAGCGCCAGACGACCGCCCACCACCGGAACTGCCAAGGAAACGCCCGTCAGCGCCATCTTGAGATGGGCGGGCATATCGTCCGGCCCCTCATCGTCGTGGTCGTAATCGGGGCCTTCAGGCGCGATGCGGTCCAGCCAGGCGAGAAAATCGGAGCGGACTGCGCGAGCCGCATTCTCCTGAATGACGAGGCTGGCCGAAGTATGACGGCAGAAGACCGTCAGAAGCCCTTCAATGACACCCGAGCCGCTCACCCAGTCCGTGACGTCGCCCGTGATCTCCAGCATCGCGCGGCCGGGCGTATCGACAGTGAGGATCGTGGTGCAGTGCATCGGGCCTAGCTTTGCGTGAAATCGCCGCCTGCCGCGGCTGCCGGGACGATATGATCGCGCAGCAATGCACGCAGATCGCCGATATGGTCGCTGCCCCGTTCGACATCGATATCCGACGTCATGACCACGGTCAGGTCAAGTTCCGGCACGACGAAGACCATCTGCCCCCCATAACCCCAGCCGTAATTGACGGCATATTCGCCCGCTTGGCTCAGGAACCAATTGTAGCCATAACTCTCTCCGCTCCAGGGCGAGCGGGTGCGCGGCGTCCAGCTCTCCTCGATCCAGTCGGAGGGCACGATCCGCTGGCCGTCGATTTCTCCACCCAGCCGGTAAAGCTCGCCGAAACGAGCGAGATCGCTTGGAGTCAGCCGCATATCGTTGCCGCCGAAATAGATACCCTGCGGATCGGCAAGCCATTCCGGAATCTCGATCCCCAGTGGTTCGCCCAGCCATTCGCGCGCAAGCTCGAGCGTGGAACGGCCCGAAGCGCGAGTCAGCATGGCGGACAGGATATGGCTGCTCCCGGTCGAATACTGCATCCGCTCGCCCGGGTCGGCCACGAAGGGGCGGGACAGCGCATCGCGTACCCAATTGCTGCTGGAAACCCACGCGCCGTAATTCGCGCCGGACGTGCGTTCGAGTCCAGCCTGCATCGACAGCAGATGGCCGACGGTGAGATCGTTAATGCGCGGATCGGAGTTGGCGGCGGCCTCGGGGCCGAGCACGTCGACCACCCGCTGGTCCACCCCTTCCAGAACGCCGCGTTCGATCGCGATACCGACCAAAGCGGACAACACGGATTTGGAGGCGGATTTGATATTCACCGCGCGCGACAAAGGCGGGCCGTCGTTGAAAGTGCTTTCGTAAAGCGTCTCTCCGTCGCGCATGACGACCATGGCGTTGAGTGGCCCGAGGCGTTCCGCTTGCGCGATCGCGGCCTGCATGCGCGTGGCGTCGAGACCCGTGGTCGCGACCGGCGCCTGGCCGTTGACGGTCGAATTCCCTTCGCGCGGCCCCTCGCTAGGTGGAGCATTCGCGGTCCCGCAGGCGGCGAGAACGGCGAGGAGAAAGGCGGGAAAAGGCTTCATGACTGCGCGCATTAGCGCATGAACGCCTGATCCACGCTGAACGGTCCCGAAGGTTCTAGCGGCGCGTCGCCGGCACTCCGTACAGGTCGTGCGCGTCGGCATCCTCGATCGCGACGTCGACGATGTCGCCGGGCGCCACGTCCGCGCCGACATCGCGCAGGAACACCTGCCCGTCGATCTCCGGTGCATCGGCCTGGCTGCGGCCGGTGGCGCCGATATCGCCATCCTCGTCCGGCGCGCCGACTTCGTCGATGATCACCTTGAGAACCTTGCCGATCTTCGCCTGGAGCTTGGCGGTGGAGATGCGCTCGGTCACTTCCATCAGGCGGGCATAGCGCTCTTCCTTGATGGCCTCGGGCACCTGATCGGGCAGCGCATTGGCCTGTGCGCCTTCGACCGGTTCGAAGCGGAAGCCGCCGACCCGGTCGAGCTGCGCTTCTTCCAGCCAGTCGAGGAGATAGCGGAAATCGTCCTCCGTCTCGCCGGGGAAGCCGACCACGAAGCTGGAGCGGATCGCGATATCGGGGCAGATCGCGCGCCAGTTCTTCAATCTTTCCAGCACCTTCGCCTCGTTCGCCGGGCGCTTCATGCGCTTCAGGACCGAGGGCGCGGCGTGCTGGAACGGAATGTCGAGATAGGGCGTCAGCAGACCCTCTGCCATCAGGGGGATGACCTGATCGACATGGGGATAGGGATAGACGTAATGCAGCCGCACCCAGGGCGGAGCGCCGTCTGAGGTGCGCAAACCGCCCAGTTCGCGGGCGAGATCGGTCATGTGGGCGCGGACCTCGCGGCCTTTCCAGTCGCGCGGTTCGTGGCGCGTATCGACGCCATAGGCGCTGGTGTCCTGGCTGATCACCAACAGCTCTTTCGTGCCCGCGGCGACCAGCTTTTCCGCTTCGCGCAGCACCGCGTCGATGCGCCGGCTGGCGAGCTTGCCGCGCAGGTCGGGGATGATGCAGAAGGCGCAGGAATGATTGCAACCCTCTGAAATCTTGAGGTAACTGTAGTGACGCGGCGTTAATTTCACGTATTCATTCGCGCTATCGCTTCGCTGCTTCAGCGCATCCGGCTGCGGGATGAGATCGACGAAAGGCCCCTGCGACGGCGGTGCAAAGGTGTGCACCGCGTCCACAACCTGCTCGTATTGATGCGCGCCCGTCACCGCGAGCACTTGCGGGTGCGCCGCGCGGATCGCATCGGCTTCTTCGCCCATGCAACCCGTCACGATCACGCGGCCGTTTTCCGCAATCGCCTCTCCGATCGCCTGAAGGCTTTCCTCCTTGGCGCTGTCGAGGAATCCGCATGTGTTGACGAGCACCACATCGGCGCCCGCATAATCCGGGCTCATCGCGTAGCCATCGGCGCGCAGGCGCGTGAGGATGCGTTCGGAATCGACCAGCGCCTTGGGGCAGCCGAGCGAGACCATGCCGACTTTCTTCTGGTCGGGAATGGCCGTGGAGTTGGGGGTGTTCATGGCAGTGTCCGGGGTTTTTCCGGCGCGCCCCTACACCCTTAGCGCGCCGGGCGCCACCGTCGGCGCAATGCGGGCCGTTTCAGTCCGCGCCGTCGCCCTTTTTCTCGCCATTGGGCGTGGGCACGATTTCCACGATCACGTCTCCGGTCTGCAGGGCCTGGCATTCGGTTTCCCAGAAACCCAGCGCCTGTCCGTTGCGATAAACGCGCAGGCCTCGCCCGCCGCTCGACAATTCGCCGATCGACTTGCCGCATTCGTCTTCGGTCACCTTGCGTTCGACCAGATGGACGCGGCCCGAAACGCTGGCGAGGTCGGAGAGATATTCGCTGATATGTTCGCCCTTGGCGCTGCCGGCCAGCAGCAGGCCGGTGAAGCGCACGGGGTTGATGACGATGTTCGCCCCAGCCTGCCGCGCGAGCGATTCGTTGTCGTCTGCGCGGACCACAACGCTGATCGGCACGTAGGGTGCCAGCGCGCGCACGGTCAGGACGATCAGGATCGAAGTGTCGTCGCGCCCGGCGGAAACCAGCACGTTCGCCGCCTGGTTGATGTGCACCGCCTTCAGCGTCTCGTCCCGCGTGGCGTCCGCCGCCATCACGTTGCAGCCCAGCGATTCGGCATCGTGCAGCCGGTCTTCGCTGGGGTCGATCACGACGATGCAGCTCGGGTCGGTGCCGCGCTCGATCAGTTCGTCGACCGCCTGCGATCCGGAAATGCCGAAGCCCAGCACCACGATATGTTGCGACAATTGCTCCTGGAGGCGGGCCATGCGCCATTTCTCCCAGCTGCGCTTGATGATGAAATTGTAGGCGGTGCCCACGAAGATGAAGAAGACGGCGAAGCGGATCGGGGTCACGATGACCGCCTCGACCAGCCGCGCCCGGTCCGAAATCGGCGCGATATCGCCGAACCCGGTAGTGGTGATCGAGATCATGGTGAAATAGATCACGTCGAGGAAGCTGACCTCGCCGTCGAGATTATCGACCAGCCCTTCGCGGTCCCACCAGTGGATCATGACCACGATGGCGATGAGGAGCAGGGCCAGGCCCAGCCGGATGCCGAGATCGCCCCAGACGGGCAGCTTCACGGCGCGGCGCAGCGGCTTATGGCGCGGGCCGCGATAGGCGCGCGGCTTGCGCTGCTGCACGATCCGGTCGACCTGCTTGTCCGCGCTCATTACGCGAACCGGTCCGCCAATGCGCCGAGCGAGGCGTGGTGCGTCAGATCGAGCTGGAGCGGCGTGACCGCGATATAGCCTTCGTCGATGGCTTCGAGATCGGTGCCGTGGTCCAGCGTATGCTCGATCGCTTCCAATCCGAACCAGTAATATTTGAACCCGCGCGGATCGCGCCCTTCGACCACTGTGCCGCGCGAATAATCGTGAAAGCCCTGCCGCACCGCGCGGATGCCCTTGATCGCATCGGGGGCAAGGGCGGGGAAATTGACATTGACCAGCGTGCGATCGGGCAGGGACGTGTCGAGCAGGGGGGCGAGCACCTTGGCCCCCCAGGCGCGCGCCGCAGCGAAATAATCCTCGCGCGAACCGTCCTCGCGACCCCTGACAGGACCCAGCACCTGGCTCATCGCGATCGAGCGGACGCCCGCCAGCGCGCCTTCAATGGCGGCGGACACGGTGCCCGAATAAGTGATGTCGTCGCCCAGATTGGCACCGCGATTGACGCCGGACAGGATCAGGTCGGGCACGCCGTCGATCACATTGCGCAGGCCCATGGTGACGGAATCGGTGGGCGTGCCGGTCACGGCGAAGCGCCGCTCGCCATATTGGCGCAGCCGCACGGGCCGGGTCAGCGTGAGGGCGTGGCCCATGCCCGACTGTTCCTCGTCCGGCGCGCAGATCCAGATATCGTCGCTGAATTCGCGCGCGATCGCTTCCAGCACTTCGAGGCCGGGGGCGTGGACGCCGTCATCATTTGTGAGAAGGATTTTCATCGGCTCTGCGCCTCCACCCGCGACACTCCGCCCATATAGGACAGCAAAGCTTCGGGAACGACCACGCTGCCATCGGCCTCCTGGTAATTTTCCAGCACCGCCACCAGCGTGCGCCCGACCGCGAGGCCCGACCCGTTGAGCGTGTGGACGAACTCGGTCTTCTTCGATCCTTCCGGACGATAGCGGGTGTTCATGCGCCGCGCCTGGAAATCGCCGGTGTTGGAACACGAGCTGATCTCGCGCCAGGCGTTCTGGCCGGGCAGCCACACTTCGAGATCGAAGGTCTTCTTCGCGCCGAAGCCCATGTCTCCGCTGCACAGCAGCATGCGGCGATAGGGGAGGTTCATCGCTTCGAGGATCCCTTCGGCGCAGCGTGTCATCCGCTCATGCTCGGCCTCGCTGTCGTCCGGGCGGCAGATGCTGACCAGCTCGACCTTTTCGAACTGGTGCTGGCGAATGAAGCCGCGCGTGTCGCGTCCCGCCGATCCGGCCTCGGAGCGGAAGCAGAGCGTGTGGGCCGTCATGCGGATCGGATCGGTCAGATCGTCGAGGATCTCGCCTGCGACCGAATAGGTCAGCGGAACTTCGGAGGTCGGGACGAGCCAGCGGCGGTCAGTATTATTCTCTTCTCGAAGGAGCCTATTAACTCGAACGACGGTGTCTGCGAAATTTTCTGGATCCGTTTCCTTTTCGCGCGTTGCTCTCGCCTTTGCCTCGGCCCGAATTTTTTCGTCGTCATAAGTAATGAAGGTCTGAAAACTGTCCTCCGCGAATTTCGGCAGCTTGTCGGTCCCGTACATCGCGGCATCGTTGACCAGCACCGGCGGATTGCACTCGGTATAGCCGTTCTCACGCGTCTGCCGGTCCAACATGAACTGCGCCAGCGCGCGATGGAGCCGCGCCACGTCGCCGCGCAGGAAGGTAAAGCGCGCGCCGGACAGCTTGGTGCCGGTCTCGAAATCCAGGCCGAGCGCCGGGCCGAGATCGGCGTGCTCCTTGGGCTCGAAGGTGAATTCGCGCCGGTCGCCCCATTGCGACACTTCGACATTGCCGTCCTCGTCCTCGCCTTCGGGCACATCCTCGGCGGGGAGGTTGGGGAGGCGCGCCAGAAGATCAGTCAGCTCGCTTGCGAGCGAGCGGTCCTGCTCCTCCATTTCCGGCATACGCTGCTTGATCTCGGCGACTTCGGCCTTAAGCGCTTCGGCCTTTTCGGTGTCGCCCTGGCCCATCGCCTGCCCGATGGCCTTGGAGGCTTCGTTGCGGCGGCTTTGCGCCTGCTGGAGCGCAGTGGTCACTTCGCGGCGGCGCGCGTCGAGGGCGAGGATGCGATCCGCTTGCGGTTCGGCCCCGCGCCGGGCGAGCCCCGCATCGAACGCACCGGGGTTCTGACGGATGAAGGCGATGTCGTGCATGGCTTGGGCCTATGCCCGCTCCCTATCCGATTTGCCAGACCCTGCGGTTGGCCTGCATGAGGGCGGGGCGGGCACCTTGGCCGAAGCTGCGCATTGTGCGCTCTATGGTCGGTCGGCGCGATGCGTCGCGGACGATTGTAGCAGATTGGGCAGAACAGACTTGCAAGCCACGCCGAAACCGCTTCCCAGCGACCCGCCGAAGCGGACGCGATTCATCGATGGTCTGAACGTTGCCGTCAAAACGGGGCGCAGACTGGGGCTGGTCGATCCGCCGCGGCTGGAGAAAGCCCATCTGATGGCCGAAGCGCGCGCGGCCACCGGGCTCGACGATTTCGGCGATCCCTGGTTCGAACGCCCGCTCGACGTGCTGCTCCAGTCGATCCACGCCGAAGCGCGCCTCAATCCGGCGGGCAAGCTCGCGGCGGAAAAACAGTTCCATCACGTGCTGCGCGATCGCCTGCTGACCCAATGGTGGTTCGCGCGCCATCCCGAAATTCTCGCCCGTCCGGTGAAGCGGCCGGTCGTCATCGTCGGCCCGATGCGGTCCGGCACCACGCGAATGCACCGCCTGCTCGCCGCCGATCACCGCTTCAGCCATATGCGCAGCTTCGAGACGATCAGTCCGGTGCCGCGCCCCGAATTCGAAGAGGTGCTGAAGGGCGAAAAGCAAGATTTCCGCCCCGTTCTCGCCAGCCGGATCATGAAGGTCGCCCGGCTCGCCAATCCGCGCACGCTCTCGATCCATCCGACCGGGCCCTACGAGCCCGAGGAAGAGCTCGGCCTGCTGGTCGCCAGCTTCTGGGGGATGAAGCACGAAGCGCAGTGGCACGTGCCAAGCTATGGCCGCTGGTGCGAGAGCGAGGACGCGACGCCCGCCTATCGCCACATGAAGGACCTGTTGCGCCTGATCGGCTGGTCGCAACAGGTCTCCAGCATCCGGCCCTGGATATTGAAGACGCCGCAGCACATGCTCGATCTGCCCGCGCTGCTCACCGTTTTTCCCGATGCGCGCCTGATCTTCACGCACCGCGATCCCGAATCGGTGGTGGGTAGCGCCGCCTCCCTCGCCTGGAACCAGACGATCATCTATTCCGACCACGTCGATCCCAAGACGATCGGTGAGGAATGGCTGCGCAAGACGCGGCTGGAGATCGAGCGGATGCAGGCCGCGCGCGCCGCGATTCCCGCCGAGCGCATGATCGACGTCCAGTACGAGGCGATGGACGCCGATTGGCGCGGCACGATGGAGCGGGTCTATCGTTTCCTCGATCTCGACATGGAGCCCGCCGTGCCGGGCATGGAGGACTTCATCCAGCGCTCGAACGCGCTGAAGCGCCGTCCCCACCGCTACAGCCTGGAACAGTTCGGCCTCACGCCCGAGCGCGTGCACGAGGAATTGGGCGATTACGTCCGCTCGTTCGACGTCCCGCGCGAAAACCGCAGCGCCTCCGCCTGAACCGCGATCCGGAACCGGCCCGCCGATACACCGTTCAATCCTGCAAAGGAGAATTCGAAATGATCGGCAAGATTATCGGCGCCTTCGTGGGCGACAAATTGGCCAAGCAGACCAGCGGCGTCGGCGGCGCCACCGGCGCAGCGCTGGGCGTGGTCGCCACCTCGCTCATCGCGCGCCTGAGCCTTCCCAGCATGCTGGCGATCCTGGCCGGTGGCTACGCCGCCAAGCGCCTTTCGGAACGTGCAGACACGGCCCCCAACCGCGCCACGACGCCGTAAATGAACGAACCAGGCGCCGGGTCCGAACCAAAGGCTCGGCGCCGACCTTCGATACACGGCCCACGGCCACCGGGCCGCGGATAGTTCTCTGCGCACTACCGCCGATGCATGATCTATAATTCTCGAAGCGAAACGACCCGGCTGTCGCACAATTGCGAGCCTGGGCGAGGGGCTGATGTGCCGTTTTCGGAAGGCAGCCTTTGGAAGACACCTTGCTTGCCAATAAATTTTTCTACTATTTCCGGGACTATCGAAGCTCGAACCCCTAAAAGTCACACTTCGCTCGAGCGCGACATGACAGTCGCAAGCGAATTCCTTTCTGCGATGTCGCAGGGGACTTCGGACGGAGAGGAGGCGGCCCCCTCTGCCGAAGCGCTGAACGCGATTACCGCGATCCTTTCCGAAATCGCCGGGCGTTATTCCATGGCGCAGGAACGCGAGGTCCATCGGCGGCACGTGCCGGGAGGAGCCGAATTGGACGTGCCAGTCGAGGATGCTTGCGATGGATTGTTCGGCGATGCTGATGACGACGACGACGGCCTTTTCTAGACCGTGAAGCGCAAGCGGTGGCCGGATGATCGCGACTGCCCCGCTTCTTCGCCAAAGGGACGCAGCCCAAGGTCCGAGAAGCAGGCCCATATGGTAACGTGGCTGGTCTACGAAGCCGAGCCAGCCACGCCGAAGCCAAAGCCGCGTCCGTCCTAGAACCAACATGGCTGCTTTCCAGGCATTGTCGGACCATTTCGCTCAGTTGCGAGGCCGTGCTTAAGGCGCGCTTTTCGGGACGCTCGGGGAGGGGGCGAATACCCGGAATCGGCGCTTTGCCGACTAGCAGCTTGTGGGCCGGGAAGCAGACAATCATGGCGTGCTCTCCGTGCGTCGAGAGGCGGGACTTTTATCTCTGCTTTTCCAGCGACGGCACGCTCCAGCTGTCGTCGATCACCGGCTCTGCGGGGCGATAGGTGCGGAAGATAGCTTCGAACGGTCCTTCGGGTGTCGGCACCCAGACCACGTCCTCTTCCTCCGAGCGCTCGCGCGAGAGGTGGAGGACGATCGATCCGTCCGGGCGCTTGACCAGATCGGACGAGCCCGAATTGATCGAGTGCCGGTCGATGGGCACCTCGAAGAAGAACAGCCGCCCGTCGGCATCGGGCTGGTACACGCTGAGCGACCAGAACGCCTTCACCGGCACGCCTGCGGGCGGGATCACCATCCGGTAGGAAGACGTGCCGCTCAGCGCATCGCCCGCGGCATCGGTCTCGGTGCGGAAATAGCGCGCGTCCTTCGTCTTGAGCGCGCCGAAGCCGATCAACGCGATGGCGGCGCGGACCAGGTCGTTATTCCCGTAATCGCCAAGGATCAGCGGCGGCGCATTCCAGCCCGGTCTATCCTGCGAGCGCGAGAGGCCCTTGCGCAGCATGTCGAGCGAGCGGGGCAGCCACGCATTCCAGGCCGCGCGCGATCGCAGGGAGAGGCCGTCCCATACGCTCGGGTCGCCCGGAACTATGCCCTTGTCCGCAAACGTCGCGGCGCGCGCGACCTGCGGGTGGCTCGGTGAACGGCCGAGCACTTCGTTGGTCAGCGCGAGGAAGCTGCGCGGCTCCATTTCGGGCGGGGCGACCGTGTTGAACAGGCGCGGCTTCGCCTCCGTGTCCACGGGTTCCACCACGATCCCGCTCTGCACCGCTCGCGCGGCATCGAGATCGTCGACCCCGGCCACGAAAGTGCGCGCGAGCAGCCAGACATCGTTCGACGGCATGCGGATCACATCGGGGCCGTCCTTCACAGGACTGTCGGGCCCGACGATAAGGTAGGTCCCCGCACTGCCACCATTCTCGGCGTGGCCGACCATCGTCTGGTCGGTGAACATGTCCATCAAGGCCACCGACAGATAGCGGTCGCCCGAATTGGGCAGCGTCAGGCGCACCGGAGTCTTGGAAAGCTCCAGCACCGCTGAGGTATAGAGCGTGTTGTTATTGGGTGCGGTAACCGAGCGGATGCGCTCGTCTGCCAGATCGCGCACGTGGATGTGGCGGTTGATGAGCACCTTGGTATCATCGCCCGCCCGCTTCGCAGCATCGGCCAGCGCCTCTTCGGATACCAGCGTATCGCCGACGTCGATCTGGCCCGACAGCGCCTGCATCGAACGCGCAAACTCGTAAGGCCCGAAGGCGTAGAAGAACGCGTCGATCACCGTCCCGTCGAGCGCGCCGGTCAGCTGATCCTCGCGCGAATTCGGGTCCGGCTGGATCGGCGCACAGCCGGGCAATGCGATGAGCGATGCTGCCGGAAGATTGAAAAGCGCGGCGCGGCGGGTGATACCATGACGCATGAGAATGATCCTTTCGCCCGAAAAACCTGACCCGGCATTATATGTACGTCCGTACATATATGAAGCATGATGAGCGAAGGTCAAGACGGATCGGCCCCGCGCCGCGGACGGCGCACGGCGGATGCTCCCGCGGGGCGCGATGCGCTGTTGCGTGCGGCAACGCGGTGCTTCGCCGATTATGGATTTGAGGCGGCGAGCGTGCGAATGATCGCGAGCCGCGCGGGGGCGGCACCCAACCTCGTCGCGGTCCATTTCGGCAATAAGGAAGGGCTGTGGCTCGCCTGCGTCGATCTGCTTGCAGAGACCTTCGCGCCGAATATCGCCGCGCTGACCGCGATGGCCGAGGACGCGAAGACGCCATTGCGCGAAAGGCTGCGGCTCGCGATCGGGATGACTGCGGGCTATTACGAGCGCCATCCGGACCTGCGCGGCTTCGTCGCGCGTGCCAGCGTGGAGCCGCCGCCGCGCAGCGACATCGTCTCGGAACGACTGCTCAAGCCCCTGTACGAAGGGGCTCGCCCGCTGATCCAGCAGGGAATCGACGCAGGCATCGTTCCGATCAGAGATCCGACGATCGTCTTCGTGATCCTCAACCTGTCGCTCGGCCAGCCCGATCGCGTCGCCTCCGCGCTCGCGGCTCTGTCGACCTTTTATCCGACGGACGAGATCACCCGCCGAATGAGCGAGGCTCTGGCGCGGCTCTTGTTGAATGGGGGCGAAGGATAGGTCGCGTGAATACCATTTCACTGCGAATTGGCGCGGCTGCAGAAGGCTAGCATTCAAGAGCGGCGTTGGTCGAACGAATGGGCGATCGGCGAAGAATGCAATTCGGAGTTTGGGTGGGCGGCGCAAGGCTCGCGGTCACAGTCCCAGCCAATGTGTCCCAGACAGGACCCAAAATTGTGGTAAAATCTAAGGCAACTCCAGCGGATCTACCGAATTTTTCCTATTGGAAGTGGTGGTGCCCCATGGAAGACGAACATGGGAACTCGAAACTATGGGAAATTACTATTGATTTGCCTTGAGCCGAGGCTCGGAGGTTGCTTCAGGAGTTTGACGCAGGTGCCGCGTCAGTTCATTCAGCTGCGAGATAAGGATGAGCCGGCGAACTTGTCCGGCCCATGGTTTCCTACGCTTTCTCTCACGCGGCCGCCCGCCTGCTGACATCGCTCAACACTTGTACAATCCGCTGAACTTCAGCCTGCTGAAACACGCCACTAACACCCTGATCATCGAAATCGGTGAATGGGCTCTCGTATAGCCGGCGCGGATCCATCGCACCGCGTTCGGTGAGATGGTCAATGATCAAATTGATGAACTCGATCTGGTTCGCATTGAGGTTCTGACCGGCTAGTAGCTCGGCAAACGCCCCCTTCGCAGCCTCACGATCGAGGCCGATGAGCGAACGAATGAACAGGCCGAGGCCACCTTCACTTGTGATGACAGCGATGTCAGCGTCACTCGCTTCCGTTTCTTCGCGCAAGATGCGCTCCAGCTCTGCCAAATCTTGCGGGGTCAGCTGCTCGTTGCGGTGAAGCTTTTGGATCGTGATGTGATCGGCATGGGCTTTGAGGAAGTGGCGTACCTTAATTAAGAAGCGCGGCTTGTCAGTGCCGATACTCGCATGAGCCAAGTCGATGCGCGTTGCCTCACCCATCTCGTCTTCGAAGTCGGTATAAATGATTACCGCTTCATCTCCTTCGATGAGCTTCATGAGCGCACGCAGCTGGCGGCGCATCTGCTCCACCGCCCAGGCATCGATGTCGGCCCAATAATCCGGCGTCTGGACTTCAAGGATCAAGTCCATTTGCGCTGAAACCATCGGAACATTCCCGAGCTCTTCGAGCTTGGAGGCTAGCGCGATCACCTTCTCCTGGCACTGCGTGAACGACGCATCATTTTGAAGAAGAGCAAGCTGCCCCTTCAGGATGATATAGTCGAATTGCTTCGCGGCAATGTCAGTATCTTCACGGGCCGAAGGCAGCCCAGCGATCTCGCCGATTAGCACCTCGCGCTCATTCGAGCCGATGTCGTTCCATGCTTCGCGCTTCTGGAATTCCTCGACCTCCTTGCGCTTGGCGCGGACAAGGAAGTTGTCGAGGTTCATGGCAGCAACCTCGTCGAAAAGGTAGTCGCGCGTGTCC
>NZ_LWFF01000008.1 GCF_001635685.1 Erythrobacter sp. HI0063
GGCCGGGAATGCGGAATTGGCAATGGTTATACTGTTCCGCGGCATTTGCCCGGGATAGGGCGCGGCACCTGCACCTTTGCTGTTCGACCCGAGCGAGAACTGCCCCGACGGCGCTTCGCCGTCGCGGAAATGATCGGGACGCTGGCTTTGAGCTGTGCGCTGGGCCTGAGTTCAGAAAAGTTCGATGAGAAGGTCCCTTCCCTGACCGATCGGCAGCGGGAGTGTCTGCTTTGGGTTGCAAGAGGGAAGACTGCAGCTGAAACGGCCATGATACTCGAAATCAGCACCGAAACCGTCATTCAGCATCTTAAGATGGCCCGCGAGCGCTACCAGGTCCATTGTAAACAGTCCCTCGTCGTCGCGGCGCTGTTCGACGGGTTGATCGGGTTTGCCGACATTATCCGTTGGCGGGACACAGGCTAGTTTTCGCGCCACTGCCTCTCAATCACTCGAACATGGCCGTACTGCCTATTTCGCAACCGTTCAGAAAGCAATTTGACTTCTCTCGGCATTTCGATATTTTAATAGTTATCGAATCATTGGAGTGAGCGATGCAAGCCGACCGCGTGATCCGAGCCCTATCTGCTCTGGCACAGGAGCATCGCCTCGCCGCATTCCGCCTGCTCGTGCAG
>NZ_LWFF01000009.1 GCF_001635685.1 Erythrobacter sp. HI0063
GGTTGGCGACGGCCTTCGGGCAGCGTGTAATCGGCCCCGGCGGTGTCGGCCCGCGCCACTTCGACCGGGCGCGTTGCGGCAGGAACAGGAGCGGCAGCGCGCGCCGGAACGGTTGCGGCCGGAACCGCCACCGGCGTGCCGCCCAGATCGACCGCGGCGAGCTGGCGCGCGCGATTGGCGTCGGCCTCGCTCTTGATCCGCTGCGCGAGCACCTGCGCTTCCTCACGCTGTGCCAGAGGAATGAATTCGTCCATCTGCGTCATCGCGGCGCGCGCCTGCGGGAGGCCGCTATTGTTGGCGAGCGTCAGCAGCGCATAGGCGCGCGGCCAGTCCTTTTCCGCCAGGTCTCCGTTGAAATGCGCGACGCCCAGCAGATATTGCGCGCGCGGATCGCCCCGTCCGGCAGCGGCAGTGATATAGGGCATGGCCGCTTCGCGCCGACCGTCCTCGAACAGCAACAGGCCGTAATTGTCCGATGCCTGGACATGGCCCTGCGCGGCGGCGGCGGCATAAAGCGCCTCTGCCTGCTCCTTGTCGGCCTCCACGCCGCGCCCCAGGCGATAGGCCTGGCCGAGATTGAACTGCGCATCGGCATCGCCCGCCTGTGCAGGGCCAGACCATTCGCGCACCGCCGTGGCGTAATCGCCAGCCGACCAGGCATCGACGCCGCTCTTCACATCAGCCTGTGCGGGCGCGCCGAGCGCGAGCAGGCAGGCGGCCAGCACACCGCCGCCCACGCTGCGATAAAAGGGTGAGGTGGTCATGTTCGAAGTCTCCGCCAGTCAGATGCCCCAGCCTAACACCCCGGGGCGATTGCGCGCATTCTATAGTAAATCGTCCGTTAGCAAAACGTTGCGATGTGGCCAGCGATACCGGTGGCATCAGTTCCGACCCGACAGAGGCAATGCTTGCAGGACCGGGTCCGGGCCGATTTGCAGGCCGTCTTTAACTTAAAATTTAGGGTAGTCTGCGAATCCCCATGGCGAATGTTCGCGCCCAGCGAACGAGGCGAGCCGCACGAGGCGGATCGCGATTTTGAAGCGTTTAGGGGGACCGGGGTTTGCGGGTACTGGCGTTGGCATCGCAGAAGGGCGGATCGGGCAAGACGACCCTGTCCGGACATCTCGCCGTCCAGGCACAGCGGGCGGGCGCGGGGCCCGTCGTGCTGATCGACATCGATCCGCAGGGCTCGCTCGCCGATTGGTGGAACGAGCGCGAAGCGGAATATCCCGCTTTCGCCCAGACCACCGTCGCGCGGCTCGCCGGCGACCTGATGATCCTGCGCCAGCAGGGCTTCAAGCTTGCCGTCATCGACACGCCGCCCGCCATCACCATGGCGATCCAGTCGGTGATCTCTGTCGCCGAACTGATCGTGGTACCCACTCGCCCTTCCCCGCACGATCTGCGCGCTGTGGGCGCTACGGTCGATCTGTGCGAGCGGGCGGGCAAGCCGCTGGTCTTCGTGGTCAATGGCGCGACGCCCAAGGCGCGGATCACTTCCGAAGCCGCTGTCGCCCTGTCTCAGCACGGGACGGTCGCTCCGATCACGCTCCACCACCGCACCGATTTCGCCGCTTCGATGATCGACGGGCGCACGGTGATGGAGGTCGATCCCGTCAGCCGCAGCGCTGCCGAAGTGACTGCGCTGTGGAAATACGTTTCCGACCGGCTCGAGAAGAATTTCCGCCGCACCGTCTTCGCCGCTCCCAACACGCAGAGCGCGATGCCGAGCGCCCATCGGCCCCAGGGCGGCTTCGGCCGCCGGGTGGCGCAGTAAGACGGGGGCCCACACGGGAACAGGACCATGCACGACGCCGGTTTCGCCTCCCTTTCGCCGACGCTGCTCGCCCGCAAGGGCGGAGCGCGCCCGGCCATGCGCCCGCAGCACGGCATGCCGGGCAAGATCGATCCCGCCGATGCCGCTGCCGAACTGGAAGATCTCGGCTGGAACGACATGGGCGAGGACACCAGCGCCCGCCGCCATCCAGGTGCGCAGATCGTCCGCTTCGATACGGAAGCGGATGGGAATTCGTCGCGGGACGGCGATTACGAAGTCGCCCACGCTTCCGAGGAAGCGATCGAAGCTCAGGTCAGTCCCGTGCGCGAAACGATCGACCGGATCGCGAAGAAACTCGGCGAGAACCGCCGGGACGCTGTCGAGGCATTCGTCAAGCCTGCCGCGAAGCTCGGCGCCCGCGCTGCCGCATCAGGCAACCGCCGGGCTGCCTTTACCCTGCGGCTCGATCCGGAACGCCATCTGCGCCTCCGTCTCGCCTCCACGATCAGCGGCCAGAGCGCCCAGAACCTGGTGACGCAGGCCCTCGACGCGATGCTCGCCGAAATGCCCGAAATCGAAACGCTGGCGGCTCAGGTAAAACGCCCGTGATCATCTTTGCCGAAAACGAATGCCCGACCGCTTAGGGAGAGGGAAATGCGCTCCACGACAATCAATCGGACCGCCCGCATGGTTGGGCTGACGCTGACCACCGCACTGGCAAGTGCCACTCTGGGTGGATGCAGCACCAAGGAAGCGCCGCCAGCTTCGGTTTCGGCGGTCAAGGCCGAAAGCGCCCTGGCCAAGGGCAAGAGCGACAAGGCCGTCTCCTTCGCGGAAAGCGCCGTGCTGGCATCGCCGCGCGACGCCGATCTGCGCGCGCTGCTGGGTGGAGCCTATATCGAAGCGGGCCGTTTCGAATCGGCGGCCACCACGCTCGCCGAAGCGCGGCAATTGGGTGACGGATCGCAGCGCACCATCCTCTCGCTGGCCCTCGCCCAGATCGCGAGCGGGCATCAGGACGCTGCCCTGCGGACACTCAACGCCCACGAAACCGATCTCGATCCGGCCGATTTCGGCCTCGCCATCGCCTTGGCGGGCGAACCCAAGCGCGGCGCGCTCGTCCTCGCCAACCAGCTTCGCTTCGGCGAAAGCTCCGCCAAGGTGCGCCAGAACCTGGCTTATGCCTACGCCCTCCAGGGCGATTGGCGCGCGGCGCGGCTGATGGCCGCGGAAGATGTGCCCGCCGACAAGATCGGTGAGCGGATGGCCCATTGGGCGCAGATGACGAACCCCGTCTATTTCCGCCATCGCGTCGCCGATCTGCTCGGCGTCGACTTGGTGCGAGATGCAGGTCAGCCTGCGCGTCTGGCACTGGCAAACCATCCGAGCGTCGATCAACTCGCCGCCGAAAACGCTCCCTCCACAACACCCGCCAAGAGCGATGTCGCCCCTAAGCCTGCCTTCGCCGCGAATGGG
>NZ_LWFF01000010.1 GCF_001635685.1 Erythrobacter sp. HI0063
GTGGTGCGGTATTGGTGAGAGCACGCCCGTAGCCCAAGGGGAAGAGCGCGCCGTCCGCCGAATTGAGCGGCTTGCCGTCGCAGCCCGCGGGCCAGCTAAAGGACAACTTGCCGGTGGCAGCGCGCGCGCCGAACAGAATATCGGCCACGCCCGCGCCTTCGCTGCCGGGCAGCCAGGAGGCGACGAAAGCATCGGCGGCGTTCAGCTCGCGGTTCATCCACAAGGGACGGCCGGAGAGGAAGACCGCAACCGTCGGCACGCCTTCGCTGTCGAACTTGCGCAGCAGCTCCAGCCCTTCGTCATCGGGGAAGACCAGCGTCTTCCGGTCGCCCGCGAATTCGGCATAGGGCTCTTCACCGAACACCACCACGGCGACATCGGGTTTGGCGGTATAGCTGCCGTCTTCGGACAGCGTCGCGCTACCGCCGCCGGAGCGGGCGGCCTGCTCGATTGCGGCGAAGATGGAGGTCGCGCCGGGGAACATGTCGTTGTCGAGTTCCGTGCCGCCCTGCCAGGTCAGCGTCCAGCCGCCCGAAGCCTGCGCGATGCTGTCCGCGGCAGTCCCCGCGACCAGCACGTTCGTCCCCGCCGCAAAGGGCAGGACGCCGTCATTCTTCAGGAGAACTTGCGATTTCGCCACCGCCTCGCGCGCGATGGCGCGGTGTTCGGGCGAGCCGAGCTTGGTCATGTCGCCCGCATTGGCACGGGCGGACGGCTTCTGCGCATTCGGCCCGAGCAGACCCGCCGCCTGCTTGACGCGCAAAACGCGCGTCACCGCCTCGTCCACACGCACCATCGGGATCGTCCCGTCGCGCACTTGCGAGACCAGCGAGGTGTGCAGCGCCACCGCATCGTCGGGCACCATGTAGATGTCGAGCCCGGCCATCAGCGATTGCGGGCAATTGCTGACTGTGCAGCCCGCGACCTGGCCGTGGCCGTTCCAGTCGCCGACCACCAGCCCGTCAAAGCCCATCTCGCCGCGCAGCACGCCGGTCAGCAAGGCTTCGTTGCCGTGCATCTTCTTGCCGTTGATCGAGTTGAAGCTGGCCATGATGGTTTCCACGCCCGCCGCGATCGCAGCGGGGTAGGGAACTGCGTGGATGCTCTTCAGCGCATCGATGTCGCCATTGACGTCGCCCTGGTCGACGCCCTGATCGGTGCCGCCATCGCCGAAGAAATGCTTGGCGGTGGCGATCACGCGGCCCTGGCCGAGGAAATCGTCCGAACCCTTGCGGCCCTGCAGACCCTCGACCAGTGCAGCGCCCAACGTGGCGACGAGGCGCGGGTCTTCGGAATAGCTTTCATAGGTCCGGCCCCAGCGATCGTCGCGTGCGACAGCGACGGTGGGGGAGAAGTTCCAGTCGATGCCCGTGACTTCGATCTCGACCGCAGTGGCGTGCCCGATGCGGCGGACAAGATCCGCGTCGCGCGTAGCGCCGAGGCCGATATTGTGCGGGAAGATCGTGGCCCCGATCACATTGGTGTGGCCGTGGACGGCGTCGGTGCCCCACATGGTCGGAACGGCGGGTTCGCCATTGGGGAGGGGAGCGGTCGACGCATCCCACATCTCGTCGGCGAGGCGCAGCCATTCGCCTGCGGGCGCGAATTCCTCGCCATAGGGACCGCCATTGCCGCCGTTGAGATAGCTGCCCCAGCGATACTGGCGCATTTCCTCTGCCGTGACGGTGTTGATCTGCGGCTGGATCAACTGGGCGACCTTGTTTTCCAGGCTCATGCGCGAAAGGATCGCGGCGATCTGCGCCTCGCTATCGGGTTGGGCCGTTGCGACGGGCGCAACCGGCGCGTCGTTCGCGGCAGGGACGGTGGCGCAGCCTGCCAGCGCTCCGCTCATGGCCAGTGTCAGCGCGATGGTTCCCGTGCCCGTCAGGGCGTTGAGCCGATTGCGTTTCGCCATTGTCGTATCTCCCAAAGTGTCGGCGTTTCAGGCGCGCTTGATGCGCCTCAGATGCGGCGGCGGCGCGGTCGATCCGCGTTCCTCCAGCGTGCCTTCGATATCGATCACGCCGTCGGGCGCCGCATCGCGGCGGGAACGGATGATCAATTCGACGGCGCGCGAAATGGTTTCGGCGATCGGTTGGTCCACCGCCGTCAGCGGCGGATCGGTGAAACGCACGATCGGCGTGTTGTCGAAGCTTATCAGCGAAAGGTCGCGCGGGACGACGAGACCGAGCTCTCGCGCGGCGTCGAGCGCTGCGAGCGCCATCTGGTCGCTGCTGGCGATGATGGCGGTCGGCGGATCGTCCTGCGTCAGCAATGTCCGCGCCGCTTCGAGACCGCTATCGAATCCGAAATCGCCCACGCCGCAAAGGCCTTCGCATGCTAGGTCGGCGTCCTTCAGGGCCTTGCGCCAGCCATCCACCCGCCAGCCGCTCAGGCTGTAGGCGTCGGGCCCCGCGATCATCCCGATACGGGTATGGCCGAGCTCGATCAGGTG
Organism: Erythrobacter sp. HI0063; assembly: GCF_001635685.1. Taxonomy (GTDB): domain Bacteria; phylum Pseudomonadota; class Alphaproteobacteria; order Sphingomonadales; family Sphingomonadaceae; genus Qipengyuania. Next base: position 2,456 of record NZ_LWFF01000010.1, read on the forward strand.
GCGCGTCGCGTTTTCGGCGTGGCCCTTGTCCCCCATGGTCAGCGCAAAACCCGGCCCGGGCGCAATCGAGCCGATCCGCGCAAACGGAATGGACCGTTCGGCCAGCAGGCCGACGATCAGCGGATCTTCAGAATGGGGTGGGGTCAGCACCACGCCATCGGGTTGCAGCGCAGTAAGCGCCGCGTTCAACTCGCGTTCCACATGGTCGCTATGCGTATCGATCAATTCGACGATCATGCGATAGCCATGCTCGGCGCAGGTCAGCATTCCGCCCAGCAGCATCTGATCGACCCAGTCGGTACCGCGCCGCTCGCGCCAGTCGGCCAGAGTGCGTTCGCGATCGTTCAGCGCCATGATCAGATAGCTGCGCGATCCGCTCATCCGCTGGGCCGCTATCGAAGGTGTGTAGCCGAGCCGGTCGATCGAGGCCTGGACCCGCTCTTTCATCGCAGGCCGCACATTCGGCTCGTTGTTGATGACGCGGCTCACCGTCTGAAGGGATACCCCTGCATCGGCGGCGACATGCTTGATGGTTACAGACTGACGGCGGCGTGCCATGTTATCGGATCCTTCGGCATGCGTTCGAACCGGAAGCGGTTGCGGGGCGTTGCCACACTCTCACCAATTTGCCTCCATGGTTTCCGGTTCGACCGTCGCCGCCTCCGCGTTCTTGAGGCCTGGCGGACCTGCCTGCCTCTCGGGCCTGTATGCCTAGCGGGACCGGCGCCGAAACGCCGGTCCCTCAAGCCTCGATCAGAAATCGAAGCGCGCCAGGAAGGTGAAGCGGCGATCGTTGCGGAAGGCGGACCGCGTGATGCGGTTGCCGTCGAAGTCGATCTGGGTGCTCGTCCGAGTCACTTCGTCGAGCAGGTTCACGCCCTGGATGCCGACCTTGATCTCCGGAGTTACGGTGTAGAAGATCGACGCGTCGAGCTGCCCGGTCGCTTCGCCATAGACCGGCGAGAACGGGAAGATAACGTCGCGCGGCGTCTGCAGATAGTCCGAGCGCCAGTTATAGGCGCCGCGAACCGACAGATCGTCATCCTCGTAGAACAGCGTGGCATTGACCGTGTGCTTCGATACGCCGGGCTGCGGCAGGTCGCCGAACACGTCGCCCGAGCTGCTGAAGTCCTTCGAATCGATGTAGGTGTAGGTCAGCTGCGTGCCCAGATTGCCAAGCGGTCCGGGCAGGAATTCGAACACGTCCTGATAGGCAAGCTCGACACCTTGCAATTTGGCCGAGCCGAAATTGATCGGTCCGTTGACTTCGACATCGGTCGAAACGCCGCTGGGCGAAGTGAAGTTGCGCACCGTCGGTCCGTTACCGAACAGATTGTCGAAATCCTTGTAGAAGAAGGCCGCCGTGATCGAACCGACATCGTCGTAGTAATATTCGAAGCTGAGGTCGTAATTCCACGCCGTGATCGGGCCGAGCAGGCGGTTGCCGGTAGCGATCTGGAACAGCGGCCCGGTCTCCAGGGCACCCGCCAGTTCGAGAGCACGGGTATTGTCTCCGATTGCGCCGCCGGTTCGGAACGCCGAGAGGTCGGGCCGGGATATCGCCTTCGAGATGGCGGCGCGTACCAGGAATCCGCCACCGAAATCGAGCTTGACGTTACCGGCAGGCAGCCAGTTGTCGAATTCGATATTGGCGTTGTCGCGGATCGTTTCTCCGGTGAAGACCGACGCGAACTGCGCCTTGCGGGCATCGGAGAGCTTACAATAGCTCGGCGTATCCTGGCCCTGCTGGACGTTGCCGCACGCTGCGTTGATCTCGCCCACGGTCACGCGGTTGTCGCCATTCGTGTCGAAGAAATTGCCGAAGGGGAAGTTGATCTCGCCCTGCGTGCGGACCGTGGTCTGAACGTAACGGGCACCGATATTGCCGGTCAGTTCCCAACCATTGCCGAACACGGTGCCGAAATCGACCCGAAGATAATAGGCGTCGGTCGATTCCTCGACATCGGAAATCTCGCCGGGCAGGAATACGGTACCATCGACAAGGCCGGTGCGGTTGTAGATCGGACCCCAGGCATTGGGCGTCAGCGTGAAATCGGTAATCGCTCTGGCGCGCGCTTCGGCCGTGCCGTTCAGATATTCGTCGACCAGATTGTCGCCGCCGAAGAAGAAGGCCGAACCGTTGCCCAGCGGAGTGGGCGCGTTGCCGCGCTGGAAGTTGTTGCCGAACGGATTGCGGACCTGCGAGCTTTCGGGGAAGTCGAACGCATAGGCGCCGCCGCAGCCGAAGCGCTGGAAGTCGCCGCAGTTCCAATTGCCGCCACGACCCGTCCAGGGGGCACCGAGGTTACCCCAGTTGGAGAAGTTGGCGCTGCGGGTCACGCGGTTGCGATCCGCAAAGCGTGCGCCGAAGCGAGCCGTCCTGAAGAAACCTTCATCGCTGATGTCGTATTCGGCATCGGCGCGCATGCTGGTGAGGTGGCCTTCGTTGCGAACCTGATTGTCGATCAGGAACCAGTAGAATGTGGCCGCGGGATCGGTGAAGTAACCGGTCGAATCGCCCATCGTGCCCGGCTCGAAGAACTGGACCTGCGGCGTCTCGCTCGAATTGTCGATGAAGAGATCGGTGTAGGTCTGCATCGCGGCGATGAAGCCGTTTTCGTTACGATCCGAATTGATGCGCTGCAGTTCGATGTTGAAGCGCAGGCGATCGCTCGGCTCGAGCTGAATGTCGATCGAGTAATCTTCGGTCTTCGCGTCGTCTTCGCGCTGGAAGCGAAGCAGCTCGGTCGGAATGCCGAATCCGCCATTGAAGGGCTGGGGCTGCGTCAGCGATCCGCTCTGGAAGATGCCGTCCCTGAAGGTCGGCGTGGTGCCGGGAACGGGGACGGGGAACAGCGCATCGTCGTTCACCAGCGCAAGCGCGGCGAATTCGTTGAGCGTGCCTTCGGTTTCGGCGCGCAGATATTCGAGCGTGACGAGAGCGCGGCCGTCATTGCTTTCCCACTGGGCGACGCCGGAATAGGCATTGCGATCGCGGGTCAGGTCCGTGGTGCGGACGCCAGCGCCCTTGGGGACGACGACCGAGCCCGGCGGCGGGAAGTTCGATTCGTTGAAATTCGGATCGCCGAAATAACCGCCAGATCCGACATTGACGACGCGCAGGCACGGCCCGTCGAGCGTGTCGGCGCGATAGCAGGGATCGGTCAGCTGCGAGGCATCGGTGCGCGTGACCAGTTCCTGCTGCGCATAGCCGAACTGGAGGCCGAACGTACCCGCGCCGGTTTCGAACGTGTTCGAAATCAGGCCGGAGAAACCGGGCGACCATTCCTCGGCGAGATCGCCGTAATTGACTTCGACCGTACCGGCGAGGTTGAGGCCCGGATTGTCGAGCGGCTTGCGCGTGACGAGATTTACGAGACCGGAGATGTTCCCCTCGATCATGTCGGCGCTGACGTTCTTGTAGATTTCGACGCGGCCGAGCAGTTCGGGAGACACGTCGTTGAACGACAGCGTGCGGCCGCCATTGGCGGAGAAGATGTCGCGCCCGTTCAAAGTCGAGAGAACGTAGGGCAGGCCGCGGATGATGACGTTGGAGCCTTCGACCGAGAAGCGGTCGGGATCGTCGCGCTGTTCGAAGCGCGAGATGTTGACACCCGGGACACGCTGCAGCGCTTCGGCAACCGAACGGTCGGCCAGCGCGCCGATATCTTCGGCAGTGATCACATCGACGACGGTGTCGGCGTTTTCCTTGTAATCCTGCGCCGATTCGAGCGACTGGCGATAGCCGCTGACGATGATGATGTTTTCCGGATCGAGACCTTCGTCGATCCCCGCTTCGTTCTCGCGTGCTTCTTCCTCGGCAGGATCGGCATCCTGCGCATAAGCGGGCGATGCGGTCAGCGCACCGATGGCGAGCCCCGATGCGGTGGTGAGAGCAATCAGGCGCCGGGAAAGCGTAGTTCCGGCCTGGGGTGCGATGCGCAGCATATGTCCTCCTCCCATGATCGGGCCTCACTGTGCACCGATCTTTTAAGAATGTGACCGATACGCGTCATTGTTAGCGTTCACAAGACGCGTAAATGAACGTTCTCAATCTGCGTTGCATTTGCGCATCACCGGCTTCCGTATGCCGAAAAATCGGTTACAGTCGGGGCATGGGAATGGGATCGGACACGGGAAAAGCGATAGAGCGGATCGTCATCGTCGGCGGGGGTACCGCCGGCTGGATGGCGGCGGCGGCCCTGTCGCGTATCTCGGGTAAAGACGGGGCGGGCGCAGGTGGCCCGGTCGCGATCGAGCTCGTCGAATCGGAAGCGATCGGCACCGTCGGCGTCGGCGAAGCGACGATCCCGCCTTTCGTCGATTTCAACACCCTGCTCGATATCGACGAGCGCGAGATGCTGTCCGCAGTGCAGGGCACTTTCAAGCTCGGCATCCAGTTCGTGAACTGGGGCAATCTGGGCGACAGCTACATCCACCCCTTCGGCAATTACGGATACGAGGTGGACGGCGTGTCCTTCCACCATCTGTGGCAGCGCAACCGCATGCGCGGGGACAAGCGCCCGATCCAGGTCTTCAACCTCGAAACGATGGCCGCTCATTTCGGCAAGTTCGCGCGCACCGAAGACTATAAGCGCGACGACATGCCGCCGATGAATTACGC
>NZ_LWFF01000011.1 GCF_001635685.1 Erythrobacter sp. HI0063
TCCGATTGCCGTTCGCGTCGGTCGCGGTGCGCCTCCCACCGGCAGACCCGCCCGAACGGCCAGCGCTAGGCGTCTGGCGCAACGTCATGCGATTGGCTTGGCGCGTGCCCTCCATCGCCGCCCGACCCGACTGGCGCAGGTTTTCCAGCGAGACGCGGTTGTCCTGGCGATAGGCTTCAAGGCCCCGATCATTGGCGGTGCGAGCGTCGTCCATGGCTAGATCGCGTTCGAAAGCGGACGGACCCGAACCCCGAAGAACATAGTCCTCAAGCGCCGCGTTCCATTCTTCCGACCCGCGCTCGAAGCCGAGGCTATCGGCGTAGATTTCCCCGTCCTGCCGACCGCGATAAAGCTCCGTCGTCTCGCCCGTCGCCGGATCGTAGGCCAGCCGCGAACGACCGATCGTGTAGGGGTTGGCTGCGCGCAGATCGGCTTCGCTCTGGCGCTCGTAGGCGTCGTGTTGCCATCCGGCGATTTTCTCTGCCGCCTCTTGCTGACGTTGCGCGAACTCGTTCCGGCGGTTCATGATGTTTTGGACCGCGAAGCCCTGCCGACCACCAGCGCCCGCAAGGCCATCGCCCAGGATTGCCAAGGCAACCTGCCAATCCTTCGGTTTCTTATACTCGCCGACCATCGCCTTCATCGCGGCGTCGTAATCGAACGGCTGGCGCATCGAGGCGCCGAGAGGCCCAGCCTGTTGCACAGCGCGTTGCGGTGCGCGTTCGATGTTCGCCCCCAGCGTCGAGCCGTCCGAGGCCACCGACCAATGATTGCCGAGCCCCCGCGCTGGTATTGCCTGACCCGCTGGCATCGCCGCCTGTTCCCCAGCCATGGCCATTGCTGGCACACCCTCAGGCGCAGGAGTGCCGTTCGGATCGATTGCGGCCAGCAAGCTGCGGCGAGAACCGAACAGGCCCGGCCTACCCCGAGGAGGAGGCGCGACGGAAAGCGATCCGGGATAATTTTCGCGAACGGGCATTGCAGTCATAGTTCCCCCCAAGGGCTTTAGGCGCTCGCCATCAGGCGGCTGATTGCCTGCCCGATCGCTACGTTTTCAGGTGCGGAATTGCTGACGATCCTCGCCAGCCATTCGTCGGCATCGGCGTTGCCCTCGTCGGCCATGGTCGAAACGAGAGCGATGGCTTCACCATTCAAGTTGGCGCGATACTCGGCTTCTTCGCGCGGGATGCTGTCACTGGCGAGGGCGAGCATTTGCAGCAGAAGGCCCCGGTCATTTTTCCCACCGTGGGAAGCTGCCAGCCGGGCGAAGCACAGGCCGTCGAGCAGGCTTTGCAGGTCCCCGTCCACGAACCCGGCGAGCCCAATGGCGGCAAGCTCCCGCTGCGCTTCAAGATTGCCTTGTGCGGCCCGCTTCAGAGCGGCGTAGGGGTTAGGCTTTGCGGGGGCGGTCAATTCAAACCGACCTTCTCGCGCACCACAGCGCGGAGATATTCGGAGACGGAGCAACCGGCTTTCGATGCACGAAGGGCCAGCTCCGCCGAGATGGCAGGGCTGGCCCGAAACGAGATGCGCGCAGTCTGCATAATCTTTCCCTCTGTCATCACGACGATGGGTTGCGACCGGCGATTGCCAATCACGGGGCTGGCGGTATCACAGAAAGGCGCGTCGGTCAAGTGTCGGACGCCGATTGCCCGAATCAGTCGTTCCCGGCATGTTCTCGCCAATGGGAAGCAAGAACCTTCGATCCTTACGTGATTTTATCCGCCATAGGTTCAGCGTGCGCGTCGAATGCCAATGCGGGAGGGTGCGCCTCATCGACCCAAGGCGCTTGCTCGATATGGTGGAGGAACGTGGCTGGTCCCCTCACAGCCTGGACGGGATCGCGATGCGGCTACGGTGCGAGAAGTGCGGCCAGCGGCCTAAGCATATCGGGCCGGGACTGGATCGCTAACGGACTTTGCCCCTTGCCAGATCAGCATCAGATGCGCCCGACGATTTCCCCGAACAGATAGCCGCCGCAAGCGAGGAAGAGAGCAAGAGCTGTAAGCAGCGCCGCATCCTTGAGGTCGCTTTGTCGCAGACCTTTTACCTCATGGCCCGTCGTATCAATCGAACTCCACACTTTGCGCCACTCGTTCGCGGCAAATAGGCCCGCCAGCGCGCCAAGGGCGATGGCGACCGTCGCAGGATCATAAAGGGTGCCGGGATCGGGCATGTGCCAAAGCTATCAGACAGCGTGCCCGCCATCTAGCGCAAATCACTCATGAACGCCGACGCTCTCAATCTCGGCCACTTCCCCAGACTTGGTAAAGACCGCCCCTGCGCTTTCCAGCGCGTCTCGAATAGCTCCAAGGTTGTGAGCGATCGGCACGGAACGACCGGCCTCAAAGTTCCGCACAGTCGAAGGCCCGACATTTGCCGTTCGGGCTAATTCGTTTTGCGACAGGTTCACGGCAGCGCGAGCGGCACGGCAGAGCGAAGGGGTCAACGCAAGTCTCCTAACGATTTGCGCTAGGTATAACGAAAAGCGTTGACAGGCGCAATATCGCTAACCATAACGATTAGCGTTAGGCCAATCGGAACTAACGACCGAGCGCAGAGGCGGCAACCTCAAGCACCCGGTCTCATCGAAACCCTGACTAGAGGGAACGACTATGGACCAGACTACCACCTCCACCACCCGCCAGCAAAGCCGCTTTGACGCAGCTTTGACCGAATATCTGCGCGAACGCGATCGCCTTGAGGCAATGCCGGTCGAAACGACCAGCCGCGAGGACGAAGGCCGCGCGATGGAAGCTATGGCCGCAGCCGAGCGCCGTCTATTCAACAAAACGCCGCAGACCGTGGGCGACGTTCGCGTTCTGGCCGAGATTGCTTGGCGTGATCCTGACAGCCTCCCCGATGTTTCCATGATCGGCGCAGTCATCAATGGCCTTCGCCAGCTCGACGGCAACGCCCCGTCCCGCACGTTCGAGCCGGAAAGCTGGCTTAGGAATTACGAGCGCCTTGGCGGCGGCTGGACGAATATCGAAGGCGAGGTTTCATTGCTCGCCCCGGTGCCAACACCCGATGGATTGCAGGCGATGCTCTGGGAGCTCGATACGCGCGGCGGACGTGAACAGGTCAAGGCG
>NZ_LWFF01000012.1 GCF_001635685.1 Erythrobacter sp. HI0063
GATAGCGCCGGAAAACGCTGTTCCACTTGCCATACTCATCCGGCAGGTGACGCCACTGCGCTCCGGTCCGCGCGATCCACATCATGCCTTCGAAATAGGGGCGGTTGTCCTGCGCCGGACGGCAGCCACGACCCCGCTCAGGTGGCAGCAGCGGCCCGATCACTTCCCACTCTTCGTCCGTAACGCCAATCCGCTCGCCCAAGGCTGCCTCCAAAAGCCAGCCTTGAATCAAGGTCCGAGTCCACAGTCAAGCTTTGTCCACGAAACCTAGCTTGCTTGGAACGACGGGTCGGTTCAACGATGGACTAACTCTGATGTCAGATGAAACTCGCTACTGACCGCCCGTAAACTGGTCGGAATCGGAATGGCGGCTTTCCGGCTGCCCTACGCCAGAAGCAGACAGGCAGCTAACGGCCCATCTTCGGCCATAGAACTCCGGAGGCAAATCTGCGCACTTAGCCGCTAAATACGCCCACAAGAATCCCAATCCCTTTGCCATGACCAATCTTTGCTGTGACTGATCTCGCTTTTTGAAAGAGCCCAAGCAAACTTCGGCTTCCCCTTTCCTCCTGCCGGAAGCGAGCCGATCCTTTCGGCTAACCCCGGATCGAAATTCGTTGGCGACCAAGCCGCAAACCTTCTTGCCGCCTGCTGCAAAATCGCAAATTTGCGATCCGCCTGCTGCTGAACCTCTGCGCTCGGTATGATTTCCGGGATCTGCAGATCGTGAAACTGCCGCCGAAATATTTGCTGAACGTTCTCCAATGGATGGGCAAGGGGCAGTCGCCGTTTTGGCTGCGGGACGAATTTCCCGCTTGAGCGTTGCGCGGCAGGTCCTGATAGATAATCGAACCCCTTTGCGACGTTATCCAACTTTTCGTCGTAGAGAATGAAATTCGAGCATTTGCGTAGAAATTCGACTTCTGCTTCTGGCTCGAACCATGCTCGATGGTAGGCTCCACGAGTCCAGCCTGGCTTCCCGATACGTGAGGCGCTGTCGATGGCAGAAGTGACGTTTTTCTTCAGAATATTCTTGAAGGAATCGGGAAGCGTTAAAAGAAGATCCTCGATACGCTCCGCTTGCTTGACAAATTTTGCTTTTACGAAAGCCATAATTGCAGGGCCATCATGGCGATCTGCATCGTAGGCACCATCGGTCAAAATCATTGCTGTAGGATAAACGATGAGCCATCCTGGCTCATTCCGCACGATCTTCACATACTTCCTCTTTTCACCAGCAGCTAGTTGAACAGGGACCTTTCTCATCAACTTCGCAGTCAATGACTGGGCAGTCGGCGGGCAAATGTTCGCTAAGATGACGATAGACAGCCACATCTCTCGCTTGATCCGTTTGACGGTGTCACGAAGGATCTGCCGACAGTCTTGAGGACCGGTTTGGTCAGCTAATCCCAACCAAATCTGGTGAAGGGAGGCAGGCATAAAATGGGCTAGATCAAGCCCATTCATGAGCAGGGCGGGAGCCTCACCATTCGGGCATTCCACTCGGCGGAAGGACTTCTGCAGGGCGTCGGAACATGCCACGCTACTTTTCAAGCGCGCTAGCAGGTCTGTGTCGGCAAAGGCCTGGTTCGAGCCATTCATGGTATGATGGACGAACCGCGAGCTTAGCAGCAGACCTCGGATATGTTTTCCGATTTCACTTTCATCAGCCATCAAGTCGTCGATTGTCCTGTAGGCAGCTACGCGTGCACGAACGGCGGCCGATGTAATGCCTCTGCGTGCCCTCATCTGGTTTGCGATTTCCACAATCCGCTCGATCTCACTCATGATAGCCCATGGCGCGAGGAAGGAATCCCGATCTCCTGTTTTAAGAGTCAATAGAACTGGTGTGCCGAAGATTTCGCTGAGGCATGGTCCACCCTGCGATCCTGCTTGCGAAGTCAGACGATCGAGATCTTCCCAGCGCCGAAGCCATAATGCGACGAACAGTTCAGGCGACTTCGACAGGATCGCGTCCAAGTAGCCGACGAATTCGAAAACGCCGAACCCCCAAAGCTGGCGCTGGATATGGTCGGTCGTCATTACCCGGTCATAGACTGGATTTCCGGCGTAAATCTCTTGAACTCTAGCCATCGGGTGGAACAGCGCACGCCAGCGTGCGTGGACCAAGAATTTCAGCTGAGATCGTCCGGCAGGGACCGTCACACCGTCTATCGAGCAGACTTGTCCGCTAACTTGAAACCCCGCGACCGCCGACAAAGCTCGCACGGTATCGTCACACGCCACCGGATAGCGCTCGTCTTCTGTTGCCTTTGAAAGCGCCACGGCGACAGGATGTCCGGTGGCGATCTCGTCACGCATCCCCGGCCATCGCTCAAATCCTGCTCCGGTCGTCGCGGAAGAGAGAGCTATGGCGCAAGCTGAGGTCTCTCCGACCGGAAAGGCACGAGCGATCCGCGCGGCGCTTTCCTCAAGACCAGGCATAGCTAAAGTCACGATTTCGAAGAATCGTGATTGCTTCTCGTCCCAGCCCGGCAAACCAGGTAAGAGAGGATCGAGACCATCTCGCGAAGTAGCTAATCTAGATGCAGGCTTTACCTCGCATCCTGCCATTCTCTTTTTGCGCATTCCCATTCTTTGTCGTCCCGCATTATGCTTTCTTGATGAAAGCGTCCAAGATCGACTTCTAGGATTTCGACCCTTTTTATGAGTAGGTCGACAGAGCTAATAATCTCGACTGTCTCGAAATGGGGCAGAATCGCTTCCAGCTTCGGGATCATGCTGAACAGCTTGCCGATGATGGCAATGATCTCGCGTTCTATCGCGAGTGGAGATGCCAAACGGCAAAGCATCCCTTCGCTATCAACCCATTCAAACCAGCCGCCCTCGTCGCTCTCCGGGCGATAGAAGAGCGGATCTCGTTGAAGATGCTCGAACGCTGACGCGAAACTAGGACCGAGGTCCTTGGCTTCGATTGCCGTCACGAGCGCCGCCGCTCGCTGTTGGGTGAGGTTGGGCGCACCTGCAAGACGGTCGCGATCCTTCGCGCTGACCAGCTCAAATTCGTCATGCAAACCCACCACGAGGCGGAGGGTGTTCGCGTTTTCGTTGATCACGCGAATATGGTTAGCGAGGACTTTAGCCCGTTCACGGGTCTCCATCTCAACGTAGCTGTTCCATCGCTCCGCATCTGCTCTTAAGTGATCGAGACGCTCCATCGCTTTGCGTATCTCGCGCCGCTTCTGCGCCTTTGCCTCGCCGGTTAGCAAATCGACTTCCCGAAAGAGCCGATCGACTCTCATCGTGAGCTCCGCCGCTTCGGCTTGGATCGCGTGCGGTTCATCGAGCTCCACCGTCGTACCGGTTGCATCGGTCCATCGGAAGCCACTCAAAGGAAGTTCTCGTAATTCAGATTGGCGCCCTGCGCTTCCAGCCAGTCGGCGGCTTGGCCGCGTAGGAGATGTCCGGGCATCGGCAGGCGAAGGACGCGGCATGTCAAACGCACCAGCCACCTTTGATCTGCGGTCATCTCGAGTGCGCGCCATGCGCCTTCGAGACGAAACTCCATGTCGCGCTTCAGCCATTCGGCGCAATCTTCCGCATAAAGGGTGAAGCGGCGCTCCCACGCGGCATAAAGGCCCCGAGCCTCGAGTTCGCGCGCATTGCGGTCGAGGATATCTGCCAAGGCTTGTCCGGCAGTTTTACCGGCATAGCTAAGGGCGCCGGCGGCGAGAGCGTTATGTAACCTCGATGCCGGAGAGCTGAGCAGACCTGCAAAGGCATCAGCGTCGGCTGCCTGAAAGCCTGCTGCCACCATCACCGCACCCAGCGTGATCTTGTGATGCATGGCGGTAGGCGCTGCCACCACCGTCTTGTGGACCGGCTCTGCCAGGGCTCGCTGACGTTCCGCAGTCTGGCGCATGACCCGATCAAACTCGTCGAGCCGTGCTTCGAAATCGCTGTCCGTCTTCTTTTTTTCCGGTTCGTCGCCGCTTTCGTAAATTTGCGAATTCATGATTGGTCTCCTTTCGAAGACCTCTTTCCCCTGAACAGGAGTGGGAAGGAATCCTGACTTACTCAGCAAGTCAGGATTTTGCGGCACAAATTTGGAAGTTAAAGTGGGGGGTGTGAGTTTGGCGCAATAAATGTTTCAGCTATGCCGAAAACAAAATCATCCCCCACTTCGCTTCGAACACCCCGCACTTCAAAGGAACATCGCTATGTCGCGGCGGTCTTCGTCGATGACTTCGGCATTCCACGAAAGCTCTCCGTCGCAACGGCGTCTTCGTTCTCTAAGAAGAAGCTCGCCGCTGCTGCACGCCGGACATTGAAGCTGGCCGATGCAGAGCTCGACCGCGCGATGAAGGCTGGCGACCGCGAGACAGCGCTCGCAATACGGCGCCTCCGCAAGCAGGAACGCGCAGCTGACCGGAGTATCGCTGCGTTCTTTCGCCGGCGGATCAAGACCGTCGAGCCCGAGATCGAGAAGATTCAGCATCAGCCAAAGGTCAAGATCATATCGCGGTGGCCGTTTCGGCAGGTCGCGCTGCCGCGTTACAACGCAGTCGTTCTCGATAGCCAGAAGCGGCGCGGCGTATTCATGCGCGTGGAATACTACGGCGCCAAAACATCGAAGCCGGGCGTAGCCATGCGCGTCGGCAAGTACATTTTCGCCGGGTCCGCGATGGACGATGTCGGGCGGCCGATGTTCGAGAGCAATCTCGGCTTGAGCGTTGAGGAAGCTTTATGCGGCTTCGATCACCTCGAGCAGATCAATCGATCGGCGCAGAGGAACGCCAAGGTCATATTCCACACCGTGCTGGCGCTCGACTACCGCTGGTCGAATGAGCAGCAGTTTCAGACTACGCGCGAATGGGCCGAAGAGTGTTTCGGGAAGCATGGGCTACCATACGCAATCGCCCTGCATGCGCCCGATCCCGATGGGGATCCTCGCAATTGGCATGCCCATGTCATGTCAAGCTATCGCCCGATGACGCGCGTCGGCCCGAACGAGTGGGAGGTAGCCGAGGCCCTGCGCACCGATCTCGACAATCCCCGAAGCATGCAGCTCCTGCGGGAAAATTTTGCGCGTGCGATGACACGCATGTCGCGCGAAGCCGGTCAGTGCGAGCGC
>NZ_LWFF01000013.1 GCF_001635685.1 Erythrobacter sp. HI0063
GCATGGACTGCGCCTTGGCTGCGTTGACCGCCAGGCGCAGGCGCGGGTTCATGTCCGGATCGGGCATGCCCATCTTCGCCGCCACGGTAATCTCGCGGCTGAGCTTCGAGAACAGGTTGGACCGCTTCTTGTCCTGCGCACCCTTGCGGTGCATGATATTTTTGAATTTGGAATGGCCTGCCATGGGGTGCGTTACCGTGCCTCGGGTGGGTTGCGTGTGTGAAGGGCCGCATTAGCCGCATGGATGATGAATCGACAAGCCCGGTGGCGGTTTCGGGAGAACCGAACTCGCTGACCGGCGAATGGGCGCGGGTGCGCGCTTTCGTGTCGCGGCCCCGACTGCCCGATCCGGTGGAGCCGCGCCCCTCGCGCCCGGTGGTTGCGCTGCTCCGCGTCTTTCTGCTCGATCTGGCGTTGATGGCGACACTGGCGACCATCGCCGCGATCGTGATCGCTTCCGGTATCGAACTGCCGGAATCGTCTCTGGCGAATCTGGCCGTGACGCCCGGGCTGATCGCCGCGATCCTGATCGTCGCGCCGGTGGGAGAGGAAATCGCCTTTCGCGGCTGGCTGTCCGGGCGCAAGCGCGACGTGTTGGCGTGCGTGGTCTTCCTAGGCGGGATGGGCGCGACCGCATGGCTGGGCGCGAGCGATATGACAGGTGCCGCCATCTGGTCGATCGCAGCGCTCACCTTCACTCTCGGGCTGACGGTTATCCTGTTCTGGACCGCCCGGCATCGGCCCGCGATGCGCTGGTTCGCCGGCCTCTTCCCGCTGTTCTACTGGCTCAGCACGCTGGCCTTCGCCTGCGTCCATCTGTTCAATTTCGAAGAGGGCGCGCTGTTCGTCCTGCTTCCACTGGTGCTGCCGCAATTCGTGCTGGGCGCGCTGCTCGGCTATATGCGGGTGACTTACGGCCTTGGGACGAGCATCGCGCTGCATGCGCTGCACAACGGCACTGCAATGGCGCTGGTGGCGCTTGCAACGGTGACCGCGTCCTGACGGTCAGACCTTGACGGCAGTACCGCTGGCCGAAACCATCAGCATCGAGCCGGTATCGCCGATCACCTCGTAATCGAGATCGACGCCGACCACGGCATTTCCGCCCAGCGCGGCGCATTCGGCCTGCAATTCCTGAATCGCCTGTTCGCGCGCATCGCGCAGGATGCGCTCGTAACTGCCCGAGCGCCCGCCGACGATATCGCGGATATTGGCGAAGAGATCGCGAAACAGGTTCGCGCCCACGATCACTTCGCCGGTGACGATGCCGAGATAGTCCTGCACCGGCTTGCCCTCGATCGTGGGCGTCGTCGTCACGGTGATGCCGCGTGCGTCTTTCCAGGGGCCTGCCATATCCGATCCTCCTCCTTCGCTTCGTGTATTAGATAAGTAATACGCAGCGCACGGTCAACCGCCGACGACGCTGCCGCCATTGGGATGCAGCACCTGGCCCGACATATAGGAGCTGTCTTCGCAGGCGAGGAACAGGAAACAGGGTGCGACCTCGTTCGGCTCTCCCGCCCGGCCCATCGGGGATCCCTTGCCGAAATCGTCGATCTTGTCCTTCGGCTGGCCCCCGAACGGGTTGAGCGGCGTCCAGATCGGGCCCGGCGCGACGCCGTTCACACGGATGCCGTCATCCATCAGGTTCTGCGACAGCGAGCGCGTGAACGCGGTGATGGCACCCTTGGTTGAGCTGTAATCGAGCAGGATCGGCTGGCCTTCATACATCGTGATCGATGTGCAGTTTACGATGGTGGCGCCGCGCTTCAAATGCGGACGCGCTGCCTGAACCATGTAGAACATCGAATAGATGTTCGACTGGAAGGTGCGCTGCAATTGTTCGGGCGTGATATCCGTCACGTCCTTGTCGGGATGCTGCTCGCCCGCGATCTGGATCAGACAATCGAGCTGGCCGAACCGCTCGATCGTCTTGGCGACGAGAGCGTCGGCGACCGCCTTGTCGCCGAGATCGCCGGCAAAGATGAAGGCTTCCGCGCCTTCCGCTTCGCACAACTCCCTGGTCTTCGCTGCATCGTCATCTTCGCTGAGATAGGCGATGGCGATCTGTGCGCCCTCGCGCGCGAACAGCACTGCGGTGGCGCGCCCGATCCCGCTATCCGCGCCAGTGACGATCGCAACCTTGCCCTTCATCCGCCCCGACCCCGGATAGCGCGGCTGCCATTCGGGCTTACGGTCCATCTCGCTTTCGTGGCCGGGCATGCGCGGCTCTTCTGCGATCGGTTCGATAAAAGTGGCGCTGTCTGTTTTCTTCAGTTCGGTCATGGTTCGGGCTCCGCCTGGGGGTTCTACCCACTCAAGCGGAGGCACCGCGCACAAGTTCCGTCACTCGTCTCGAACGCGGGGGCCTTCGTCGAGCTTTGCCTGCGGCAGAGCTTCCGGCCGCGCCGCCTCACCCCATGCCGAGCGCGGCCTTGTAGGTGTCGAGGATCATTTCCTGTTCGCTGCGATCGTCGGGCTTCATCTTTCTGAGGCGCACGATCTGGCGCATGATCTTGGGATCGTAACCCACCGCCTTCGCCTCGGCGTAAACGTCGCGAACGTCGTCGGCGATGCCCTTCTTTTCTTCCTCGAGGCGTTCGATGCGCTCGATCAGCAGGCGCAGGCGGTCGTCGGTGGCTTCGGCCATCTCGTGTACTCCAATGTGATTCGGGATAGGTTGCGGGCTCGATAGCCAGAGGCGCGGCGGGGGTGAAGTGGGCGGTTCGGATTATTCCGCGCCAGGCGCTGAGATTTATCCCGCGTTCTTCGCCACGCTTTCCTTCATCCGTGCCAGCTGCTCCTCGGTCGCCGGCGACTGGCGGGTCGCCTTCCATTCAGCGCTCGGCATTCCGTGGATCACTTCGCGCGCCTGCTCCTTGTCCCCGGCATACCCAGCATCGCGGATCCAGTCGGCGAGGCAATTGCGGCAGAAGCCCGACAGACCCATCAGGTCGATATTCTGGGCATCGTGGCGATGGCGCAGATGGCGCACCAGGCGGCGAAAGGCCGCGGCGGCGACATCGTCGGGAAGCGCATCGAGCGCGTCGGTCTTGGTATTCGTATCCATGAAGGGGCATATTCCTTGTCTTGCAACACGGGGGTGGCATAGGCGTTCAGCATGACGATCCAGAAATTCGATCCGCGCGCGCGGAAGGTGAAAATCCTCGCCACCATCGGCCCGGCGAGCCGCGATCCCGACATGCTGCGGCGCCTGTTCAAGGCCGGCGCCGATGCCTTCCGGGTCAATATGAGCCATGGCGAGCATTCCGTCCATGGCGAGACGATCCGCGCGATCCGCGCGCTGGAAAAGGAATTCGCACGTCCCATCGCGATCCTGGCCGATCTGCAGGGGCCGAAACTGCGCGTCGGCACGTTCAAGGACGGCAAGGCGGTGATCCGCCATTCGGGCCATTTTACGCTCGACCGCAATCCCGAGCCGGGCGACGAGACGCGCGTCCAGCTGCCCCATCCCGAATTGTTCGGCCTGCTCGAAAAGGGCCAGCGCCTGCTGATCAATGATGGCAAGATCCGCCTGCGCGTGATCCGGGCGGACGAAGACGAAATCCTGTGTTCCGCCGAAGTCGGCGGCGTGATTTCCGACCGCAAGGGCGTCAACGTACCCGATGCCGAGGTTCCGATCCCTGCGCTCACGGAAAAGGACCGCAAGGATCTCGCCTTCGCCATGGAACAGGGGGTCGACTGGATCGGCCTCAGCTTCGTCCAGCGGCCCGAGGATCTGGCCGAAGCACGCAAGCTGATGGGCGGGCGCGGGGCGCTGTGTGCCAAGATCGAAAAGCCGATGGCGGTGCGCCGCCTCGCCGAAATCGTCGAACAGTCCGACGGTGTCATGGTGGCGCGCGGCGATCTGGGCGTCGAGCTGGAGCCGCAGGAGGTTCCGCCGCTGCAGAAGCAGATCGTCAACGCGACGCGCCTGTCGGGCAAGCCGGTGATCGTGGCGACGCAGATGCTCGAATCGATGATTGAGAGCCCGGCCCCCACCCGTGCCGAAGTCTCCGACGTCGCGAATGCGGTCTATGACGGGGCGGATGTCATCATGCTGTCGGCGGAAACCGCCGCGGGCGACTGGCCGGAAGAAGCGGTCACGATCATGGACAAGATCGCCATCCAGGTCGAGCGGGACGAGGCTTATCTGGGCCGCGTTCGGTATCTCGACACGCCGCCCGACCGGACCACTGCCGATGCGCTCAGCCACGCCTGTATGACCATTGCCGACACCGTCTCGATCAAGACGATCACCGTCTTCACCGGATCGGGATCGACCGCGCGCCGCGTTGCGCGCGAGCGGCCT
The DNA here is from genome assembly GCF_001635685.1 of Erythrobacter sp. HI0063. GTDB lineage: Bacteria > Pseudomonadota > Alphaproteobacteria > Sphingomonadales > Sphingomonadaceae > Qipengyuania. The sequence goes on from NZ_LWFF01000013.1 coordinate 4,313, forward strand.
TCGGTGCCGATGCTGGTGCTGACGCCTTCGATGGCGACGGCGCGGCGCGTGGGCCTGTTATGGGGCGCGCACGCCGTGGCGACGAAGGATATCGGCAGTTTCGAAGAGATGATCGCCAAGGGCAAGCGCATGGCGCTGCGCCACGGCTTCGGCGAAGGCGGCGACAAGATGATCGCGCTGGCGGGCGTGCCGTTCGGAACGCCGGGGGCAACCAATCTGCTGCATGTCGTCACTCTGAGCGGCGACGAATTGCAGAATTACGATACGGATCGCGCGCTTCAGAAGTAAGCGCCCCGGCCCTGTGCGTCAGGTCGGCGCGATCGTCTCGTCCACCGGCGCGCCGCATTCCTCCATCGCGTGCTGCACCGTGCGGTGAAAGCAGCAGATATTGGGATCAAGCGATTTGAGCGCGCGGCGCACCGGCTCGTGCGCTTCGGCGAAGCGGACCATGATGTCCATTTCGCGCAGGCGTTCGGTCAGCCGCCGCAACATCGCCGCGCCGCTCGCATCCACGCCGTTGACGGCGCGCATGTCGATGACGAGGCAGGTCACCTCCTCGTGCTGGGCGATGCGCGCGAAGATTTCGTCCTCGCAATAGGCGGCATTGCCGAAATAGATCGAGCGGTCGATCCGCACGATCAGGACCGGCAGCGTGTCGATCATCACCGCATCGCGATCGACCGAGCGGAAGGACATGCCGCCATCGTCGGTGCCGACGCGGGTGACCCGCGGCAGCGAGGAGAACCAGAGGAAATGCGCAAGGCCCACGCCCGCGCCGACAGCGAGGCCCAGCCGTACGCCGAAGATCAGCGTGGCGAGAAAGGCGACGGCCACGATCGCGCCCTCGATCCGATCGTGTGCCAAGATCTGCCGGATGTCGCGCACCTTGATCAGGCCGAAGACCGCGCTGATGACGAGCGCCGCAAGCGCGGTACGTGGTAGCAGCGAGAGATAAGGCGCAAGGAACAGCAGCACTGCGAGCACGACCATCGATGCGACGATCGACGCGAGCGGACTGCGCGCTCCGCTATCCTCGACGAGCGCCGATCGGCTGAGGCTGGCCCCGACTGCATAACCGCCGGTCGCCACGGCGGCGATATTGCCGAAGCCCAGCGCCACCGCTTCGCGACTGGTGTCGAGATGGCTGCGATTGCTCCCGGCAAGCGATTTGGCGACCGCGGTCGCGGTAACAAACACGATCACCGCCACGGCCAGCGCGCTGGGCAGCAGCGCCAGCCAGAGCGCCGGTCCGCCGAGCGGCCAGGGCGGGCTTGGCAGGCCGCGCTCCACCGCCGCCACCGTGGCGACCGGCGCGGCGATCTGCGACACTGCGAAGGCAGCGGCGACGATCACGGCGAAGGGGAAGGATTTCGCCACGGCCTGACGCAATGGCGGATGCAGACCGAGCTTCCAGAGAATCGCAGCGGCGTAGCGGTTGATGAACAGCAGCGCGATAAGGCTGGCGAGCCCGATCAGCGTGGTCGCCAGGCTGAACCCGTCGAGGCCGTTCCACAGTCCTTCGAGCGCGGTCGGCAGATTGCCCGCGCGCGGCGCTTCGACGCCGATCAGAGTCGGCAATTGGCTCGCCGCGATCAGGAAGGCGGCGGCGGCCGTAAAGCCGAGCAGGACGGGCTCGCTGATGAAATTCACCAGTCGGCCAAGACCGAGCGCGCCCAGCAACGCCAGCGCCAGTCCCGCCTCGATCGCGATCACGGCGGCAGCGGTCTCGGGCGGAACGGGAGCATTGCCTGCCGCTTCGGCCACGACCAGCGAAACCAGCGCGACCGGACCCATCGACACAAAATTGCTGGTGCCGAAAACCGCATAGATGACCGGCGGCAACAGCGCGGCGAACAGACCGGTCTGCGGTGGGAGGCCCGCCAGCTGCGCATAGGCCATCGCCTGCGGCACCAGCAGGATGGCGAGGATCAGCCCGGCAATGATATCCTTGGCCAGCCCGCCCGCCGTGAGATCGGTCAGCCAGCCGAGGCGGGGTTTCAGGGCGTTTCCGATCATGGCCTTCCCTCGCCCCTGAGGCGCTATTTCCTAGGCGCCGCGTGCCGCAGCCTCCAAGCGGGTGCGCGCCGCATCCTCACCGATGAGCGGCAATAATTCGCCCATGTCGGGTCCCGATGCCTGTCCGGTCAAGGCCAAACGCAGGGGAAGAAACAAAGATTTACCCTTGCGCCCGGTCTCTTCCTTGAGCCGAGTGGTGAGCGCCCGCCACGGATCGTCCGTCCATTCCAGTGCCCCCGCCGCCAGGCCGCAATAGTCGCGATCCTCCTGCGCAAGCTCGGGCACCGGGACAGGGCCGGTCACCAGCTGCCAGATCGCCGCCGCCTCGCCGACCTTTTCGAGATTGGGCCGCACCGCATGCCACCCCGCCTCGTCCATCCCTTCAGGCAGTCGGTGGGCAATGTCGCGATACTCCATTTTGTGAACCAGCGCCGCGTTGATACGATCGAGCTCGCCATCGTCGAAGCGCGCCGGAGCGCGGCCGAAGGTCGCAAGGTCGAAGCTCTCGATCAGTAAGTCTCGATCCGCAATCGGCTCGACGGGGAGCGCGGTGCCCAGCCGCGCAAGCAGTGCTACCAGCGCCTGCGGCTCTATCCCCCGCTCGCGAAACGCATCGCAACCGAGCGAGCCGAGGCGCTTCGACAGCTTGCCCTCGCTCCCCACTAACAGAGCCTCGTGCGCGAAATCGGGCATCGTTGACGAGCCATTATGCTGCGCAGCAATGAGTGCGGTAAACATCTGAATCTGAACGGCAGTATTGGAAACGTGATCTTCGCCGCGCAGCACGTTGGTCACGCCCATTTCGAGGTCGTCGACAGCGCTCGGCAGCATATAGAGCCACGAGCCGTCGGCGCGGCGTATCACGGGGTCGGACAATTGTGCGGCGTCGAATTTCTGCTTCCCGCGCACGCCGTCCTCCCACACGATCGGCGTGTCGTGATCGAGCTTGAAGCGCCAGTGCGGCGCGATTCCGTCGACTTCCTTTGCCGCGCGATCTTCCTCGCTCAGGGACAAGGCCGCGCGGTCATAGATGGGCGGCAATCCGCGGCCGAGCTGGATCTTGCGCTTCAGCTCCAGCTCCTGCGCGGTTTCGTAGCAGGGGTAGACGCGGCCATCCGCCTTCAGGGCCTCGAACGCCGCCTCGTAATGCGCAAGCCGCTCGGACTGACGCTCCTCTCCATCGGGCTCGAGGCCGAGCCAGGCAAGATCGTCGCGGATCGCCTCGACATAGGTTTCGCGGCTGCGCTCTGCATCGGTGTCGTCGATCCGCAGCAGGAAGCGCCCGCCCGCCTTTCGCGCCAGCATCCAATTGTGCAGCGCGGTGCGGATATTGCCGACATGGAGGCGCCCGGTCGGGGACGGGGCGAAGCGGGTTACGGTGGTGTTGGCAGAGGTCATCGCCACTGCCGATAGCCGATGGCCGCGAACCTGGCGAGAGCGCAGCGATGGCCCCGTGAATGGAGCGAGCAGGTCAGCCGGCTTGCTTGCGCCTCCGCAGGATCGCCTCGCGCGCGGCGGCATAGTCGAGCACGCCGTCATCCCTGTCGGCACCCAGATCGGCGCGTGCGCGATCGAGTTCGGGTGCCGCGACCGGTTCGAGAATGAGATATCCCTGCGCCTCGTCGCAGCCCAATTCATTCAGGATATGCAATTGAGTACGGTCTTCCACCCCTTCGGCAGTGACTTCCATCCCCAGGCTCCGCCCCAAGGCGATGACGGTGCTCACGATCGCGCGGGCCGAGGCGCTGGTGGTCAGGTCCTTCACGAAGCTGCGATCGATCTTGATCCGGTCGAAGGGGAAGCGGCGCAGGTAGCTGAGCGAGGAATAGCCGGTCCCGAAATCATCGAGCGCGATCTTGACCCCCATCGCGCGCAGGCGGCTGAGAGTCGCGGCGGCGGTATCGTCGGACTGAAGGATGACGTGTTCGGTAATCTCGAATTCGATCCGGTGGGGATCGATCCCGGTCTCGGCAATCGCCTCGGCGATGGTGGGAAGAAGATCGACCGAGCGGATCTGGCTGGGCGAGAGATTGATCGAAATACGAAAATCGCCTTTCCAGGCGGCCATTTCGCTGAGGGCGCGGCGTATGACGAATTCGCCCATCTGGACGATCAGGCCGGTTTCTTCGGCAATTCCGAGAAATTCGTCCGGGCCCAGGAGTCCGCGTTCGGGATGGTCCCACCTAACCAACGCCTCATACGCCGCCGTGCGCCCCGTTCCGATGTCGATCACCGGCTGATAATGGACGCGCAAGCCCCCTGTATCGAGAGCCGTGCGAAATTCCTGTTCGGTCCGGCGACGTTGCTGAACCCTGGCATCGAGGGCGTGGTCGAACAGGGCGAGTTGCCCCCTGCCCTTCGTCTTTGCGGCGACGATAGCGAGATCGGCCCGCCGGACCAGTTCCTCAGCTTCGCAGGCTTCCTCGGTACAGCGGGCGATCCCGACGCTGCCCGACACGGCAATCTGACGCCCTTCGATCACGAAGGGCTGGCGCACGGCATCGAGCAAGCGATGTCCGCGTTCGATCAGCATACCATCGCCCAGCGCGCTTTCGATGATGATCGCGAATTCGTCCGCAGCGAGCCGGGCGACGAGATCCGCTTCCCGCAGCTGGGCCTTCAGACGCTTGGCAACTTCGCACAGGATCGCGTCGGCAGTCCGATGCCCGTAGGTGTCGTTGATGGCCTTGAAATCGTCGAGGTCGAGATAGAACAGCGCGATTTTTCGGGATTGTTTTGCGAGAAGGCCCATCTTGCCGCGCAAATGCTCATTGAGCGCATGCCGATTGGCGAGCCCTGTAAGGTCGTCATGCATGGCGAGATAATGCACACGTTTTTCGGTCCGCAGCGCTTCCGTAACGTCGCGGAGAACGCCGGTGACGTATCCGTCCGACCGCGGGCGACCGCTGACCCGCCAGATGCGAATTTCGCCCTGTATTTCGAGCTTCACGATCTCGTCGCGAAACGGCGTCTGGTTGGTCAGCAGATCCAGCAGACGCGTACGATGGGATCCTTCGAGGAACAGGTCGGCGAAGGGCATGCCCTCGAGCGCATCGATGTCCTGTCCGACGAAATTGGCAAGCCGTTGCGAGACGTCCCGCAATCGGCCGCGCGGGCCGACCGACCACAAGGAATCCTGTGCCTGCGTCTCATATTCGTCGAGCAAGAGGCGGACCGTAAGCTCGCTTTCCTGGCGCGTTATCTCGTTGTGCACCTCTTCGACAAAGGCGCGATCCTGCATGATCGTGAAGCGGAAGAGGACCACTGCATAGGGCACCATCAGAAGGCCGACCCATACTGCTTCCGGGCCGGCCACTACCAGCGCACTCAGGATGATGCCGATCGTCGTCGCGACGAGGTGGACGATGCTCGCGCGCGGTACTCCGCGGTGCAGCAGGATGGTTCCGACGAAGATCAGCGCCGCTATCAGGATCAGCAGAGCGAGGCGTTCCCCCTCTGCATACCCGGCGAAAAGCACGAAGCTCGCAGCCCAGAAAACGGATGTAGCAGCTTTCGATCCGACTAGGCGCGCAAGTTGTGTCCGTATCTGCCGATCGTCGAGCAGGTCCGCATCGCACCCCCGAATGATCACGAAGCGAGTCGCGAACAGGAACGCTGCCCCCGTCAGCCACGCCAAAAGTATCGCATTGGGCACGAAGCCGTAGAACGCGGCGGCGAGTATGGCGGCCGACAGACCGGTCGCGATCTGCGAGAACGACCCCGCTGCAGTGGCCGCCCGCAAGCGCCGCTCCCGAACGAGCGCCGCGCTATCGCGAATTTGCGTCACCCTGCACCCCACTCGACGCCTCCGTGACCGATCCGCCGGGAGCATTGCCGCGCCTGGCCGAATCGAGTCGGTCATCCAATCGCACTTCCAAAGGCTCTCCCTGCCCGGAATCGATGCGACCCAATCGATACCGAGTGATCATTTAACAAATTATATAGGAAATCAATACGATAGGCACGGCAGTCTGAAAAAGGCCGCCGACCGGAACGAAAAAGCCCCGCCGGAGGGTCGCTCCGGCGGGGCCAATTCCAAGAGAAACACGCGAGTCGCGGCTTATTCGCCGTCGGCGGCTTCCTCGTTCAGATATTCGCCCGCATCGGCATCGGTGCCGTGCGTTTCGCCTTCCATCCGGGCCAGCGGATCGTCGCCGATCGCCGCGTCCGCATCCTGAGCGAGTTCGGCTTCGCGTTCCTCGTCGGCAGTCTGGGCGGCCAGGATCGCTTCCTGCGCCTTCTTCCACTGGGCGCGCAGGGCGGCATCGCGGCTGGAGGCGGTGATGCGCATCCGGTTCATGCCCGCGCCGGTTCCGGCGGGGATGAGACGGCCCACGATCACGTTTTCCTTCAGACCGATCAGCGTGTCCTTCTTGCCTTCGACCGCGGCCTGCGTGAGCACGCGCGTGGTTTCCTGGAACGAAGCCGCCGAGATGAACGAACGGGTCTGGAGCGACGCTTTGGTGATCCCGAGCAGGATCGGCGTGCCTTCTGCCTTCTTCTTGTTGCGGCCCAGCTTGGCGTTGTACTCGTCCATTTCGGTGCGATCGACCTGTTCGCCCGGCAGCAGCGTAGTGTCGCCGCCATCGGTGATCTCGACCTTCTGCAGCATCTGACGAACGATCGTCTCGATGTGCTTGTCGTTGATCTTCACGCCCTGGAGTCGATAGACTTCCTGGATTTCGTTCACGAGATATTCGGCCAGCGCCTCGACGCCCATGACTTCGAGGATGTCGTGCGGGTTGGGCGAACCGGAAATCAGGGTGTCCCCCTTCTTCACGAAGTCGCCTTCCTGCACGTCGATCACCTTGGTCTTGGGGATCAGGTATTCCACCGCATCACCCTCTTCCGGGACGATCGCGATCTTGCGCTTGGCCTTGTATTCGCGGACGAATTCGATCTTGCCGGAAATCTTGGCGATGACCGACATGTCTTTGGGCAGGCGCGCCTCGAACAGTTCAGCGACGCGCGGCAGACCACCGGTGATGTCGCGGGTCTTGGCGGCTTCGCGGCTGGCACGGGCGAGAATGTCGCCCGCTTCGACCTGCTGGCCGTCCTCGACCGACATCGTGGTGCCCGGCGCCAGCATGTAGCGCGCGGCTTCGGTCTCGTCCCCGGCTTCGTTGAAGAGAGTGATGCGCGGACGCAGCTCTTCCTTCTTCTTGCGACCGGTCGCCCGGTTTTCGGTCACGACGCGCTGGGCGATGCCGGTGGCATCGTCGACGCGCTCTTCGAGGGTGGAGCCTTCGACCAGATCCTGGAAGCGGACCACACCCGACTGTTCGGTGATGATCGGAAGCGAGAACGGATCCCACTCCGCCAGGCGACCGCCCTCTTCGACCTGCTCGCCATCCTTGTGCATCAGCATGGTACCATACGGCACCTTGTGGATTTCACGTTCGCGGCCTTCGCTATCGATCACCGCCAGCTCGCCGTTGCGGGCGAGCGACAGGATGCGACCGCGCTTGTCGGTGATGGTCGGCATGTCGCGATAGACGACCTTACCGGCCGACACCGCTTCCAGGTGGCTGGTTTCGTTGAGCTGCGCCGCACCGCCGATGTGGAAGGTACGCATGGTCAGCTGCGTGCCCGGTTCCCCGATCGACTGCGCTGCGATGACGCCCACGGCCTCGCCGATATTGACCGGCGTACCGCGCGCAAGGTCGCGTCCGTAGCAGGTCGCGCAAACGCCCTGTTCGGCTTCGCAAACCAGCGGCGAGCGGATCTTGGCGACCTGCACTTCGGCTTCCTCGATGGCCTTGACCATAGGTTCGTCGAGCAGCGTACCGGCCTTGGCGATGACTTCGCCGGTGGCGGCGTTCACCGCATCTTCGGCCAGGGTGCGGCCCAAGATACGTTCGCCGAGCGAAGCGATCACCGAACCGCCCTGAACGATGGCGCGCATGTCGAGCGCGTTCTCGGTCTTGCAGTCCTCCACCACGATCGTGCAATCCTGCGACACGTCGACCAGGCGGCGCGTCAGGTAGCCCGAGTTCGCCGTCTTCAACGCCGTATCCGCAAGGCCCTTGCGGGCGCCGTGGGTGGAATTGAAGTATTCGAGGACGTTGAGGCCTTCCTTGAAGTTCGAGATGATCGGGTTCTCGATGATCTCGCCCGACGGCTTGGCCATCAGGCCGCGCATACCAGCGAGCTGCTTCATCTGCGCGGGGCTGCCACGCGCACCGGAGTGCGACATCATGTAGATCGAGTTGATCTGTGCCTGCTTGCCGTCATCGTCGATCGGCTGCGACTTGATCTCGTCCATCATGGCTTCCGCCACCTGATCGCCGCAACGGCTCCAGGCGTCGATCACCTTGTTGTACTTCTCCTGCTGCGTGATCAGGCCGTCCTGATACTGCTGCTCATAATCGGCGACGAGCGACTTGGTCTCCTCGACCATCCCGACCTTGCTTTCGGGGATGATCATGTCGTCCTTGCCGAACGAGATGCCAGCCTTGAACGCGTGGCGGAAGCCCAGCGTCATGATCGCATCGGCGAACAGCACCGTGTCCTTCTGGCCGGTGTGGCGATAGACCTCGTCGATCACGTCGGCGATGTCCTTCTTCGTCAGCAGACGGTTGACGATATCGAAGGGCACCTTGTGGTTCTTGGGCAGGCATTCGCCGATCAGCATGCGTCCAGCGGTCGTCTCGAACCGCTGCATCGAAATCGCACCGCTCTCGTCGGCCTGCGGAACGCGGGCGAGGATCTTGGTGTGGAGCGAAACCTGCTTGGTCTCCAGCGCCTGGTGCACTTCGGCCATGTCCGAGAACATGGGCAGCTTTTCGACCTTTTCGCCCTTGTCGTTCTCGACGAATTCGGGCGTCTTCTCCTGCCGTTCCA
>NZ_LWFF01000014.1 GCF_001635685.1 Erythrobacter sp. HI0063
GATCCGTTATCGGCCCACCCGATATAGTCCGCCCCGCCCTTGCTGGCCTTGACCACGGGCAGCGAGCTTGCCTTTTCGCCCACCGTCACTGCCTGGCCGCCCGGCAGGATGGGGACGACGAAGACTTCGTAATTCTGCTTGAACGCGACATGCTCGCCCGTCGGCGAGACGCGGAAATCGTTGGCGAGATCGCCTTGGGCGTGGACGCGCTTGGCCTCGCCATTCAGGTCGGTGGACAGCAATTGCAGATTGCCGCCCTCGCGCCCCATCATGAAAATGCGGTCGTTCGCCGCGCCGAATTGGGGCACGCTGTTCCCGCGCGAGACCAGCTGCGGCGTGCCGCCAGTGGCGGAAACGCGATAGACGCCCGGATTCTCCGAAAATTCCGGCGCGGTCAGATATCCGCCCTCGCGCTTTTCGAACACGATGGTGCGCCCGTCTGGCGAAAATTGCGGCACGGCGTAATGACCGCGCATTTCGGTGACGGTGCGCTGGTTGCGGCCGTTCGCGTCCAGAGTGACGATCTGGCCGAGCCCCTGATCCGTCCAGCGGACATAGGCGATGCGTTCGCCATCGCGCGACCATGCGGGCCAGGCCTCGATCGCCTCCCCATCATCGGTCAGCCGCCGCGCTTCGCCCCCGGCGGCATTCTTCACGTAGAGCTTGCCGAGGCTTTCGAACACGATCCGGCGACCATCGGGCGAAAGTGCGGCGAATTTCGGGATCTTGGTCTCGAAACTGTCGGGCGCGACCGGGATCACAGGATGGGGCGCATCGGCCACGCTGCGCGTATCGTCGATCGCGAAGGAGATCACCCGCGCTTCGCCTCCCATGGCCGGGACGCGGCGCAGCTTGCCGCCCGCCCAGAACACGATTTCGCGGCTGTCGGGCGTCCAGTCCATCCCCGGATAGACGCCATAGACCGCCCAGGTCTCCTGCAAATCGAGGTCGAGCGAATCGTAGATCATCCGCTCCTCCCCGCTCGAGAGATCCTTGACCCAGAGCTGCGACTGATCGCGATCGCGGCGCACGAAGGAGAGGTATTTGCCATCCGGCGACGGCTGCGGGCGGACCGATCCGCCATAGCCGGACACCGCCGTGGTCACCTCGCCCGTCGCCAGATCGTATTTCTCGATTTCGAACAGGCTCTGCTGCGAATCCTGCGCATACTGGAAGATCGCGCCGGGGCTGACATTGCGGGTGTAGTAGATCGCGCTGCCATCGGGGGCGTAGACCGGCTCGCCCAATTCCTTCTGCAAGGACTCGCTCGCGCGCTCGACCAGAGCGACGCCACCGCCGCCCGAGATGTGATAGAGCCAAACCTCGCCCGTACCCGCCGAGCGTTCGGTGGTGAAATGCTTCTTCGCCGCGATGTAGCGCCCGTCCGGGCTCCAGGTCGGCTGGTTGAGGAGGCGGAAATTCTCCAGCGTAACGCGCCGTTTGTCCGACCCGTCCGCATTCATCACCCAGATATTGTCCGCGCCGTTCCTGTCCGAGGTGAAGGCGATCCGGCTGCCATCGGGCGAGAAGCGCGGCTGGATTTCCCAGGCCAGCCCTTCGGCGATCCGGGTGGGCGTGCCGCCCGTAATCGGCATGGTGTAGATATCGCCGAGAAGCGCGAAGGCGAGCGTGCGCCCATCGGGCGAGACATCGACATCGATCCAGGTGCCTTCGTCGGTGCGGATCGGGACCTGGCGGATGGTGGCACCGCGCGGGTTGGTGATGTCCCATTTCTCTTCGCCCGCGCCGGGCGTGGCCTGCGGAACCGCAGGCGCCGCCTCCACCGCTTCGCCGGTACCCTGCGCCGGCAGTTCCTCGTCATTCTGCGAAGCGTCGACCTCCTGCTCCTCGACCGGATTGGGCGAAGGCGTCGGCTGCTGCGATTGGGCGAAGGCGGCTTGCGCTACGAACAGGCTGGCAAGGACGGTGGCGACGGTGGTTTTCATGTCTCTCTCCCCTGGGGTCGCCGCCGGTCTAGGCGCACCCGCAGGAGATGCAAAGTCACTCGTCGATCTGCGCCAACGCCTGTTTTGCCCGGCTCAGGTGCGGGCGATCGAGCATCCCCTTGCGCCAGCCGATCGTGCCCGCGCCGGGATTGTCCGCGAACAATTGCACGATCTCGCGCGCTTCGGCGATTTCTTCCTCGCTGGGTGCGAAGGCGCGGTTGATCACCTCGACCTGTGCGGGATGGATCGCGAGCATTCCGCGATACCCGTCGCGCTTGACCATCCGCGCGCGTTTCTCGAGGCCTTCGAGATCGCGGAAATCGCCCATGATCGTCTCGATCGGGGTCACGCCCGCCGCTGCGGCTCCCAAGAGACACAGCGAGCGCGCCAGCTCGAAGACCGGACGATAGCTGCCATCATCGTTCATGCTGTCTGCCGCGCCGAGCGAATCCGAGAGATCCTCCGCCCCCCAGCTCATGCCCGTCAGCCGCGGTGCACCGCGATACTCGCCGGTCGTGAACATGGCTGCCGCCGTTTCGGTGACGAGCGCCATGACAGGCGTCGATCCAGGCTCGATATCGCTTGCCTGCTCGCGCTCGGACAGCAAGGCATCCAGCTGTTCGACGTGATGGCGCCCTTCCGCCTTGGGCAGGACGATCCCGCCGGGGCGTGCAGGCATCACCGCGTCGAGATCCTCGCGCGTCCAGTCCCCGTCCAGCGGATTGATTCGCACCCACAGGCGCGCGCGGTCCTGTTCGTTCGCGCGGAGAAATTCGGCGACCATGCGCCGCGCTTCGGGCTTGTTGGCGGTGGCCACCGCATCCTCGAGATCGAGGATGACGATATCTGCCGGGCCACCTGCGGCCTTTTCCATCTTGCGGGCGCTGTCGCCCGGCGCGAA
>NZ_LWFF01000015.1 GCF_001635685.1 Erythrobacter sp. HI0063
GCCGTAGAGCCCCCCACGCGTCAATTCGCCGAACAGCCCCCCCGCCCAGCCATGGAAGACCAGCATCATCACCACGGACGTGCCGAGATAATTGGTAAAGGCCGCCCGCCCCGCTGCCGAAACGCGCAGTGCCAGCCATCCGCTCACCCGCTCGCCCCACAGCGCCAGCAGCGCGAGCAGACCCAGCCCCATGAAAAGACGCGGGAAATGGGACCAGCCGATGAAAGCGGCAATCGTGTCCCAATAGCCGAATCCACCGGCCCGAACCATCAGCGCGATCCACAATGTCAGCGCCCCGCCGACCAGCACCCCCGCCCAGCCCCAGATCATCTGCTTGCGCCGGTCGACGCCGCCGGAAAACAGCCCCTTGCGATAGAGCGCCATACCCATCAGCATCAGCGGCAAGGTCTCCAGCCAGAACAGCAGGAGCATGGTCAGCGGCTCGGTTGTGCTTTCGGTGAGATTGCGTTCGACCAAGCCGGGATAATCGCCGCTCGCGATCAATTCACCGTCGATCCGGTCCTGCGCGATTTCCTCTTCCTGCGCTTCGACCATCACGGCCTGCACTTCAGCCCGCGCGGCTTCGTCTCCGGGGATCGCGCCGTTCGCGCTCATCACCATGGATGCGGCCATTCCGGCATAGACGATACCGCCGACGATATAGCCCAGCACGCCGAGGATGAACTGGTTGCGGCGCGCCATCTTCACGAAGGGCAGCACGGCAAGGCCGGACACCGCATAGAGGAACAGAATGTCTCCCTTCCAGATGAAGAAGAAATGGAAGAGCCCGAACAGGCCCAGCCACAACAGCCTGCGCACCTGGAGCCAGCGGCCCTGTCCCCGTTCCCACGCCTTTTCGAGGAAGAGATAGAGCCCGGCCCCGAACAGAAGCGAGAACAGCGCGCGCATCTTGCCGTCGACGAGGACGAATTGCGCAACCCACATCCAACCCTCCGCCTCGCCATGCGGCGTCAGAAAGGCGTCTGGATACATGTAAGCGGCAAAAGGCTGGCCGAAGGCGATGATATTCGCCGCGAGGATACCCATCACAGCAATGCCGCGAATGAAATCGAGGCTCGCGATCCGATCGGGCGAGGCGCCGAGCGGTGCTGTATGCGCTTGCGGCTGGTCGGGTGAGGCGGCAGCTGCTGCGCGCGTTTCAGTCATTTTGTCCCCCAATCGTCCCAGCCACGCGTCCGTCCCTTGTGCCCGATACACTATCTATCGTCGTACAGTTTGACCGCCAAGCTGCCCAGCGCGCCCACCAGCATCAGCGCCGACCCGACGATAAAGAGCCAAACGGCAAGTTTCTGCAAATTCTCGAATTGCGGGAGAAAGAGCACGCTTCCGACCACGAACGTGGCATTGCCTGCCACGCCGAGCGAGGTGTGTATCCACCCGTAATCCTTGACCAGCGTCTTCAGCATATTCGACACGGCATCATCCCTTCCGCGCGCTCCTAGGCCATTCGGGCGGGCTCCGTAACCGACGAGCTTAAAGAGGGCTCTCTCCAAAAACGAATGCCGATGCAATGTATGGCCGCTCTCGATCGAGCGAAACGGGTCAATTGAAGGGGGGAAGCCGGCCTCGCGCGATCAACGGGTGACGAGGCAGTCCTGCCCGCCGCGTTTCAGGGCGGAGCATGCATCCTGCGCCGCGGCGCGGCTGGGATAGCCGACCGCCATGACCTTGGTGAGACGCCCGGCAGGCTCCTGCTCGACGCGCGCATCGCCGAGGGCGGCATTGCCCGACAGGCGGCTCGCCAGGCGATCGGCATTTCCGGAATTGCCGAAAGCGCCGAGCTGCAATTTCCACTCGCCCGCCATGCGCGCGCCCGCGCTTACCGGAACCGTTGCCGCGACGGGGGCGGCCTGCGCTGCGGGCTTGCCCGGAACCGGCGTCGATCGCGTCACGGCGGGGGCGGGTTGGCGACGGCCTTCGGGCAGCGTGTAATCGGCCCCGGCGGTGTCGGCCCGCGCCACTTCGACCGGGCGCGTTGCGGCAGGAACAGGAGCGGCAGCGCGCGCCGGAAC
>NZ_LWFF01000016.1 GCF_001635685.1 Erythrobacter sp. HI0063
CGACAAATCCGACCACCCCCGCCTGTACCGCGACCATGCGGCGGATAGTGCCATTGGTCACGCCGATGGCCTTCAGGGCACCGAACTGCTTGATGTTGTCGCGAATGAAGAGGCTGAAGGTCAGCCCGACGATCGCCACGCCGACGATGATGCCGAGCGCCACGGTGATTCCGAAATTGAGCGGGATGCCCGTGTTCTCGATGATGAAATCGACTCCGTCGCGCGCGAAATCGTCACGGGTGCGGGCGCGAAGGCCGGCCTGGCTTTCGATCCGCTCGACCAGTTCTTCCGGCGACACGTCCTGCGCCTTGCCGACCAGCACGAAGGACAGGCGGTTGCGCGTGCCCGGCACGTAATTCAGCGCGCGGCTGTATTTGGTATAAAGCGTAACCTGGCTGGTGAAACTCGGGATTGCATCGGCAATCCCGCGGATCACGGCGCGCTGGTCGTTAAGCTCCAGACGCTGGCCGATCGGGCTTTGGTCGGGGAACATGCGCGTTGCGCCGACATCGTCGATGATCACGCTATCGGGTTGCGACAGAACCCCCGGGGTTCCTTCGGCCATGTTTTTCGGCAGGCCGATCAGCGTGGCATCATCGACGCCCACCACCGTCACACCCTCCAATTCGCCGCTTCCGGTCCGCACCGAAGCCGACGCGCGGATATGCGGCACCGCCCATGCCACGCCGGGCACGCCGCGCACCTTATCGAGCGCGGTCGAAGGCATCGGATAGGCGACCTCGGTCGTCCTGCTGACGGGGTCCATCACCCAGACATCGGCGCTCGACACATTGTAGACCCCGCTCGACCCGCGTTCGAGGAGATTCACGAAGATGGTAAGCTGCTGGGTGATGAGAAGAGTGGAAAAGGCGATGCCGAACAGCAGGCCGTAGAACTTCTGCGCGTCGCCGGTGAGCATGCGGATCGCGATCCAGTTCATACAAACGCTCCGTCGCCTCTCTTGCCAAGACCGGTCGCATAGCTCATTAATGAACGATTGCGTTCAGGTGAGCGGAGCCGTTCAGATTGGCAAGTGACGAAACAGGATCGATGCCAGTCAGAGCCGGCAGGCCTGCCAGCGAGACGAAGCGAAAGGCCATCGTCGATGCGGCAGTCGCCAGCTTTTTCGACCGTGGCTACGCGGCGACCTCGATAGAGCAGGTCGCGGCCGTAGCCGGTGTTTCCAAAGTCACTGTCTATTACCAGTTCGGTGACAAGCGCGGCCTGTTCACTGCGGCTGTCGAACAGGAATGCGAACGGATCCGGGGATATTTCACCGTGCCGTCAGTTCCGAACGGCACTCTGCGCGAACGCCTGACCGAGATCGGGAAAGCGATGGTCACATTCCTCTCGCGCCCGGAGATGGTTCAGTTCGAGCGCCGTATCGCGGCGGAAACCGAACTCGACCCGGCGGTCGGTGCAACGTTCCTTGCGGCAGGACCGCATCGGATGAAGGAAGCATTCGCAGCATTGCTGACATCCCTCACCCAAGCGGGCGATATTTCCGTCGACGATCCCGAACTCGCGGCCGAACAATTCGCCGCCATGTGCAAGGGGATGGGTGATCTCGAACGTCGCTTCGGTATGGCCCGCGATGAACAGCGCGACACGGAACGGATCGATGGCGCCGTGGACGTCTTCTGCCGTGCCTATGCCATCGGCGATTCATGCTCGAAATAAATCGCCGATCTTTTCGCTTCTTTCGATTTCGCACTCCCAAGTAGAAAATTTTTTGCATTCGATCCGAGAAACAAGCGAACCCGCCAAAAAAGAGGCGAAATTCATCTGCGAGTTCATGCTTAATTAGCCATTACGGAGCCAAATAGCGTCCGTTTCAAAAGGGCTCTTTATGGTTATGAAATGCAGCGGATGCCGGAATGGCGAAAGCCTCGGCTTCGACATCCGAACGGCTTTCCAACCGATCGTGGATCTGACCACAGGCCGTCCCTACGCCTTCGAGGCGCTCGTTCGAGGCACGAATGGAGAAAGCGCAGGTGAAATCCTGGGGCGCGTGACCGAAGACAGCCGGTATGCGTTCGATCAGGCCTGTCGGGTCAACGCGATCAGGGAAGCGGTGGCTGCCGGTCTGTTGGATACGGAGGCCAAGCTTTCCATCAACTTCATGCCCAACGCCGTCTACTCGCCCCTTGCCTGCATCAAGCTGACGATGGAAACGGCGCTCGAAACGGGCCTTCCGACCAATCGGCTCATCTTCGAATTCACCGAAAACGAGCGGTTGGACACCGACCATGTGCGCAGCATCGTCAG
>NZ_LWFF01000017.1 GCF_001635685.1 Erythrobacter sp. HI0063
GAGCCAGACCGGCGGGACGAACGCGTCGCACTCCGCTAACCTGTAAGCTAGGGGTAGTGCCTCCCATCCGGTTTGCCAAGCCCCTATCGGTTTATTCCCCGCTTCATGGCCAAGGCGCGCGGCCTCCCGGCAAGATCGCGATGCAATTTGGCTGCAAACCCCTCGGTCGCTGCGAGGGACGTGACTGCATCGGCCTGACCCGCCCCGATCTCGAAAATGGCGACGCCTTCCGGCTCCAGCAGCCCGGCAAGCTGGGGCAGCAGCGCGCGATAATCGTCGAGCCCCTCCTCGCCTGCGAACAGGGCCGATCCCGGCTCGTAATCGCGCACATCCGGGTCGAGATCGGCGTTGTCCTCGACATAGGGCGGATTGCACAGGACGAGATCGAAGGCTCCGAGATCGGCGGCCCAGCCCGCCTCGTGCCAATCGCGCTCCTCGAAACGGGCCCGCGCAGCAAGGCCGAGCCGCTCGGCATTCTCGCGCGCGACGGCCAGCGCAGCGGCGGAGCGATCCGTAGCGACACCCTCGGCGGCGGTTTCGGCAAGAACGCTCAGGAGCAGCGCGCCCGTGCCGGTGCCCAAATCGAGCACGCGCCGGGGCTGCGGATCGACGGCGAGGGCCGCTTCCACCAGCACCTCGCTATCGCCGCGCGGGATCAGCGTGGCGGGTGTGACGCGGAACGTGCGGCCGAAAAACTCCTGCTCGCCGAGGATATGCGCAACCGGCTCTCGCGCGGCGCGGCGGTCCACCAGCGGTTCGAAGCCTGTCGGCACGCAATCGCGCATGTGGCGCAGCAGCAGGTCCGATCGCGAGGCGCCGAGCGCGTGCGCCATCAAAAGCTCCGCATCGAGCCGCGCGGTGTCGCTGGTCGCGGACAGCCGCTCGGCAGCGGCGCGCAGCGCGTCGGCGATCGTCGCGGCCATCGGGCCTTATTCCGCCAGCGCGGCCAGACGCTTCGCCTCGTCCTCCGCGATCAGCGCGTCGATCATTTCGCCGAGGCCCGGCCCCGCGACGATTTCGGGCAGCTTGTGCAGCGTCAGCCCGATGCGATGATCGGTCACGCGGCCTTGCGGGTAATTGTACGTGCGGATGCGTTCGGAACGGTCGCCCGAGCCGACCATGGCCTTGCGCGCTTCGGCTTCCGCGCCCTGCGTGGCTTCGCGCTGCGCCTCGTAGAGGCGCGCGCGCAGCACCTGCATCGCCTTTTCGCGGTTCTTGTGCTGGCTGCGCCCGTCCTGGCAGGTGACGACGGTGCCGGTCGGAAGGTGCGTGATGCGGATCGCGCTGTCCGTGGTGTTGACGTGCTGGCCGCCCGCGCCGGACGAGCGATACGTGTCGATCTTGAGCTCGGTCGGGTCGATCTGCACGTCGACCGCGTCGGGTTCGGGCAGGACGGCCACGGTCGCTGCGCTGGTGTGGATGCGCCCGCCGCTTTCCGTTTCCGGCACGCGCTGGACGCGGTGGACGCCGCTTTCGAACTTCAGTTTGGCGAACACGCCCGTGCCCGTGACGTTGGCGACGATTTCCTTGAATCCGCCGACTTCCGATGCGCTCATGCTGACCGGTTCGACCTTCCAGCCGCGTTCGGCGGCATATCTCTCGTACATGCGATAGAGATCGCCCGCGAAGAGGGCCGCTTCGTCGCCCCCGGTCCCGGCGCGGATTTCGAGCATTGCGGGCTTCGCATCCGCGCTGTCGCGTGGCAGCATGGCCACGGCGAGCTGGCGCTCCGCCTCGGGCAACGCCTCGCGGATCGAAGCGAGCTCCTCTTCCGCCATCGCCTTCATTTCGGGATCGGCGAGCATGGCTTCGAGATCCGGCAATTCGGCGCGCATCGCCTTCACCTGCGCGGCGATTTTCGCGACCGGCTCGAGCTCGGCATAGTCGCGCGATGCCTGAACGAAGGCGTCGCCTTCCAGCGTGCCGGACGCCATGCGCGCTTCCAGCTCCGCGAAGCGATGGGTGATCTGGTCGAGGCGTTCGGCGGGGATGGTCAAAGGTCGAACGCCGGATCGTTCAGGATGCTGCGAATGCTGGCCTCTACATCCGCATCGCCGCGCAGATTGCTCTGAAACGCATCGCGCTGATCGAAGGAAAGCAGCGCTTTCGGGTTTTCCTTCCGAGCCTTGTCGAAGCGCTTCTTGGGAGAGCCCGAGGCGACAAGCTCCACCGCCATCCCGCCATCGCGCAGCTTGCGGGCCGCTTCGATCCCCTTCGACAGCACCGCATCGTTTTCGACGACCACGATCACATCGGCCCGCGTTTCGCTTTTCTCGCCCACCAGCATCGCCAGCCGCTCGATCCCTGCCGCCCAGCCGACCGCAGGCGTGGCCGCTCCGCCGAGCGATTCCATCAGACCGTCATAGCGCCCGCCGCCCAGAATTGTGCTCTGGCTGCCGAGCTTGCCCGCCGCATCGCTCCCTTCGTCTGGAATGAATTCGAAGGCGGTGTGGCGATAATAGTCGAGACCGCGAACGAGGCTTTCGGCGCGCGTCCATTTCACGCCCGCCGCATCGAGGCCGCCGGTCACCGCGTCGAAGAAGGCGCGGGCGTCGTCCGACAGGAACTGGTCGATTTTCGGCGCATCGGCGACGAATTTCTGGTCGCGCCGGTCCTTGCTGTCGAGAATCCGCAGCGGGTTCTTCTCCAGCCGTTCCTGCGAATCTTCCGACAATTCGTCCTTCACGCTTCGGAAATGCTCGACCAGCGCGGCGCGCCAGGCCTCCCGGCTGTCGCCATC
This sequence comes from Erythrobacter sp. HI0063, assembly GCF_001635685.1. Taxonomy (GTDB): domain Bacteria; phylum Pseudomonadota; class Alphaproteobacteria; order Sphingomonadales; family Sphingomonadaceae; genus Qipengyuania. The sequence continues at coordinate 2,741 of NZ_LWFF01000017.1, forward strand.
GCCGAGCGTATTGAGATGCAGCGTGACGCCCTCGATCCCGAGTTCCTTCAACAGCTGATCCGCCATCGCCAGCAATTCGACATCCGCCTGCGGTTCGGCGGCGCCCACGATCTCGGCGTCGATCTGGTGGAACTGGCGGTAGCGGCCCTTTTGCGGGCGTTCGTAGCGGAACAGCGGCCCGTGGGTTGCGAGCTTAACCGGCGCATGTTGTTGCCAGCCATTGGTCAGAAAGGCGCGCGCGATCCCGGCGGTGAATTCCGGGCGCAGCGTCAGCGATTCCCCGCCCCTGTCTTCGAAGGAATACATTTCCTTCGAGACGATATCGGTCGTCTCCCCGATCGAGCGCGCGAAAACCTCGGTCTTCTCGAACACCGGCATTTCGACGCGGCGGAAGCGGTAGAGCTTGCGCACGCGCTCGAAGGTTTCGACCACGAAGGCGAAGCTTTCCGCATCCGCGCCGAAAATGTCCTGAGTACCGCGGATCGCCTGCGGGGTTTTCTGGGAGGATTTGCCGGAAGATTTGCTCATGGCCGTGCCCCTAGCGCGTTCGCGGGAAACGGAAAAGGCGCTGTGCGAGGAGAAGAAGCGCGTCTGTGCCGAGGGTGCGCAAAGGGTCCGGGTGGCTTGCAGCCGCACGGGTCACGCCGTATGGGCGCGCGCGACATCTTGCGCGACCCGGCCCGGTAAGCGCCCCATTCAAAAGGTATCTTGAAGCCCATGCGCATCGACCTGATCCCCACTGGCGACAATCCGCCCGAAAGCCTCAACGTCATCATCGAAGTCCCCACCGGGGGCGAGCCGGTGAAATACGAATTCGACAAGGAATCGGGCGCGCTATTTGTGGATCGCATCCTGCACACGCCGATGCGCTATCCGGCCAATTACGGCTTCGTGCCGCACACGCTGTCGCCCGACGGCGATCCGCTCGACGCGCTGGTGATCAGCCGCAGCCCGTTCGTTCCCGGCTGCGTCGTCCGCGCGCGTCCGATCGGCGTGCTCAATCTCGAAGACGAGCATGGCGGTGACGAAAAGCTGGTCTGCGTCCCGATCGACACGACTTTCCCCTATTATTCGGACGTCGCCGAGACGAAGGATCTGCCCAGCATCATCTTCGCGCAGATCGAACACTTCTTCACCCACTACAAAGATCTCGAAAAGGAAAAGTGGGTACGCGTCGGCAATTGGGGCGATACCGCCGAAGCCAAGCGCATCATCCTCGAATCGATCGAGCGCGAGAAGCAGGCACAGAAGGGCTGAGGCCCGAATACGCGCGATCCGACGGGCGGGCTTGCATGCGAGCTTGGGACCGGTAATCTGGTTCCGTGCTTGTTTCTTTAGCCCTGCTCGCCGCGTCGCCCGTCACGCAGTCTCCGGTCGAGCCGACCGCTGCGGAATGCGCTTACGATCGCAATGCGATGCTGGCGCTCGATGCGGTCAGCTTCGATCAGACGGAAGGCATGGGCTGGCGGGTGCTGCACGATAAGGAATGCTTTCTGGAAGCGGCCGAAATTCTGCGGGATTGGCAGCAAATCAATGGCAGCGCGCTTTCGCCCGACGACCCCCGCGATCGATCTTTGCTCAGGATTCTGGCATGGCACGAAGGCCAGATGTGGGGTTTCGCCGGGCACAACGCAGAAGCGTTGAGGCATTTCGAAAGCAGCTACCGTACAGGCGACGACGCATCGACCGCAGCCTGGAACCTTTATGTCGAAGGGACGATAGCGTTCCTGCGACGTGACAGGACGTCTCTCACCGAAGCGATCGCGAAGCTTTCCACCATTCCCAAACCACCTTCCTGGGACAATGCGGTCGGTATGGATGGGAAGCCGATTTCACTGCCATGGCCGCAAAACCTTACCGTGCTGGAAGGTCTCGAGCGATGCTGGGACGAACCCTATAAGCGCGCCTATCTGTGCCGGGACATTCCGAGGCTGCGCTAGCCGGGCGGCGTCATTCCACCGGGCGTGAGTGGTCGAGCAGGTCCTTTTCCTGGCCGCCACCGCCCGCCCGGCGCTCTTCTTCGACCATATCGGCGATCTCGGTGACGGGGCGGACATCCTCCTCGTCTTCGACGGCGGTGATCTGGCGGACTTTCTTCGCGGCCTGATCGCGGGCCGGCGCCGATCCGGCCGCTTGGCCCTCGGCGATATTTTCGAACGGGAGCGTGGCGCTGCGCGGGTCGAAGCGCAGGCGATAGATCGGTTCCGGGAGGCCGAAGCCCGCATCTTCCAGGGCCGTCTTGACCGCGGGGATCGCGCGGCTCTGCGCTTTCCACCAATCCGCCTCGCGCTGGTCGATCCAGGCGAGGAAGCGGATCACCACGTTGGAATCGCCGACTTCGATGATCCGCGCCTCGGCAGGCGGATCGTTGGACACGAAATCGAGCGCGGCCAGGATCTCGCGGCCCAGCTTGCGCGCGGCCCGCGCATCGTCGTCGGCATCGACGCCCAGGTCGAACTGGAAGCGGCGCTGCGGATTGGTGGTGAAATTGGTGATCACCGCCTTGAAGACCTGCGCGTTGGGAATGCGCAGATGATTGCCGTCCAGCGTCATCAGAATGGTGGCGCGGCTGGTCAGGCGAATCACGCGCCCCTCCAGATCGTCGATCAGCACCCAGTCATTGGCGCGGAAGGGCTGGCGCAGGCTCAGCATCAGGCTGGCGACGTAGTTCTCGATGGTGTCGCGCATGGCGAAACCCAGCGCGACGCCGACCACGCCCGCACCGCCCAGCACCGCCCCCAGAAGCGCGCCCGCCCCGATCATGTCGAGCGCGACGACGAGACCGCCGATGATGAAGACGAAACGGATCGCGCTCGCGATCAATTCCGCGAGGAAGGAGTTGGGCGCGATGCGGTGCCAAAAGCCCGTCAGCCCGGCGATGAGATACCCCACCGCTCCGATGACGAGAGCGACGACGACCGCCAATCCGAGAAGCGGGAGCAGCGCGATGAAATGATCGATCCGGTCCTGAAGGCTGGCGAGGCTGCCCGCGCTGTTCACGGAAAGATCGCGCTCGATCGCGTTTTCGACAGTAACGACGCCGGAAATACGCCCGACGATGGTTTCGGCGCGCGCGATATCCTCCTGCGCGGGTACGGTGCCCGCCAGCGAGACGACGCCCTGCTGCACGTCGACACTGACATTTTCAAAGGCGGGCAATTCGCCGAAAATGCCGCGAATGCGATTGGCGATGCGCGCATCGCTGCCCGCTTCCTGCGTATCGTCGATGACCTGTTCGGGCGCCGCGCTCGCCGTCGCTTCGGGCGTTTC
>NZ_LWFF01000018.1 GCF_001635685.1 Erythrobacter sp. HI0063
GTGCTGGCGCTCGACTACCGCTGGTCGAATGAGCAGCAGTTTCAGACTACGCGCGAATGGGCCGAAGAGTGTTTCGGGAAGCATGGGCTACCATACGCAATCGCCCTGCATGCGCCCGATCCCGATGGGGATCCTCGCAATTGGCATGCCCATGTCATGTCAAGCTATCGCCCGATGACGCGCGTCGGCCCGAACGAGTGGGAGGTAGCCGAGGCCCTGCGCACCGATCTCGACAATCCCCGAAGCATGCAGCTCCTGCGGGAAAATTTTGCGCGTGCGATGACACGCATGTCGCGCGAAGCCGGTCAGTGCGAGCGCCACACTGCCTTGTCGCATGCTGCCCGTGGTCTTCCGGTGGAACCCCAGCAACATCTGGGAGAGGCGCGCACGCGCAAAGCAAGATCTGGCGAGTACGTTGCGGCAAACGAGGAGAACCACAGCCGCGTAGCGCGATCCCTGTCGGCGCTGGCATCCGCCGAGCTGGCCAGGTCCAGCAAGGATATCGACCGCAAGGCGCGCCAATTCGAGGAGGCGAGAAACAGGCTGGCGAAGCCGATCAAGTCACTGCGTGTGCCTTCGCGCCCGAGCTTGGCTTCCAACTTCACTTTGTCAGCCATCCCGCCCTTACCGGATTTCCGACAGGTGCAACCGATCGCGTCCGTTGACCTGCCCGAGCTTGCGGTCACCACGTCGCCATTTCGAATGCCGATCAAACGAAGGTCGACGAAAATTCCACCGCTGTTCTCGAACGATTTCGCGAATTTGCGAATTCCGCCGATTGTGCCGCAGGTGAACGTGCCGCCCGTCCCTAAATTACCCATCCAACCTGCGCGGGCTTTCAGCAAAATCGAGCCGATAACTACGCTTGCCGTCCCGGGGCTTACCCCGCAGATCTTCGAGTTCTCAGTTCCGAACAAACTATCTGAGCCAATGCCCTCCCTCATACCAATGGACGAATTTCCAAGGCCATCGCGCGCATCCGAACTCGCGGAGCAAGACGGCGTCGGTGCTGACCAGTCTGACGCCATGCCACCAGCCGCCCCCTCGCCAAGCGAGAGCGGTCCACGCCTCGATCTCGAAGAGATCATGGCACGCCTGCGGAAGAAGAAGCGCCTGATCCGTTGGGCCGGAAATGGCTTTGTGCTTCCAGCAGATATGTTGGAGAATATGGGGCTAGACCCAAGTTTCCTTTCTGCACCTGCTGCGCAGGATGCGCTGCGAGCAGAACATTTCCGGCAGGTTGATGACATCGGTCGCGTCGTCGAGCATTTCGCTGCAAAACCCGGAGATCTTTACGCTGTCCCCGGCGGAATACGCGCCCACCAGGACGTACCCCGCGATATTCGCGAGGAGGTTGACCGATGGCTGATGGAACCCACCATACAATCGGCGTTGCGCAAGCTGTCCCGTTTGGATGATGCCGATGCCGCAAGCCTTGAATATCAGCGCCGCATCGACCTGCTCCATAAGCTGATCTATCCTCACGCGAAGGTTCGGGTGCAATCGCTGGATGATATGCGAACCGCGCCTCGAGACGCGGCAATTTCTCCCGCCGACTCCGACAACGACGTCGCGATGAATGACGATCGTGAGCCCTCTGCCTACAAAACATCGCCAGGCTCGGCAGGATGGCCCGAACCCGGTAAGGGCCGCGGGGTCAATTAGAACAGGATGGTGAAGTGACCGGGTTGAGCCCGGTCGAAGGAGTGGAAAAGGGAGCAAGACGCTCGCTTGCGCTTCGCCGGGTTTGGGCCGGAGGCCGAACCCATGAAATACCAGAGATTCGACTACCCCGAATGCTACCAGACCGACCACGTCCAGGTGCTCGATATCGAAACGCTTTCACCGGCAAACGAGGACGGCTCGTTCCCGCCCTGGCCGCTGCACGAGCCCGTTTGCTGCAGCGTCTTGAGCCAGAAGAAGATCGGCGACGATTATGCGTTCGGCATCGAAACCATCGACTTCGCCAACGAACGGGCGGGCTTGCGCCGCCTGTTCGAGCTGCTCGATCCGGGCGCGACTTTGGTCACCTGGAATGGCCGGGGGTTCGACGTTCCGGTCCTGCAACTCGCCGCTTCTCGCCAATTGCTCTTCGAGGACAACGCCCTTCGCACAGCTTGGATGGCGCCGCGTTGGGCGATTACGCACGCCGACCTTGCCGAACTCTACGGCAGGTTCGGTGGTGCGGGGCGACCCAGTCTGGCGAACATATGCAAGGCACTCGGCATTGACGCCAAGACGCAGGGCAGCGGCGATAGCGTTGCGGCCATGATCGCCGACGGACGCGAGCAGCAGGTGTTCCGCTATTGCGAGGAAGACGTCGCAATAACCTGGCTAGCGTGGCTGCACTACGCCGCGTCGCGATACGCATCTCCCTCCAAGCTTGCCCATCCGCTGGCGGCGTTCGATCGCTGGCTTGCTGACGACACCGACGAGCGGTTCTCCCACCTCATGCACTTGCGCGATCTCTCCCTGTTCCGTGACGCCCGCGAGGCGGATCCCATCTTCCGCCTCGATCGGCTTATCCTGCAGGCCGAGAGGCGCGCGGCCCTCGCCAACATGCGCCCCAGCGCGATGTGACCTGACCTTCCTTGCCGAGACTGAAGGCAAGGATGGTGATTTAAAGGAAAATACGAAATGACTGACACGTTCACCGTGTGCTGCTTGCGCACGCGTGCTGCTGACGCAAACGACAGAGGCGACACGATCTACATCCACGGGGCCGGGGCAGCCCGGTTCGTTTTCGAAAACGGGCACTGGACCGCCCATACATCAAGCTGGGTGTGCGGCGGGCACTCCGATCCGGACGGTACTTTCCTGCAGTGGATCGCGAACCAAGCCGTCATGCAGCCGCTCGTGTTCTGGTCCCTGCCGGTATTCGTACAACAGGCGATTGCACTGGTCGATCAGGTCGACATCTCGGGCAATTGCGATCCCACCGATGACCTTAAAGCGATCCGCATGGCTGTCGGCCGAAGCGCTGTTCCTTCGGTGCAGGCCCACTATCCAAATACAGAACTCGCGACGGCTTCTTCGCCAGACGATGAGCGCAACCGCACGCTTCTGATCGAGATGCAGGGCTCGGGGGACACATCGCTCATCTCGCTGCACCGCTCGGTCACTGCCGAGGCCGAGCTGATCGGACGCTTGGCCATAAAGGCGCTCGGACGCGACGCTGAGCTCGACTGACGATGACCAAGAGCGCCTGTCGCCAACGCGCCCCGCCCTCAGGTGGGTTCGCCAACACTGACTAACCTCCGCCCGCTGCATGCGGGCTTTTTTATGCCTGGAGTAAATTTACATGACCAACCAAACTTCGGAACTGCTGCCCGTCGAGCAGTCAGCCGCCCTGCGCCAGAAGACCCATACGCTTGGCGAAGAGGCTGCGCTATTCCTCGCCGATCGATCCGCAACCAGTCCGTGGCAGCGGGTGATCGTCTGCGACTTCGAGTTTCTCTACGATATGGACGCCTTCAAGCGTTACCAGGTGGCCGAGAACGACGCTACGCAAGGCTTCGTCCGCTGGCCGTTCCACCGGATCGTCGCGGGCGCATGGTGTGTTCTGACCATATCGCCGGACATGGATCGACCTGTGGTCACCAATGTCGAGGTGATTACAGATCAGCCCGAGGAGGACATTGTCGGCGCGTTCTTCACCCTATGCTCGGCGTTTCAGGACGCCAGGATCATCAGCTGGGGAGGCGAAGCAAAGGACTTTCTATGCCTGAAGCGCGCAGCGATGGAACGCGGCATGGTCCTGCCGCTGCAACTGCGCGATCCGGCACCGTTCGCGCGTACCCGGCTTGACCTCTCTAGCGCGGTGCGATCGCTCGGCCATTACGTCCATCTTCCGGAGTTTTGCGAGGCCATCGGCGTGGCATCGAAGCCGATGCCCTCAAAGGATATCTCGCTCGCGGTCAGGTATGGCGCATGGGACCATGTGGAGACACAGGTCGTGGCTGACGTCTGCACGATCACACAGGTGGCCTGGCGCTATTTTCTTGCGACCGGGGCGGCCTCTGGTGCGCCTGATGCTGGTGACGACGCAGTCCTTGCGGCGCTAACCGATCGGTTTCCCACCAATTCTTGGCTGGCTAAGATGGCCGAGCCGCAACGATTGGCGGCATAAGTGACAGACAGCTCGCCGCCTTGCGGTTCAAGGCGGCGGGCATCCGCCGGTTCCCGCTCAGTCGGCACGTCCGATTGATTGCTAAAGCCTCTTGTGGTCTAGCTTCAAGAATCCCTTCCCGAGAAAGCAAAATTTTGCTTTTCTATCCGGCTGTCTACTGAGGCGGCTAAACATGGAGCCGCAATGCTGACGGGCGAAATCCGCAATCAAGTCGATCAAATTTGGAATGCCTTCTGGTCGGGGGGTGTGTCTAACCCGCTGTCCGTCATCGAGCAGACTACCTATCTGCTATTCATCAAGCGCCTCGACGACTTGCATACTCTTGAGGAAAACAAGGCCGCCAACCTTGGCATTGCGATGGAGCGGCGAATTTTTCCGGACGGCAACGACGATCAAGGTCGTCCTTACTCCGATCTTCGCTGGTCCCGCTTCAAGAACTTCGAAGCGCGCGAGATGATGGATGTCGTGGCCGAGCGGGTTTTCCCGTTCCTTCGCCAGCTGGGTGAGCACGGTTCCAGTTATGGCGAGCACATGAAGGACGCGCGGCTTGGTTTCAGCAACGCCGCATTGCTCGCCAAGACCGTCGACATGCTCGACAAAATCCCGATGGACGATCGCGACACCAAAGGCGATCTCTATGAATACATGCTCGGCAAGATCGCGAGCGCCGGCACCAATGGCCAGTTCCGCACGCCGCGTCATATCATCCGCTTGATGGTCGAGATGACCCAGCCGACGCCCGAGGACGTGATCTGCGATCCCGCGCTCGGCACAGCGGGCTTTCTGGTCGCGGCCGGCGAGTACCTGCGCGACAATCACCCGCAGCTGTTTCGCGATGAAAAGCTGCGCCACCACTTTCACAATGCCATGTTCCACGGGTTCGATTTCGACCCCACCATGCTCCGCATCGGCAGTATGAATATGACTCTGCACGGGGTGGACAATCCCGATGTCAGCTACCGCGACAGCCTGGCCGAAGAGCATGGCAAGGATGCGGGCAGGTACAGCCTGATCCTCGCCAATCCGCCCTTTGCTGGATCGCTCGATTACGATGCGACCGCCAAGAACCTCCAACAGATCGTCAAGACGAAGAAGACCGAGCTGCTGTTCCTCGCCCTGTTCCTGCGCTTGCTCAAAACGGGCGGACGCGCGGCGGTGGTAGTGCCCGATGGCGTGCTGTTCGGATCATCCAAGGCGCACCAGGAATTGCGCAAGCTGCTGGTCGAGAAGCACAAGCTCGAAGGCGTGCTGAAACTGCCCTCGGGCGTGTTCCGGCCCTATGCGGGCGTGTCGACCGCCGTTCT
>NZ_LWFF01000019.1 GCF_001635685.1 Erythrobacter sp. HI0063
GCGTTCCGATCCAGACCGTGCGCGTGATGTCGGTCGTCCCGTCTCGATACTGGCCGCCGGAATCGCACAGGAAGATGCTGGCGGGCGGGATGGTGATGTTGCTTTCCTCATCCACTTTGTAATGCGGCAGCGCGGCGTGGCCCGCGGCGGCGCTGATCGTGTCGAAGCTCGTATCCTTGAGGTCCGGGCTGAGGCCGCGGAATTCGCGCAGCTTGGCGGCGGCGGTCAGTTCGTCGATTCCACCCTTGGGCGCTTCCTCGGTGATCCAGCGCAGGAAGCGCACCATCGCCGCTCCGTCGCGCGCCTGGGCGTCGCGATGGCCCTGCTGTTCGGCCGGGTTCTTGATCGCCTTGGGCAGGACGGCCGGATCGGTCGCGCGGCCGATCGTGGCCCCCGCTTCCTTCAGGGCGTGGAAGATGCCCGCCACCGCACGCTCGGGATCGACAGCGACGGTCTTGCCCGAAAGTTCGGCCAGAGCCGGTTCGAAATCCGCGCGGTCACGCACCGTCACGGCATTGCCCAGATGTTGGGTCAGCCCGGGCGAGATCTTGTCCTTCGCGATGAAGAGGTCCGCCGTCCCGTCGGCGCGCGCGATCACGTAGGACAGCGCGACGGGCGTGTGGGCGATATCTCCGCCCCGGATGTTGAGCAGCCAGGCCACCGAATCGAGTGCGGTGATGATCGTCGCGTCGTAGCCTTCCTCTTTCAGCCAGTCGGCGATCTCGGCGCGCTTGTCGGCGCTCGACCGGCCGGCCAGCGTCTCGTCATGCGGCTCGGCGAGCGCGGGGGAGGGTTCGGGCCGGTCGTTCCAGATCGCATCGACCGGATTGCCGTCGACCGGGACAAGTTCGATGCCTTTCCTCGCCAGCACCTTTTCGGCCGCTTCCGCCCATTCGATACCGTGCAGCCAGGCGTCGTAGCCGATCTTCGCGCCCTTCGGCGCGTGTTTGGCGATCCATTGTGCGGGGCCGGTCGCGGGCACATCCTCGTAATCGTAGAGCTCACCCGAAACCTGCTCGCGCACCTGCACGGTGTAGCGCCCGTCGGTGAACATGGCCGCGCCCTTGCCGCTGTAATCGCCCGCCAGCACCGCCGCGCTGCCGACACTGCCCTTGAAGCCGGTCAGCCATTTCAGCCGCTCCGCATAGGAGCCGACATATTCGCTCATATGCTCGTCGGAAATCGGGACGACGAAGCCCGACAGGCCCCGGCGCTGCAATTCCTTGCGCAGATCGGTCAGGCGGGCTTCGTGGGCGTTCATCAGCATGGCGGTGTATCCTTTCGTCGGTTCGCGCGGCCCAAAGGGGCAGGCGCGGCTTGCGGCGCGTGGCGCAGCCGCATAATCACGGGTCTCAGTGTAGGGCATTGCGGGGCCGCTTTCCACCTCTGCGCCGCTATCCGAGGGGTTCATCCATGTCGTCCAAGCGTCTACTGGCCGCGTTTTCCGTTTTCGGCCTTTCCGTATCGAGCCTGGCGCTATCCGCTCCGCTCGCCGCCCAATCCGCCGCCAATCAAGAGAGTTCCGTGCCCGCTTCCACATCCGAACCGACCGCGCCCCCAGTCGCCGAGAAGCGCGACTATTCCTACAGCCATCACGGGATCACGATTTCCGATCCCTATAACTGGCTGCGCGATGCGAGCTATCCGACCATCGACGACGAGGACATTCTCGATCACGTCAAGGCGGAGAACGCCTGGTTCGAAGCGCAGATGAAGCCGCATCAGCCGCTGGTCGACACGCTGTTCGAAGAGATGAAGGCGCGGATCAAGGAAGACGATTCCACCGTGCCGCAAAAGGATGGCGACTGGCTCTACTGGTCGGAATTCGAAGAAGGTGCGGAGTATCGCAAATATTACCGCAAGCCGGTGGCGGGCGGGGATACGCAGCTGATCCTCGATGAAAACGCGCTGGCCGACGGGGTCGAATATTTCCGTCTCGGCAGCTTCTCGGTCTCGAAGAGCGGGCGCTATCTCGCTTTTTCGACCGACACGGACGGATCGGAGCGGTTCACGGCGCGGATCAAGGATCTCGAAACGGGTGAGCTATTGCCCGACGAAATCCCCGGCACGCTGTCCGGTCTCACCTGGGTGATGGGCGATCGCGGCCTCGTCTACGGGCTGGCGACCAAGGAATGGCGCGTGGACAATGCGCGGCTCCACGTGATCGGCCAGCCGGTCGAAAGCGATGTCGAGATCTATCACGAGGAGGACGAGGGCTTCCGCGTCGGCACCGGGCTGACCGCGCAGGAGGACTGGCTGGTCATCGCGACGGGCGACAACGAGACGAGCGAGGTCCGCCTCGTCTCCGCCGCCGATCCGACGGGCGAACAGATTCTGGTGAAACCGCGCAAGAAGGGCGTCGAATACGATGTCGATGTGCGCGGCGATACGGTGTGGGTCCACACCAATGACGAGCACGTCAATTTCCGCCTCGCGACCGCACCGCTCGACAATCCGGGCGAATGGACCACGCTGATCGCGGGATCGGACGAATTCTATCTGACCGGTTTCGACCTGTTCAAGGACTTCTTCGTCACCGAAGGGCGGCTGGAAGGCCTCGACCAGATCCAGCTGCGCTCTTACGTCGAACCCGCGCTGGTCAAGCCGATCGCCTTCATGGAGCCGAGCTTTTCCGCCGGGCTTTCGGACAATCCCGAATACGATACCGACCGGCTGCGCCTCTCCTATACCAGCATGGTGACGCCCAATTCGGTCTACGATTACGTGGTCGACACCGCCGAATTGGAACTGCTGAAGCAGCAGGAGATTCCGAGCGGCTATGATCCCGATCTTTATGTGACCGAGCGACTGACGATCCGCGCGCGCGACGGGGCGATGGTGCCGGTCAGCGTGGTGCGCCGGAAGGATCGCCCGGCAGAGCCCGGCCCGCTGCATCTCTATGCCTATGGCGCTTACGGCTATGCGATCCCGCCCGGCTTTTCGACCACGCGTCTCAGCCTCGTCGATCGCGGCTACGCCTATGCCATCGCGCATATCCGCGGCGGAGACGATCTTGGCCGCAACTGGTATCTCGGCGGCAAGCTGAACGAGCGGACCAACACCTTCACCGATTTCGTCGATGTGGCGAAGGGGCTGGTAGCGGAAGGCTATACCGCGCCGGGCAAGATCAGCATTTCGGGCGGCTCCGCAGGCGGCGAGCTGATGGGCGTGGTCGCCAACACCGATCCCGATCTGTGGGGCGCGGTGGTGGCGCATGTGCCCTTCGTCGATGTGCTGTCGACCATGCTCGACAAGGATCTGCCGCTGACGCCGGGCGAATGGCCCGAATGGGGCAATCCCATCGAGAGCAAGCAGGCCTTTGCCTATATGCTGAGCTATTCGCCTTACGATCAGGTCACCGCGCAGGACTATCCGCCCATGCTGGTGACCGCGGGCCTCAACGATCCGCGCGTGACCTATTGGGAACCGGCCAAATGGGTCGCCAAATTGCGCGAATACAAGACCGACGATAACACGCTGCTGCTCAAGACCAATATGGGCGCGGGCCATGGCGGCAAGTCGGGCCGGTTCGAATCGATCCGCGAAATGGCCGAGGAAGTCGCCTTCATCCTGTGGCAGAATGGCGGGGCGGAATAGTCTTGCGCTTCACTCGCACGTTCACTGCCGGACCCGACCACATCGACGTGATGGGCCACGTCAACAATGCGGTCTGGGTCCAGTGGGTGCAGGACATGGCGACCCAGCACTGGGACGCCGTGGCGCGGGCCAAGGACCGGGAAGCCGTGGTGTGGCTCGTGGTGCGGCACGAGATCGACTATCGCGGCAATATCGGTCCGGGCGAAAGCGTGACGGGCGAGACCTGGATCGAAGGCGAACCGAAAGGCGCGAAATCGTTGCGACGCGTGGACTTTAAGGGCGCGAACGGGCGCGTGCTCGTCTCCGCCGCCACGACCTGGGCGATGCTCGACCGCGAGACCTTGCGCCCGCTGCGGGTGCGCGCCGAAGTGCTCGCACCCTTTCGCACGGATTAGGCTATTCCGAGTACTTCCGCCGCGCTGCGATATTCGTGGCCGAGTTCGGTCGCGACCGCTTCGTAGGTCACCTTGCCTTCATGCACGTTGAGGCCTTCCGCCAGATGCGGATCTGCCTTCAGCGCTTCCTTCCAGCCCAGCTTGGCGATCTTGAGCGCATGGGGCAGCGTCACGTTGTTGAGCGCATAGGTGCTGGTGCGCGCCACCGCGCCGGGCATGTTGGCGACGCAGTAATGGACCACGTCATCGACCACATAAGTGGGATCGGCATGCGTCGTCGCGCGGCTGGTTTCGAAGCAGCCCCCCTGATCGATCGCCACGTCGACGAGAACCGAGCCTTTCTGCATGCGCTTGAGCATATTGCGCGTCACGAGCTTGGGTGCGGCCGCGCCGGGGATGAGGACCGCGCCGATGACGAGGTCAGCGCTGCTGACCGCGTCGAGCAGGTTCGCCGCATTGGAAAACCGCGTGCTGGCCCGCGCTTCGAAATGCGTGCCGACCTTTTCGAGAACTTCGGGATCGCGGTCGAGAATGGTGACATTGGCGCCGAGGCCAACCGCCATCTGCGCGGCGTTGAAGCCGACCACGCCGCCGCCGATCACCACGACCTTGCCCGGCATCACGCCCGGAACCCCGCCGAGGAGGACGCCGCGCCCGCCATGCGCCTTTTCCAGCGCGGCGGCGCCCGCCTGTACGCTCATGCGCCCGGCCACCTGGCTCATCGGCTTCAGCAGCGGCAGTTGGCCGCGCGGGCCGGTGACCGTCTCGTAGGCGATCGCGGTCACGCCACTATCAAGCAGATCGCGCGTCTGATCGGGATCGGGGGCGAGGTGGAGATAGGTGTAGAGGATCTGGCCCTGGCGCAGTTTCTTGCGCTCTTCGGCCTGCGGTTCCTTGACCTTCACCACCATCTCGCACTCGGCGAAGATCGGGTCCGGCCCGTCGACGATTTTGGCGCCGGCGGCCATATACTGCTCGTCCGTCGCGTCGATGCCGAGGCCCGCACCGCTCTCGATCCAGACTTCGTTGCCCTGGCTGGTCAGCTCGTAGGCGCTTTCGGGCGTCAGGCCGACACGGTATTCGTGATTCTTGATTTCCTTGGGGCAACCGACGCGCATGGGATTCTCCTTCTCGGCCCGTCCGTTACAACTGCAACCGTTTGGCGGCAAGCGGAGTCGCCCGAACGCCACTGCCGCTACGGTTGCACCGCGTTCACGCGTCCCCAGTTAGGGTGCGCAGCGAAAATCCGAGGAATGCTTTCATCCCCCAACTCACATTTTTGATCGCCGAAAGCGGCACGCCTGCCGACCGGCAGGAACGCCGCGCCGATACCGGCAAGAGTTCCGGCGAAACCTATCGCGCGACGCTGAAGCAGATGCGGCCCGGCTGCACGGTCGATCTGGTGCGCCCCTCCGACGATGGCGCGCTCCCGCTCTCGGCCAAGGACATCGCGGCGTACGATGCGGTCTTCATCACGGGATCGCCGCTGCATGTTTACGAGGACAGTCCGGTAGTCGATCGTCAGCTCGCCTTCATGCGGGCTGTGTTCGCCAGCGGGACGCCTTCTTTCGGGTCCTGCGCGGGATTGCAGGTCGCGG
>NZ_LWFF01000020.1 GCF_001635685.1 Erythrobacter sp. HI0063
CACGGGGTGGACAATCCCGATGTCAGCTACCGCGACAGCCTGGCCGAAGAGCATGGCAAGGATGCGGGCAGGTACAGCCTGATCCTCGCCAATCCGCCCTTTGCTGGATCGCTCGATTACGATGCGACCGCCAAGAACCTCCAACAGATCGTCAAGACGAAGAAGACCGAGCTGCTGTTCCTCGCCCTGTTCCTGCGCTTGCTCAAAACGGGCGGACGCGCGGCGGTGGTAGTGCCCGATGGCGTGCTGTTCGGATCATCCAAGGCGCACCAGGAATTGCGCAAGCTGCTGGTCGAGAAGCACAAGCTCGAAGGCGTGCTGAAACTGCCCTCGGGCGTGTTCCGGCCCTATGCGGGCGTGTCGACCGCCGTTCTGTTTTTCACCAAGACCGGCGTAGGCGGGACGGATCATGTCTGGTTCTACGACATGCAGGCCGATGGCTACTCGCTGGACGACAAGCGCACAGCGCTGTTGCCGGAGGAGAAGCTAGGTCTGCAATTCACCTCGCCGTTGTCGGCAGAGGAGCATGCCAAGAACAACCTGCCCGATGTGCTGATCCGCTGGGGCAAGCGCGACGGTGACGAGCGTGAGAACCCGCGCACTGCGCAGAGCTTCACCGTGCCCAAGGACGAAATCGCCGCGACCGGCACCTATGACCTCTCGCTCAACCGCTACAAGCAGGTCGAGCACATGGAAGTCACGCACGACAAGCCCGCCGACATCATCAAGGAATTGCGGACGCTGGAGCAGGAAATCAGCGACGGCCTCGCTAAGCTGGAGGCGATGCTGGGATGAGAACGGGACAACTGGGCGATCACGTCGAAATTCTATCAGGCTTCGCCTTTAAGTCAGACCGCTTCAATGATGAAGGCCAGGGGCTTCCCCTAGTACGCATAAGGGACGTGAAACCCGCTAGATCACAAACCTACTTCGACGGCGACTACGATGCCCGCTTTGTGCTTTCCGACGGCGACCTGCTCGTTGGAATGGACGGTGAATTCAATTGCGCGCGCTGGGCAGGTGGGCCAGCCCTTCTCAATCAGCGCGTTTGCCGGGTTCGTGCAGCGTCACAGCAACTGGACGAGCAGTATCTGTTTTGGTTTTTGCCCAAAGCCTTGAAGGATATCGAAGATCGATCCAATTTTGTGACGGTCAAGCATCTGTCGGCCAAGCAAATCAACGAGATTGAAATCCCGCTACCTTCGCTCGACGAGCAAAAGCGGATTGCGGCGATCCTTGATCAGGCGGACGAGCTGCGCTGCAAGCGCCAGCGCGCCATCGACCGACTCAACCAACTAGGGCAAGCCATCTTTCACGAGATGTTTGGCGATCCCGTTGCTCCATCGAATAGGCTCGCAAGCAGACTCATCGATATCGCTGAGCTCATCAATGGCGATCGCTCTTCAAATTACCCCAGCGGAAATGACATCAAAGACGAAGGGATTCTATTTCTCAACACTACGAACATTAGGGCTGGCGAGCTAGATTTCACGAAGGCTCAGTTCATTAACGAAGCGAAATTTCGTTCGCTATCGCGAGGAAAGCTTCAGCGAGGTGATCTGGTAATCACGTTGCGCGGAACCCTTGGGCAATGCGCACTCTTCGACTGCCAATATGAGACTGGCTTCATCAACGCCCAGATGATGATCATTAGGGCAAAAGCCACTGTTCTTCCCAGATTCCTTAGGGAATATATTTCCTTCCCTTCCGTGCAGGCCAAATTGAAGGGGGCAAACAGCGGCTCGGCGGTCCCGCAGCTCACTGCTACTCAAATGAAAGAGATGCAGATTTTGCTTCCTGCATTGGATGATCAGCGGCGTTTTGTGGACGCCATCGATTCCGCGCGGTCGGTCCAAAATGAAATCGTCGCGCACGCAAATCGGCTCGATGGACTTTTCGCCAGCCTCCAACACCGCGCCTTCCAAGGGGAGCTGTAATCATGCGCGGCGAGCTTCTCAATGTATGGGACAAGGTCTGGTCGGAGGTTTTCGTCAAGCTTTCGAAGCACAAGGGCGCGCCAACCGAGCTTTTCTCAGAGCTCTATGATGCGATCATCCCCTTGCCAATTCCTCCTGCTGAACCTGCTGAGCCGACACAATTTGATGAGGACGGTAGGCTGACGGACCCCAATGAAATTGCGGCGGAGGAGGCTTATAACAAGGCGCTTGACGACTTTGGGGCGGCTCGTTCGCACTATGAGCAAGCCGTCTCAGGAAATTCGAAAGCACGCCGGTGGTTGCGTACCGAGTTGCCGCTGCACATCACTAGTGAAAGCAAGGCATTGGCCGCCTTGGCCGCAGTGCATGGCCGGGTTCGCGATATTGGCGGCGATGCATTAAGCAACCGCTACTTCAATCTCGTTGAAGCCTTCATCGACAAGTACAGCCTGCGATATGATCTTCGCCGACCCTTCTCGATGCATCCAACACTGCCGGGAATTTTTGCCCGAGTAGTGCGAAATCTCAAGGCCGCCGCTCAGACTGATCCGCATCTGGCCACGGCATTCCATGAATTTGAGGACGCCCTACGCGACCTGACAGCCGAACGGACGCCGAACAGAATCAAGACCTGCATCGCCAAGCAGACAAATTTTTTAGAAGCGATTGGTCAAATTGCTCCGAATGTGACGGGCAACACACTTGGGCAGATTTGCGATCAAGTCGGCACTTGGCCGCACGATCGAATCAAAGACTCTATGAAAAATATGTACGGCTTCGCATCGAACTACCCCGGAATTAGGCATGGTGGCACGCCGGCCAATCAAATTCGCGAAATGGAAATGCGTGATTTGGTCTCCGTCTGCGTGGTGCTGTTTGGGTTTGCGCCATACCTGACTGATCAACTTAATTATGACGATATCTACTCAATCGGGGAAGCCGCATGAGTCAGTTCGCCTTCCTCCAAGCTGAATTTGCCGAGGTTTATGGCCTCGCGAGGAAGGCGGAAAAGCTTGCCCTGTCCGATCCGCGCGGGAGCTGTTTTCATTCCCGACTTGCGCTCGAAAGCGCGGTCAAGTGGATGTATGACCATGACCGCAGTCTGCATTCGCCCTATGACCCGACGCTTTCAGCGCTGATCCATGAGGGCACGTTCCGCTCTCTGGTCGGCAACGCGCTCGTCACCAAGGCGCGGATCATCAAGGACCTGGGCAACGTCGCGGTGCATGAAACGCGGCCCGTTCCCGAGAAGTCCGCGACCGACTGCCTGAAGCAGCTCTTCGATTTCTGCTACTGGCTGATGCGCACCTATGCGCGCGGGGCCAAGCCCGATCCCGCCGTGCAGTTCTCAGTGGCCGCCTTGCCCCGCGCGGTGCAGGTGGAGGTTTCAACCCTCAAGAAATTGCAGGCTCTCGCCAAGGAGCGCGAGGAAGCAGCAGTAGCGCTAGCCGAAGAGCAGGCCTCCCGCATCAAGAGCGAGGAAGACCGCGCCGCGCTCGATGCGCAGATCAAAGAGCTTCAGGCGCAGATCGAGGCGATCAAGGCCGAGAATGCCATGGTCGAAGATACCCACGATTACAACGAAGCCGAAACCCGCGACATCTGGATCGACCGCTTGCTGGCCGAGGCGGGCTGGCCGCTCGACCAGCCGCGCGACCGCGAATATCCCGTCACCGGCATGCCCAGCACGTCCGGCGAAGGCTTTGTCGACTATGTCCTATGGGGCGATGACGGCAAGCCGCTCGCGGTGATCGAAGCCAAGCGCACCAAGCGCGATCCGCGTGAAGGCCAGCAGCAGGCCAAGCTCTATGCCGATTGCCTGGAGCAGCAGTTCGGCGTGCGACCGCTGATCTACTACACCAATGGCTACAAGCATTGGCTGTGGGACGATGGAGCCTATCCGCCCCGCGAGGTGCATGGCTTCTACAAGAAGGACGAGCTGGAGCTGTGGCGCCAGCGCAAGGCCGCGCGCCGGTCGATTGCGACCACCAAGATCGATGAGAATATTGCCGGGCGGTATTATCAGACCCGCGCCATCCGCCGGATAGGCGAGGCGTTCGAGAAGGACCGCCAGCGCAAGGCTCTGCTGGTGATGGCGACGGGCTCGGGCAAGACCCGCACCGTAATCGCGCTGGTCGATCAGCTGATGCGCGCCAATTGGTGCAAGCGCGTGCTGTTTTTGGCCGACCGCGTGGCGCTGGTGAAGCAGGCGCATAACGCCTTCAAGGCGCACATCCCGACGACGCCGAGCGCCAATCTGATCGAGAAGCACGACGCCAAGAAGAATGACCACAATGGCGCGCGCGTATGTGTGGCGACCTACCCCACGATGATGGGGCTGATCGATGAGATGCAGAACGGGCAGAAGCGCTATGGCCCGGGGCATTTTGATCTCATCGTGATCGATGAAGCGCACCGATCGGTTTACCGCAAATACCGCGCAATCTTCGACTATTTCGACAGCCTGCTCGTCGGGCTGACCGCGACGCCCCGAGATGAGATTGACCGCGACACCTATTCGCTCTTCGAGCTTGAGCGCGGCGTGCCGACCGACAGCTACGATCTCGATGAGGCGGTGGCCGACGGCTTCCTTGTCCCGCCTACGCCGATCTCGGTGCCCACCCGCTTCATGCGCGAGGGCATCAAATACGATCAGCTCTCCGATGAGGACAAGGAGAAGTGGGATCTGCTCGAATGGGAGGGCCAGCTTCCCAAGGGCGATGTCGATCCGGCTGCACTCAACAAATGGCTGTTCAACGAGGACACCGTCGACAAGGTGCTTGAGCACCTTATGGTGAACGGCCTTAAGGTTGCCGAAGGAGATCGCCTTGGAAAGACGATCATCTTCGCGAAGAACCACAAGCACGCGCAGTTCATCGCCGAACGGTTCGATGCCAACTATCCGCATCTGAAGGGCTCGTTTGCCCGCGTGATCGACTACTCGGTTGAATACCCGCAATCGCTGATCGACAATTTCTCAATTGCCGACAAACCGCCGCACATCGCCATCTCGGTCGATATGCTCGATACCGGCATCGACGTGCCTGAGGTGCTGAATCTCGTCTTCTTCAAGGTGGTACGCTCCAAAACCAAATTCTGGCAGATGATCGGCCGCGGTACCCGCCTTCGTAAAGACCTGTTCGGCCCTGGCCGGGACAAGACCGAATTCCTGATATTCGACTACTGCCAAAATTTCGAGTTCTTCAACGAGAACCCAAACCTGAAGGAGGCCAAGCAATCAACCTCCCTTAACGAGAAGCTTTTCACCACGCGCGTAGAGCTCGCCATGCAACTGGCAGGCTTGTCCGATGAGGAACGCGGTCACGGTCTGGCGCAGCTAGACAAGGACACGCGCGACTACCTTTTCGACGAGGTTGCTGCCATGAACCTCGACAACTTCCTTGTCCGCGCCAAGCGCAAGGAGGTCGAGGAATTCCAGAAGCGCGAAGCATGGAACGACATCGGCTCGAATGAGCGCGAGGTGCTAATCGGCGAGATCGCTGGGCTGCCTTCGGCCCGTGAAGATACTGACATTGCCGCGAAGCAATTCGACTATATCATCCTGAAGGGGCAGCTTGCTCTTCTTCAAAATGATGCGTCGTTCA
>NZ_LWFF01000021.1 GCF_001635685.1 Erythrobacter sp. HI0063
GATCGGCCAAGCGCCTCGGTTTGCTGAGTCCCCTTTTTATGCCGACGGCACAATGATGTGCCCGGACCACGGTGCTATCGATCATGTCGGCGGCTGTGTCGCGCCCCGCCAGTTCCGCCAGCGTCTCCAGCATGGCATCGAACACGCCGGTCGTAACCCATCGTCGATAGCGCCGGAAAACGCTGTTCCACTTGCCATACTCATCCGGCAGGTGACGCCACTGCGCTCCGGTCCGCGCGATCCACATCATGCCTTCGAAATAGGGGCGGTTGTCCTGCGCCGGACGGCAGCCACGACCCCGCTCAGGTGGCAGCAGCGGCCCGATCACTTCCCACTCTTCGTCCGTAACGCCAATCCGCTCGCCCAAGGCTGCCTCCAAAAGCCAGCCTTGAATCAAGGTCCGAGTCCACAGTCAAGCTTTGTCCACGAAACCTAGTTCCGAAGAGTTTTTTACGGTATTATATATTTGCGCTTCTATACCCGCTTTCTGAAGACCATAACGAAAGAGAGTCGTTAATTCGATCGCGCTGTGGTACGGCGTAAGACTTTTATCCAGAGAATTTAGAAGTCGATAACAGACATCACCAATCGAATCATGCTTTGTTGGATGTGAAACGATTTCATCCTGATTCGCCGATTCTCCTTTATTCGGAATTTCATCTTCAGATGAATCATTATACGGCGGTTCTTCCTCTAATATCTTTTCGGCATGCTTAATGCTCCGCCCGCTGCGCATCGCCGACACTTCGCCATCGTCGTCTTTTTGAAAACAGATAAAGACTTGTGGATCGTTTTTAGACATATTGCCTCTCTTTTCGCCTTTTTATGAGGCACTAAACTGGCAATAGTTTCAAGGTTCGGAGGGTCAATTTCCACATCCGTTGGCGATTGGGGCGCAAACGATCCAGCGGGGGGTGGTCCATCTGCCATAAATTTTGCGACTGAAAGAAGTTTCGCAGTTGAGTTGCGAGTTAGATTAAAGAGGTTGTCATCACTCCCGACGCGGCTCCAAGAAAGAGGAGTTCGCAATAGGTTCTTAAAAACCCCTGTCCTACAGCCCCCCAAATGGCATACCTGCCTCGGTTCCTTTCCTCACACGGAGCATGGAACCATGGCCGACACACCCGAAATACCGAAAATTCTCGCCGACAATCCCGCTGCCGCGCAGCGTTATCTGCGGATGGTCGCGGCGGTGGGTGGGGTGCCCGATGTGGGCGATGTGGTGGACGATCTCGTCCTGGAAGCGCTCTATGGCCCGTACGAGGAGGTCGATCCCGATAATCCGAACTTCGTCCGCTGGCGCTATCCGGAGGTGGAGGAGGGCGCGCTTGCGGAGCTTCCCTCCGGCGCCTCCCCCGACAGCGAGGGCGAACCGGAGGACTACGGCCAAGAGGACAGGCCCCGGCATGGCGTGCCGACGCAGGACTGGCTCTCGCGCGGGTTGAAGCATCCGGCGGGGCGGGGGTGGGAGGCGGCCGGCGATGGTGGCGGCGCGCCGGGTCTGCCCGCCGCCCGGCCCGGTGGATTGTATGGCGGATTGCCTGCCGAACGGCCCTCCCATCCCACCGCGCTCGACCCGGCGCAGCAGG
>NZ_LWFF01000022.1 GCF_001635685.1 Erythrobacter sp. HI0063
GGATCTGTTCGGCGGCCTTTCTTGCCGCTATTGCTTCAGCATTCGCTTTCACAGCAGAACTCACCAGTTGCATCTGCGTCTCGTGCAGATCCGCGCGGACCTTTCGCGCTGCTTGATCTTCACGCTCGCGCTCTTTCTCAGCGCGGCTTCTGATGTGACGAGCAGCTTCTTGGGCGCTTACCAGTTCGGCCGCAGCTGATGCCCTGTCGCGGACCGCATTTTCATTGGCGTGCCGAACTTGCTCCTTTTCTACTTCGAGTTCCTTACGGCCCTTGGCGTTCTCTTCGTGCTGTTTCTGCAGATCACGGATCAGGGCATCGGCTCTCGCCTGGGCTTCGGCCAGTTCATCCAAACGAAGCTGTTCGGCGTGCTTCCAATCGGAACCGCGCGTGCGTTTGGGTGACCCGCGCTCAACGCCGGGAAGGTCCATCACGTGCAGAAAATACTCGTGAAGGGCATCTTGTAGAGCCTGCCCACACACCTTGGGCGTGGTGATGGGTTTTCCATCCTTGTCCTTATATGGACGGTACGCCTCCGCCAGTTCCTTTAGGTCACGGCTCGTGGAAACCCAGACGTGGGATCCTTTCGAGGTGGACTTAAGGTATTTCGGCGCCACGAAGACGTCGACATTCTTCCGGCCTTTCTCATCGCGGTCCAGTCGATTGGCGAAGATCGCCTCATCGCCAAAAATTGCCTCGACGAAATCGCAGGCATGTTTCAGCATGTAGGGGCCGTCATCGCCATCGACGAGTTCGTCCGGGAATTGGAAGTTGATGTGGATGACACGCTTCTTTCCACCATGTAGCTTGGCACCGGCGATATGCCGTTCGTACAGATCAACCAGGTCCAGTCCCGTCGTGGTCAAGGGCGGGTCGTTGTTGATCATGCGGGCTTGCGATCGCTCGTCGAGACGCTTGCCGTGATCTTCCGCAAGCTTGAGCTGCGATGGCTTCAAGTGCATAAAGCGGACCGAACCGGACTTGCCGGCGACGGGGCTTTTCATGCTCCCCTCCTGACCGGCCGAACGGTCTTCGAAAAAAAGCATAACACGCTATGCTTTTTTGCTGGCGGCAAAAAAGGCGTGCCAGGGGAGAGCCCCTGAACCCCCAACGATCCTTCGCTGCCCGCTGTGGATCGTGGCTTTCCCTTCCACGGGAAAGCCATAGGCGCGCCACAACCACGGGGGTTGTGGCGCGCGCCGAACCGGTCAGTCGTTTTCGTCATCACCGGCCTCCGCTTGGACAGCGTCATCGGTGTTGCCGAGCGACAACTCGGTCTGATGGACATCCTTGCCATCATCCTCGTTGATCGACGACTGGGTGGGACCTGCCGGCCCAACCACTACCGGTTCGGTTCCAGTCATCTTGTCTTCGTTCGTGGCGTCCTCTGGCGAAGCCTTCGCATTCCGCAATTCCTCGGCTTCCGGCGGCACAGGAGTGGCCTGGTGAGCGGCATCTTTATCCGAGCCGCTCTGCTGACGGACGCGATCCTCCAACCCCGCAAGAAGCCTGCCCCTCTCATCGAGCTGGCCTAGCAGCCGGTCCGCTACACGACGCATCTCCTCGCTATCTTTCCGCGCTTCGGCAGCCTTATGCCGCGTCGCTTCGAGCTCCTTCTCCGTTTCGGTCCATCGCTCTAGCACGTGTTCGGTCTCAGCCTCGGCTTCAGCCGCCCGACGTTCCGCATCTCTGACGCGCAAAGCTGCGCTCCGATCTATATCTCCAGCAATGGAGCGCACCACGCGCGCAAACTGGTCCATCACAAGATCGCTCGCTTCGGACAGAACATTCACCAGTTCCGTGCGGACTTCGTCCGGTATCTCGAGCGGGGGCATCGCGGCCTCGGCTTCACGCCGGTGCTTCCAGTCGCGAAACTGCCGATAGAAGTTGCCGTTCGCGGTAATTCCGAGCTTCTCGGCAACTTCGTTAGGCGTCATCCCTGCGGGCAGCTGCCCGGCTTCCTTGACGAACCCGTCAAGCTTCGCATCTAGGTCCTCTTGGCGGACCCAATCCTTCATCTTCTTCATGATACTACACTCGCATTCGGCGAGCTGCGAAACCTGCGAAGGGTGCGAAACCCGCGAAACGTGCGGGTTGCGCTCTGCCGGGACCTAGGCCCGTCGGTTCCGCTAGCTGCGCGCTAAAAAAGGTGCGCTTGTGAAAACCAAGCGCACGTCACAGCATGCGAACCTATTTTACGGAGCGGCCCAGGTCTGGGGCGGATGCCGCAGGTGCTGAGGTAGTGCAGAAATCAGCGCGCTGTCGCGCTGCCGACCTGCGCGAGCGCGAGACCGCACGATGAAGATGAGTGCGCTCAAAACGAACGCGATGGCTGTCGACGCAAATCTGCGAGCCCTTGTCGGCCCTCGCCGACACAAAATTGCGATGCCATCAAGCATATCGGACGCAGCCGCGAGCAGTTCACCAAGCGCAGCCCACGCCTCGCTCAGTCGATCAGCCCCTTGCCCTTCAGTTTCGGTCTGTTTTGCCGCGCTGTCCATAAACCCATTGTAGGTCGCGCACCTCGCATATCCAAGCGTCGCAGTGCACCGCCTCTCTGGTAAGCGCCTGAAGAATTCTTACCGCTAAAGAAGGTTCGGGCTGGGATTTTCGTCCTCGTCTTCCTGCTTCGGCGGCGCGTCGGATGTTCCAGCGTGTCGAGGAGCGTCGCGATCGCTCTCTTCAGCAGCCGTGCCGTCAATCGGCCCCTGCGCTTCGATGGCGCTCGGTGCCGGCATCGGCAAGCCCACGACGGCCTTCGCCTTAGCCTTCGTTGGTGAGGGTGCTGAGGCCGCGGTCACGAACTCGCTGCTCAAAAGCGCCGTGCGCTTAGCGCCGACGAAATCGGCGAACACGCCAATGATCGACTTGGCCTCGACCGAAAGCCCAACTAGGCCATCCCGCGATCGGGCGTGGGCGCGACCCTCTAATTCGCGGGCGACCGGGTACAGGTATGCGGCGTTCTGCTCCTTGGCGAAGAACTCGGCGATGATCTCAGCGCGCACCCCGGTGAACATCTCCTCCAGCGCGTCGCCCGTCTGGCGGGCCAGCGCCCGCCCATTTTTAACGCCCTGCGATATAACGGAGAGAACGGTGTCGATACTGCTTTGCACCCGGTTGTCGCCTGCGTCGCCATAGGTAACACCGGAGTAAAGCAAATCGTAGCGCGCCTTCGGCTCCTCGAAGACCAGCCGCTCCAGCGCCGCATCAAGCGCCATGGAGGCAAGCGCAGCGGATAAGAAGGCGCCCCGCAGCGCTGGCTCCCGGTGCTGTGGGCGGGTGGCGGCGCGCTCGGCGAAAAACCGGAACGACGCTATGGCCCTGTTGAACGCGGGGTATGGCGCCAAGCTCACCACCGCGGATTTGGCCGCGGCGATCTGCTTGAGCCAGTCGCCATCTTGCTTGTGACCTGCGTAGGACTGGATGCTAGACGACAGCTCTTCGAGGCTTAGACGTTCCCTCAAAATTTCGTCG
>NZ_LWFF01000023.1 GCF_001635685.1 Erythrobacter sp. HI0063
TGGCAGGCGCGGTCCAGCAGGTGGATTTCCTGCTCGATTTCGACATCTGGGAATGGCGGGAATGGCAGCGATTGCTGGCAGGGCCGGGCGGCTGGCTGCTGGCGCTGGGCGTGGTCGGCCAGGTGATTGCCGGAGCGATCGCGATTATTGCGCTGCTGCTTCTTGGGCTGGTGACGGGCGTCGTCCGCACGGCCTTGCGCGAATGGAACTTCCGGCTGGAGCGGACGGATAAGGGGCTGCGCCGCCGCCGTGGGCTGCTGACCCGCACCGATGTGGTCATGCCGATCCACCGGGTGCAGGCCTTGCGGCTCGGGACCGGGATCGTGCGGCGCCTGTTCGGCTGGCACCGGCTGGGCGTGGTGAGCCTGGCGCAGGACAGCGGCGGCGCCAATCACGACGCGGCTCCATTTGCGCAGATGGACGAAATTGCGCCGATCGTGCGCGAAACCGGATTCCACCTTCCGGCAGGCGATGCGCAATGGCAGCTCGCGTCGAAGCGCTACCGGGTGGACCGGGTGGCGATCGCCGCGCTGGTGCTGCTGCCGATCAGCGCGATTGTCGCGTTTCTCGTCGACGAGCCGTTCTGGATCGCGCCGCTGCTGGTCCTGCTCTGGACGGCGGTGGTGGAAGCGTTCCACTTCCGCCACACGCGGAACGCGCTCGACGCGGATCAGCTTTATTCGCGCCACGGCTGGTTATCCCCGAAGCTGGCGATATCGTCACGCGTGAAGCTGCAATCGGTGGAGATCGCACGCGGGCCGATCGCGCGGCGGCGCGGCTATGCCACGCTGAATCTGGGCCTTGCCGGCGGGAAACTCGCCCTTCCCGGCCTGCCGATCGCCCGCGCCGAAGAATTGCGCCATGCCGTGCTGCAATCGATCGGACGGCGCGATTTCAGCGAATTGCTCTGACCGTCAGTTCGCGGCTTTGAGCTCGCTCCATTCGGGATGGTCGCGAAACGCCTGCGCGACATAGCTGCAGGCGGGGACGATCCTGAAGCCTTCTTCCCGCGCATCGGCGATCAGCGCCTGGACCAGTTCCTTCGCAATGCCGCGTCCGCGCAATTCGGGCGGCGTGAAGGTGTGGTCGGCGACGCGCACATCGTCGCCGCGTGCCTGCCACGTCAGTTCGGCTTCCGCTTCGCTGTCGGCGACCTGGGCGACGTAACGGCCGCGCTGGCCCTGGTTCTCGCGGCTGATGGTGACGGCGGTTTCGGCCATGGATCGG
>NZ_LWFF01000024.1 GCF_001635685.1 Erythrobacter sp. HI0063
CCATTCAGGCTGACGCCAGTCACCTGCCCAACCTCAGTCGGGGACATCGATACAACCGAAAAAATCAGCAGTATAAGAACACAATTGGCAGCCATTATTTTGAACATGCGACCAATTGATCTATGATAGAAATATCTGTTAATTTTAGAAAAATACGCAAGTCCGAAGAGTAGCCCTGAGACCATAACAAAGGTTTCGGCGGCCGACGAAAAGCCAAAATGAGTATATGTTGGAAAATTCGCCCCTTTCCGACCAAGATAAACAGTAAGGCTGGAGATATGATTGATCGTAATCGTGAGAATGGCGAAAGCGCGAATGGCATCTAGCGCCTCGATTCTATTGCCAGATGGTTTGGCAGGGGACGCCAAGTTTGATCGATTTTGTGAAAGAGCGTCAGTTCCCATATTGGTTCTGCCGGTGTCTGGTAAGCGGGCGCTGGCTATTCGGCGTGCCGGATGTCCGTCCCGAACGGATCCTTCGTTTAATGCGGGCAGCTGCGATCGCGATCATCATGAGCAAACTGTAGATCACGAAATTCGGGGCGCCATTCAGCGGCGAGGCTTCGGTGATGCCCCTGATCAGCACAAAAAGTAGTATTGCTAGCACAGCCATATTGGACGTGATCAAAAATGACCTTATGGTCGATGCCAAAGCGATAAAAAAAGCGATCAAGCCGAGAAGGCCAGATGAAAATAGTATTTCCAAGAAAAGATTGTGCGTATGGGCAGCAGCTGAAAACAACCTTGGGTCTTGTGAAAGGATAGTTACCGCCGACATATATCCATGTCCGAGAATAGGGGCGGCATCGATTTTCTCTAAAGCGACCAACCAGATATCAGTTCTGCCAGTGAGGTTGGTCAACTCCGCAGTATCGCCCGATCGCGACACACTGTAAAGAATCGCATCCGAGGCAAGGGTTAAAGAGAGCAACGCGCTGATTGCTGCAATAGTCGCAAGGGCCCATCGGAGCAGCGTCGCGCCGCGGCTCAGAAAGATGACACCCCCGCTCACGACTGCGGCGAGAATGCTCATACGATTATCGGCAAGTATGAGCGTGAGCGTTGCGACTCCGATCATCGCATACGGAAGAGCGAGTCCGACACGGCGAAACTGCGGATAATAGGCATAGCTCAATAGAGCACCGATGGCGGCAACACCCCCGATTGCATTAGCTGAGGGTGTGATCCCTCGCAGTCTATTGATCGCGCCAAAGCCATCGTCAGACCAGCCGCGCATCGATACGAAATCCGGTGCAATCGGCATGAGGATCAATGAGACGCCGCATAGAAACAGAGAGGCCCAAATGATGGCTCGCACTGATACGAATTCGCCGTTGATCTCAACGGAATAGACGCACAGGACGAGGATCATGAGCATAGATATCGTGGCGACCAGGGCGGTCGCGGCATTAGGAGACCAGAGCGCACTTGCCGTCAAAAGGACGAAAAAGATTGCCCACGGGGTAAGGCGGGCCGTCCACGCGCTAGGTGGACGGATGACACTCCAATAGATCGCAACGACCGCTGTCCAAACCACGCCTAAGAGACGGATGATTACCTGCATATCGATAGATTTGTCGGAATAAGGCCGATCACGGATGATCGCTGTGGCCACGACCGCGCCGACTATTACAGTCAGATACAAAACGATTGAAGCCGGACGCACCCGAACTTTCGGTGCGTTCGCCCTGAGCAAATAAGAAGATGCTTTGGGTCTTCGGAACAGTCTCGCCGATGGGGAGGCAAGTGGCCGCGTGACCTCGACGCTTCCCATCACGTTCCCTCCGACGAGCGGTAATCATACCCGTAATAGTCTTCCCCATACCCCGCTTTGCGCGCGTCGTATTTCGTCAGCACGCCGCCGATCAGTCGGGCTGAGGCGCGCTGGAGGCGGCGCAGGGCGCCCTTGGCCTGGCCGAAATGCGCGCCGCCCGCTTCGGTGACGAACAGCACGCCATCGGAGTGCGCGGACAGGTGGATCGCGTCGGCCAGCGCCATGACCGGGGGCGCATCCAGGATGACGATCTCGAACCGCTCCCGCAGTTGATCGATTACGGTGCCGAGCGCCTCGCCCGACAGGAGAGTGGCGGAATCGGGCGGGATCGGACCCGAGAACAGGAGCTTGAGCCGCCCTGTCCCGTCCTCCGCTTCGCCGCCTTCCAGGCCGTCATGCAGGACATCGTCCAGCGTGCGCCGACCGACCAGCAGGTCTGACAAGCCGGCAGGCCTCTCCTCGCCCGCAGTGGAAACGAAACGGTGGAGCGTCGGTGCACGCAGATCCGCGTCCACCAGTACCACCTTGCCGCCCGTCGCCGCCATATCCTGGGCGAGCGCGAGCGCGGTGGTCGACTTGCCCTCTCCCTTGCGGCTGCTGGTGATCAGCAGCGTATGCGGGATCCCGCTGGTGGAAGACAGTTCGATCGACGCGCGGATCGCGTGATACGCCTCGCTCAAGGGTGAATGCGGTTCGCGAAGAGCGGTCCGTGGATCGCCGTCGCGCACCAAGGGCACCGCGCCGAGCAATGGCAGGCGCAGCTTGTCCTCGAACTGGTCGGGAGAGCGGATCGTATCGTCGAACCATTCGCGCGCGAACACCGCAATCACCGACAGGGCGATCGCCGCCAGCAGCGCGGCCAGCGCGAACAGCTTGATATTGGGGTGGATCGGGCGGCGCGGCACCTGCGCCTCGTCGACAGGGGTCACGTTGTTGGGAACGACCCCGGCGGCGGCCGATACTTCGCGGAAGCGATTGAGCAGGCTGTCGTAGAGCGCCCGGTTGGTGTCCACTTCGCGCCGCAGGATATTGTAGCGGACGCCGCGATCCTGTTCGGAATAGGTATCGGCCTCGAGGCCCTGAACCTGCGATTGCAGGGCGTCTTCCTGGCGCGCGGCGGTTTCGTATTCGTTGCGGATCGAGGCGCGCACACTGCTGGCGATGGCTCTCATCTGCCGGTCGATTTCGGCCAGTTGCGCATTCACCTGGACCACTTGCGGATGGTCGGCGGTCAGGCGCTCACTCAGCGAAGCGAGCGTGCCGGTCAGTTCGGCCTTCTGTTCCGCCAGAGCCATGACGGTCCCGTTGGACAGGACCTGGGGCAGATCCATCAGATTGGTGGCCTGGGCCTGGCGCCAGCGCTGTTCGGCCATGGTGCGGGCCGCCTGCGCGGAGGCGTAGGCCTGATTCAATTGCATCAGATTGGCCACGGTTGGCGAGCGGGTGGATCCTCCTTCCGAAGAGGTTCCGGACGTATCGATCAACCGCGCACCGCGCGCATATTCGTTGAGCTGCTGTTCCGAGTTTTGGAGCCTCTGGCGGGCCTGCTCAAGCTGGTTCTCGAGGAAATTGCGCGCATACGATGTGGTCGAAAAGCGCCGCTCGATATTGCCGGAGATGAAGTTCTCGACATAGCTGTTGGCGACCCTGGCGGCGAGTTCGGGATCGCGGCTGGAAAACGTGATCTCGATCACTCGCGTATTGGGCGGCAGATTGACGCCCATATTCTCTTGCAGGACCTCGATCACCTGCTCTTCGCGCGACGTGCTGTACAGGCGCTCGTCGATATCGGCGCCCATTGCCTCCAGAAAGGCGTCGCTCGTCGCCAGGCCGAGGCTTTGCGACACACGCTGCGCCAGCGACTGGCTTTTCAGAATGTCGATCTGCGTTTGCAGGAAACGGTCGACCTCCGTCCCGATCGGCATCGGCTCCTGCTCTTCCGTGCCGAGAACGCGCGCCGCCTGCTGGTCGATCTGAATGCTGGCGCGCGCCTGATAGATCGGGGTCGTCAGCAGCACGCCGATCACGCCGATCAGCAGGGCTATCGCGAAAATGGCGAGAATGACGAAGCGATTGCGAAAGATCGCGGCCCAGATCGAGCGTAGATCGATCCACTGGCGCGGCTCTCGCTCGGCATCGTCTTCGATGAGGAAGATATCGTCGGGCTGATCGAGATGGATGGCCGAAGGCGCCGTCTGCACGGTGGAGCCCATCAGAAACGGGCCGCCGACAGGGCGAAAAGGTTCAGGACCGGCACGGCGAGCAGGATGTTTTCCTTAAGCCCGCGGCTGCGGGAATAGCCGACGATCACGACATCATTTCCTTCGATCAGGGGATCGGGGTCCTGCGCCTGGCGGATACGCTGAATGTCGAACACCGCAGCCTTGGGCTCGCCATCGATCGTGCGGAGGACGACGACGTCTCGCGTCGCAGCAACGTCGGTTTCTCCGCTGGCCAGAGCGATCGCTCCAAGCAGGGTGGTGGCACCGGCTATCGGATAAATTCCAGGCTCGTCCACTTCGCCCTGGACCGTGACACGCTGCGATACGGATTCGGTTATGGTCACCGTAACCTGCGGATGCAGATAGCGGGAACGCAGCTCATCTTCCAGCGAGCGCGCTAGTTCGCGAGCCGTGAGGCCGGCTGCCTGCGCATTGTCGACAAACGGAATCGATATCAGGCCGGATGCATCGACCGTGAGCCCCTTCATCGTCAGATCGGGCTCCTGGAACACGGTAACGTCGATCTTGTCGAGCGGTCCTATCCGGTATTCCTTGAGCTGACGCGAAGCGCTTGCCGCAGGGACGAGCGCATAGGCGGCATCACCGCGCGGAACATCAACGCCGACGTTGTTGTTGGCGCAGCCGCCAATTGCCGCGCTAAAAATAGCAACAGCGATCAAACTATACCTGATCATCCCGACCCCCGCTTGGTCCGGACACCAGTATTAACTCTTTCGATTGTGCATTGCAACGTTCCCTGCAATGGTGCCCTGAACGGCTTGCCTTAATCCGGCAGGCTGATGATTTCGATTGAGTCGAGATATAGGATCGCAGGATCGCGGGCTTGGTCAGCGACCACGAACTGCAATGTCTGCGTCGTGCATCCGCGTTCCGGCACTACGAAATCAGCTGTCAGAGACTGCCATGAGTCTCGAGCGGTGTCGTACCGAGCGTTCAAGGGCGACGAAGGTGCTCTACGGTCCGGCGAGGTCTGGCAGGCGATTTGCCACTCGGGGAGGGCGGAGACCGAGGCCTGCGGCCTGATCGCCAGTCGCAGGCGGTAGAGCCCGGGAGCCAGCGTCATGGTTTGTTCGGCAATGGTCCCGGTCCCGATGCCACGGTCGGACACAATTAGAGCATTTCCATCCCACGGGTTTTCGATCTCACCGATGACGGCGTTTACTCCGAATGCCGTGCCCGATCGCCAGTCACGCGATGAGCGAGCTCGGTTCGGCAAGGGGCCGGACCCGCTCGAAAAGGTCCCATTGTCTATAAGGCCGCTCGAAAGACGGCGGACGGCAGCGGTTTCACCACGCGCCTGCAATCCCGATCTGATCGTGCTCCGCTCGGCTTCGGTTACGGGCGTCGGCGACTGCGACAGACCCTCGACGAGCGTCACCGTCCCCGCAGCGGAGATTACGCCCGTTCGACGATAATTTTCGAAGAAATCGTGACGCCAGGAAGGGGCGACGCCCAGCGCTTCGGCGACGGCGTCCGGGCCGTTGCGATCGGCAAGGAGCGACATCATCGTCGTGCCCGCAATCGGGTTCTCAGGGTCCATGCGAAGCAGCGCATCGAGATGAGGCGTCGCTTTCGCCCGGTCTTCGCCTTGCAGGGATTGATCGGCCAACCAGCTTTGAACGATGATGTCACGCCAGCCGAGAGGTTCTGCGAGAGCCATCCATCTTTCAGCCGACGCCTCGTCGCCGGATCGCCACGCACAGCTTCCCAGCACGGCCAGCGCGGTGCTGCTGGCCGGCGCAATTCGCAGCGCCTGTACAGCGGCTGCCTTTGCTTCGTTACAGCGATCTTCTGTCAGGCGGGCATAGGCGAGCGATATCCAACCGGTCGACGAGAAGGGCTGTAGCGCGACAGCCTTTTGCGGATCGCGAATTTCGGCGCGCATTGAGAGAGCGAAGGACACGGACAAAGCCGATAGGCATAGGACCACGATTGCGCTGGTAATGGCCGCTGCGGAACTTTTGAAGGACCGTGTCCGAGCCTTATGGGGCAGGGCGAGCAGGCTCAGCGCAAACGCCCCCGCCGCTGCCAGTGCCGTCATGCGCAGCGGATAATCGTTAAACGAATGCAACGCGAGGATGAGCACGACTGCAAATCCACCCAGTAGAAATATGGGGTTACGCCCCGGCGTATTCCCCGCCCGTCGATGGTGTTGCAGAGCGCGAACGACGATCGCAATCAATCCCGCGAGCAGGAGGGCTGCGAGCGCGCCCCCTTCCATCACCAGTTCGAGATAATCGTTATGCGCGTGGTTCGGATAGTATGGATTGACGAGCCTTAAAGGCTCCCAGACGGGGATGAGGCTGCGAAAAGTGCCGAGCCCCGTGCCAATAGGGAACGTATCGCCGATCGCTTCGGCGGTCATGGCCCAGAACCCGTAACGCGGATTATCTCCTAACGAAGCGAACCGCGCGAGAACGCGGTCGGCAGTGGGGGTGAGAAGCATCGCGATCAGGCCGATCGCAGCACCCAGGGAAAGGTAACGCCATGGGCCTCGCTTCTCAGCTGGCCTTGCCAGAAACAATGCGGCGAAGACTGCCAGGGGCAGGAGAACGAGACCGGACCGGGACTTCGTTATGAGCACGGCGAAGGCGAAAAGAGCTGTCAGGGCGAGCAGCATCCATTTTTTTTCCCAGCGCGCCCCTGATCGCACGGCCCCCTCCACACCGCAGGCGATGATGCCGACGAGCATCATGTCCGCATGGTGGGTGCGGTTCGTAAATAGTCCCGAGGCAGCATTCCGCGTCGAGTTGGCCCACAGGCTGAAGGAGAAGCCAGTCGCAAATTCCACGACGCTGACAATGGCTCCCGCCAGTGCGGCAGCTATCACCACGCGCCACAGCAGCAGTCGCCCATCTTTACTCAGGGTCAGGGTTCCGCACAGTATTGCGGCCGGTATCAGCGAGGCGAGAAGAGTGCGGGCCGTTCGATCCGGCGCGAGACTGAGCGGACGCCAGGAATCCGCGAGCGATATTTCGCGCTGCACCGCAATTGCCCAGGACCGACCGGGCAGATCCAAACCGATTGCCGGGGGAAGCGGGACGAGTTGCAAAAGTATCAGCGCGAACCAGGCCGTCATCAGCAAAAGCAAGCATTTTGCGATCGGCACGGTCGTAATCCCGCGCAGGCGAGGAAGCGTGATGAACAGAAGTGCGAGCGCGCCAAGCTCCAGAACCGACTGGATCAAAGGGTAATAAGCCCCGGCGCCGCCCAATAGGAGGCAGATGGCGAAATACCCCGCGTTGATCCGTGAAAATCGCTGGTCCGAAGGCATAGCCGCTTCAATTCCCCCTACCGACAGCCGCAATTCATCCTCCCCAAGGAAACCGAGCTTAACTGCCAGTTTTGTACGGAAACTCTTGGTATCAATTCATCGGATGAAGTCGCCAAGCTTCTGTGTTTTTCGAAACCTGGCTCGGCAAGGTTTACGCCAGTTTACCATAACACTTCAACAGACCTTATCGGGTTGTTTTCTAGTCTGGCTCCTGTTGCAAAACAGGACATTTCCACATGCTTCGCTCCAGTCCGATTTGGTCGCTCCTCGGCGCAAGCGCGGCGGCAATTTGTCTCCTTGCTGGCGTCGATGCCGCCCAAGCACGGTCGAGCGAAGCCGCTGAAACAAGCGATACGCGTCCCAGCAACGATCTACGCCTTGCGACTGTTGGGTACCGGTTGGCGCGCGCAAACGCCGATTTGTGCACAAATCCGCAAATGATGTCCGGGCTGCTCATACATGACATTGCAAGCTACGCTGAACGCGATCGCGCCAAAATCACCGCCCATTACAAATTGGAGATGGGGTTCGGTGTTCGCGATCTAGTGCCTGAAAGCGCCGCCTCCCTGTCGGGATTTCAACGCGGAGACGAAATCATCACAGTCGATGGTTTTCCGATGAATGCTTTCGCGTTGGAGCAAATCGGTCGATCCGCTTCCTACGATCGCGTTGAACATTTCAATTTCTTCCTTTCCGAAGCCCTCGCCGATGGTTTGGTAGATGTGGATGTGAAGCGGGCGGGAGAAACGATTTCCCTGCATCTCGTCGGCGAACCCGGCTGCGGCGGACAAGTGACCGTAATGCCGGATCGGGCCTTGAATGCGTGGACGGACGGGCGCTTCGTGGCTGTGACAACTCGCATGATGGAATTGGCGACGACGGACGATCAGCTCGCCTTCGTGGTGGCTCACGAGATGTCGCACAATATTCTCGACCATACCGGTCCGTCGGAACCGACGAGAACGATTTTCACTGCGTCGCGTAAGGGCGGGGCGGGCGTTACCAGTTCGGCGAGCAATTCAAAGAACCTCGAAATCGCTGCGGACGAACATGCCGTTTCCATGCTTTTGCGTGCGGGCTACGATATCGACGGAGCAACAATCTTTTTAAAGAAGGCGGGCCGGATCCGTTGGTACGACATACCGATCGGCCATCCCGGGATAGGGCGGCGCATCAAAAACGTGACACTCGCAGCCGCAAAATATGTTGAGGAGCGTCGGCAGTCCGCGCAACCGTATGAGATGGCTTTAGCCAGCGCTGAGATTGGTTCCTCGGGACCCGGCGCGTCAGCCTCCGGCTTGCCGAGCGTCTTATCTCAACCCGATGAAGGCGTGATTTGGAGCAAACCGTATGTCGACAGGGTCGGCGGGGAGATCCGGATCGCGGACTTCAAGCTCGGCACGACGGTCGGCATTCTGGCGGCGAGCCAGCGTTCTAAAACATTGTCCAATCCTGTGCCGCCCGAATTCGCCATATCGAGCCTGAAGGACACGGATTTGCAAAGCGCATTGTTGAACCCTGAGGTAATAAACGGCCTGCTGACCGCCGTAACTACCTGGAATCCAAGTGCAGTGTATGTGAATCAGGTTGCATTACATGACGGCAATTCCGCGCCGCAAGTCTAGGCTTGAATCGGCCTGACTCTCACAGGACGAATTTCGCCCGCGTATCAGTGTTGCGATTACTGCGGACTTGCGTCGCTACCGCCAGCTGCCAACGCCGCCGCAGTGCCGCCGGCGCCCGCCAAGCCAAGCAGAGCCAAAGCAGGCCCGAAGAAGCTGCGCCTGCGTTCCACTTCCGGTCCGGCCGGATCGGGCAAGTCGCCCTCGGCAGCAGACTCGCCATCGACGCTTGAAGGGGTGCCGTCAGGTGCTTCCTGAGGCGCAGACGCCGCCGGTGTCAATTCGGTAACTGCGGGATCGACATCCTGAGACGAGACGGAGGACGAAATCCCTACGGTGGCAAGCACCATGCTCACGCCGATCCCGATTTTCGTAGCGGAGTAAGGCAACGTCTTCGTTCCTTCTGTAAATTGACTAGGCAAACTATCGTTAACTGCCTTTGGGGTCAAGGTATAAGAATCCGACAAACTAGATCTCGAAGAGCGGGGCCGTCCTTTTGTCTTATATTTCAGAATGATCTCGCTATCGCCTGTAATCGCGGCCCACTGAAGCCGAAGCGGAATAGCATCAAAAGCGGACGGGAGGGTAATCAGCGGCAAACGCAACTGCGATCTAGCCCGTAGGATGATCCCAGCGAATCGCGCAGCCTGAAACTTTTCTTACTCGAAAGCGTAATGGGTTTTGCACCGGATGTTCACGCTTTCGCCTTTGACTTTCTCAGGTCGAGATTGAATATGTGGGGCACGGAGAGAGGAATAATCGTGTCGTACATCAATGGAAAAACTCACCACCGCGAGGGGAGGGCGCCGCCGCGTCCGCTCTGGGAAGCTCCCAGATGGCAAAGGGCCGAATATCTGGTTTCCAGATTTGCGGGGTATGTAGCCCTTGTCGGGGTGGTAGTGGGCCTATTCCTGATTTTCGCCTAAGATATTAAAATGATCTGATATTTTGCGCATAACTCAGGCTATGCCAGAGCTTTCGCACGCGGGATGCGTGTTGCTGACGCGATTTTTTGCCATCGTCTTCTGGAGAGGAGGCGACAGGTAACATTTGCATCAAAAGTCTTCCCGATTTAAGACAGCCATCTAAAATCAGAACAAATGGATTCGGCCCGTTGGCTCGGGGACGCTATGAAGCGGGTCACGAGCGGTCGAAATACATAACATCCGATGGTCGCCTTCAAGAATTTGTAAATTCGAAGACACTTCGAAGACTAGAAGGGTGGCCGATGGAAATCAGGGAAGTGATGGGGGGTGGCGCTGATCCTGCTGTAGTCGCGCATTGCGGGCCCCAGCGAAACAATGGAGCATGGCGTGCCTTAGCTTGGACTGCGGCACTTGGCGTCGATGTTGCCATGCTCGGCACAGCTTTCCTGACGGCAAACCTATTTCTGAATGGCGGCATGTTCCGGTCCGAAGATACAACAATGCTGCTCGCATTGGGTGGCATCTTTCTGCTTAGCTTTTTTTATGCGGGAGGATATCTGTCCTCTTCTTTGGTTTCGATTCCCAAGTCGCTTGGACGCATCACCCAAGCGTGGCTCGCCTCGATAGCTCTCGTTTTGCTGGTTTTCTTCTCGATCAAGACTTCGTCATCTCTGTCTCGCAGCCTTTTCTTGACGATCGCTATCGCAACTCCGTTTTTTCTCTGGTCGGGTCGAGCTGCGCTTCTCTATATCGCCAATGATCTGCTGAAGATCAGACTAGAGCGCCGCTTGGTTATCGAAGATGGATTGCCCGTACAGGTCCCGGAAGGATGGGACCTCGCTCGTGCAGACCGCTTCGGCTTTCGTCCGGATCCGGAAAATCCGGTCAGTCTGCACAATTTTTCAGGCCTGGTCGCGCCCTACGATCGGGTGGTTATTTCCTGTCCTACCGAGCGCCGCTCGGCGTGGGCGCTCTATCTCCGATCGGCAGCCTGTGACGGTAAGCTCGTCATGCCAGAGCTTTTCGATATCGTCGGCTGGCGCGTACGTCCATTCGAACCATGGCCGACCCTGCAGGTCTCGATCGGGCCGATGAACTTGCCTGCGCGCGTTGGGAAACGCGTCTTGGACCTTTCCATCACCGCCCCGCTCATTGTTCTGCTGAGCCCGGTGTTTTTTCTGGTCGCCTTGGCAATCAAGTTGGATAGTCCCGGTCCGATTTTGTTCAGACAGCAAAGGATGGGGCGCCACAATCGCCTCTTCGATGTCTTCAAGTTCCGTAGCATGTATGTGGAGTCCACGGATCGTGACGGGACGCGATCCGCCTCTCGCGATGATGATCGCATTACCCGCGTGGGCCGCTTCATACGCGCCACCAGTATCGATGAGCTTCCCCAGCTTCTCAATGTTCTGCAAGGCGATATGTCTCTGGTAGGCCCGCGTCCGCACGCGCTCGGATCACGGGCGGGTACGTCGCTTTTCTGGGAAATCGATATGCGATACTGGCTCCGCCATTCGGTGAAACCGGGTATTACGGGACTTGCTCAGGTTCGTGGCTATCGCGGCGCTACACCGAAGCACGAAGACCTGACCGATCGGCTATCGGCAGATTTGGAATATCTCGATGGGTGGTCGCTTAGCCGTGACCTCATCATAATGCTGCGGACCGCGACTGTCATGGTTCACCGTAACGCCTTCTAGAGAACCGAAAATAGGCTGATCGATACAGAAGTCTCGGACGAACAAGTGCGTCCATTTTCTCGCTCTCGCTCCATCCTTGGTAATCGCTTCTTAAGATCGCGAACTCGGAAGGCGCATCACGCCGTTTCGAGCGACGGAAGAGACGCGTCCGGCAGAGCGCTTCAGCCGATGCATAAACGAGCAAAGAGCACGCGCTTTTAGAGGCATCGTCGATCCCCGCTCGCCCCGCCAAGCGCTTGCCATCCACCACCGGATACGCGGGAACGCGCCAACTTTCGTTAAATACGCATTATAGCCTGTTTTCAGAAACTTAAGGAACATGTGAGAGTGTGCTCCGTCTTAGACTCGGAGCGGAGTGGAAAATTTTCTCATGTATATCGGCAGGGTCTATCAAGGAAGAGACAGTAAAGCACACCGCCATAAAAAGAATGAGGGCGGGTCGATTTCACAAGCTGATCATGAGAAACTCACAGAGGCCAGCGGCATTGGCATCGTTACGTCCGATGCGGAAGGCAAGATAACGAGCTGGAATTACGCCGCGGAACGAATGTTCGGGATCCAATCGTCCGCAGCAATCGGCAAATCGATGGAGATCATCATTCCGAAGCGGTTTCGGGATGCGCATCGTGCCGGGCTTCGGCGCGTGGCTGGTGGTGGCTCCTCCTCTCTCATCGGGCAAACCGTCGAAGTCATGGCTATCAGAGCCGACGGAACGGAATTTCCCATAATACTTTCGCTTGCATGCTGGGACTCGGGCGGAGAGATGCATTTCGGCGCCTTCATGACCGACATCACCGAACGGCGCGCTGCCGAGGCGAAACTGGAACACCGGGCCACGCACGATCAGCTCACGCGGCTGTTGGGCCAGAAAGCTTTCGAACACGAGCTGGCCCGCAGCCTTGAAGATAGCGCTTGCGTCGCCGTGTTCATGATCGATTTGGACAATTTCAAAAGTATCAATGATTCTCTCGGCCATCCGGTCGGTGATACATTGCTGCAATCGTTCGCGCTGAGGCTTAAGGCGATCGCGGCCCCCTCTTGGATCATCGGGCGTCTGGGCGGAGACGAGTTCGCCATTGCGGTGCCGACCGATGCGCCGCTGCCCGACATCCAAAATACGGTGGATGGCCTGATGCGTCGGATCAGCAAGACCTTCAGCGTGGACGGGCATCGCCTTCAGATATTCGCCAGCATAGGCGTCGCGTTCGGCCCGACGGACAGCGATAACGCCGAAGAATTGATTGCGCTGGCAGACCGCGCGATGTTTCAGGCAAAACGAAGCGGAGGCCGCAAGGTCAAGCTCTTCGATCAGGCCATGCGTGCTGACATCGCAGCCAGGCGTCAGATCAACGATGCGCTCATCCTGGCAAGCAAGCGCGACGAATGGGAGTTGTTTCTTCAACCGCAATTCGATCTTTCGACCCGGCAATTGACGGGAGCGGAAGTTCTTTTGCGGTGGCGACATCCGGAATTGGGCCTGATCGAACCTGCGGTATTCATGCCCGTGCTGGAAACCCACTTGGTGGCGTTCGAAGTCGGGCAATGGGTATTGGACGAAAGCTGTCGTCAATTGGCTGCCTGGCGCAAGACCGAACTGAAATTACCGCGCATCAGCGTCAATCTATTCGCGGCGCAGTTCCATGCTCCCTCGCTGAAAGGTAACGTGATGCGCACACTTGCCCATCATGGTCTGGAGCCACAGGATATCGAGCTCGAAATTACCGAGAAGATCACGCTGAATTTCGACCGGGCGAGCATCGGCCCTTTATACGATCTCGTAGCCTGCGGGGTAGGGGTCGCCCTCGACGATTTCGGGACCGGCTTCGCCTCGCTGGCAACCTTGACGCGCGCTCCGATCACGCAGCTCAAGATCGACCGCCGGTTCGTCGAGAATATCGCGGACGATCCGCATAATCGTGCCGTCGTCGCCGGGATGGTAGCCATCAGCGACACCCTTGACGTGGGTTTGATTGCGGAAGGGGTCGAGACTCTCGAACAGGCAGAGCAACTTCAGGCGATGGGCTGCCAGATCGTGCAGGGTTTTCTATTCGGCAAACCGATGAGCGCTAAGGATTTCGAAAAATTCTATTTCGATAGGGTCGCGTGCGCAGCCGTCGCTTAAGCGTCTTATCCGGCTTGGCATCGGCCTGTCGCCTTGGCGAAACTATCCGTATCGTCGGCGTCAAAACGGTGTCGGAACGATGCTGCGCCTGGCTTGAAACGTAGTTGCGAAGGTATCGGTCGTGTCTTTATCGACAAGAGGTCTGCTGATTGCCTTGCCGATCATCGCCTTGGTGATCGGAGTAACGACGTGGTTCTCCTACAGTTCAACGATAGCCAATTTCGAAAGCCGTGCAAGCTGGAGCGATGGAAATAGTTCATGAGCGGCAGCTTCTTTATCGCTCTGGTTCTGACCGTGATTGCCGCGCTGGGCGGGCGGGACCAATTGCTCGTCGCGCGGATACGAGCCGCGGGCGCGCAGCGGGGCGGCCTTCCCCTGCTCGTGATCGGGATCGCTTGCGCCGTCCTGACCGGGGCGCTGGCGGCGTGGGCCGGAGGGGTCGTGGACGCGATGATCTCGGATGCGGCGGAAACGATGCTGGTCGCCTTCGCGCTCGGCCTGGCAGGGCTTGAACTGCTCTGGCCCAATCGCGAGAAACGCCTGCTCGAACCGACCCGTTCGCTCGGCGCTATCGCGCTGGTTCTGCTCGCTCGCCAGGTTTCGGACGGTCCGCGCTTCGTCATCTTCGCTTTGGCGGCAAGCAGCGGAGCGCCGCTCTTGACCGGCGTCGGCGGAGCGGTGGGCGGGGCGGCCGCGATCGCGCTGGGCTGGTCTTTAGGCGCGGCGCTCGAACGCTTGCCGCTGCGCCCCGTGCGCCTGGCTTTAGGGACGATCATAGTAGTCGCCGCGATCGTGATCGGACTGACTGCGCGCGGAATTGTCGGGTGATCGATCCAGCCGATCACTGCGATGTGCAAACCGCCTGAAACATACTGGCGGCATTCCCGTTGGGATAAACGACAATCTTACCGACTGAATGAAGGATGTATGATGGCCGATATTGGCAACAACTCGAAGACCGCTCTCGTAACCGCTCTCAACGGCGCGCTGGCCGATACGCTGGCGCTGTATCTCAAGACCAAGAATTTCCACTGGCATATCGCCGGTCCGCGTTTCCGCGATCTCCATCTTCTGTTCGACGAGCAGGCCGCCCAATTGCTCGGCACGGTGGACGACATCGGCGAGCGTGTGCGCAAGAACGACGAATACACGCTGACCTCGATCGGATCGGTCGCGAAGCAGACGCGGATCGAGGATCAGGACGATGTCACGATCACGCCCGACGCGATGGTGATCGAACTGCGCGATGGCAACAAGCTGCTCCACAAGCGCCTGAAAGAGGTGAAGGAGGCGGCCGAGGAAGCCGGTGACAATGCGACCAGCGGCATCGTGGACGACTGGGCCGACCAGTGCGAAGAGCGGATCTGGTTCCTCAATCAGACGTCGAAATAAGGCCGGAGACGGGTTGGCGCATGGGGAGATCGCGAGTATCGCCGTCCTATGAGCGACCGTACGATCCGTAACGGAAAAACCGACGACGCCATAGCCGACTGGCTTGCGGACAGACTTGAAACGGCGTTCGAGCGCGACGGGCCGGTGGCGATCACCGTACCCGGCGGTTCGACGCCGTTTCCGATTATCGAGACCCTGATTGCGCGCGACTTACCATGGGAGCGTCTGGTGGTCTGGCCGAACGACGACCGCGTCGTTCCCGAAGATCACGCGGCCAGCAATACGGGCAAGCTGCGTGCCCTGTTCGAGCGGGTAGGAGCCGAGGTCGCGACGCTGACCATCATGGAGCAGGTCCCGCATTTCGCGCTCGCCTGGATCGGCATGGGCGCGGACGGTCACACCGCCTCGCTGTTTCCCAATACCGATCCCCAGATCGACGAAGATCGCTCGATCGTGCGGCTGACACCCGATCCGCTGCCGCCCGAAGCGCCCTTCGACCGGATCAGCCTGACCCTGCCCGCTCTGCTCGCCAGCGACGAGATCGTGCTGGTCGCGCGCGGCGAGGACAAGCGCCCGGTTCTCGACGCCGCTCTGGCTGGCGAGAACGACCTGCCGATCGCCCGCCTTTTCGGTGCGGCACATCAGCCCGTCACGGTCTTCACCTAATGTCCGGCGCGCTGCAGCGGCGGTTTCTGCGGATTGCGCACAAGCTGCGGGACCGGTGGCGGCGCTGGCGCAAGACGCCGCTGGAAGGCGTGTCGATGATCGCGCGCGATCTCGACGGTCGCGTCCTCTTGGTCCGTCACAGCTATGGTCCGCGCGCGTGGTATTTTCCCGGTGGCGGCATTCGCAAGGGCGAGACGGTCGAACAGGCTGCGGCGCGCGAATTGAAGGAAGAAACCGGCTGCGAATGCGACGGGATCTTCCTGGTCGGGCAGTTCGAAGAGGAAATCTCCGGATCGCCCCACACGGCACATGTCGTCACGTGCGTCACGCATGATGTGCCCAAGCCAGACCGGCGCGAAGTGGTGGAAGCGCGCTTTTTCCCCACCCATTCGCTGCCTGAACCGCTGAGCCCGCACACCTCCGCGCGGCTGCGCTTTTTTCAGGATCCCAAGAACATGGTCCGCGGCGCCTGACGCTTTAGAGCAGCGAAAGCTGCGCCGACCGCGCCGCCTTTTCGCGCCGCGAGCCCTTTTCCACTCCTTCCAGTGACGACAGGGTGAGGCCCATCAGGCGGATCGGGCGCGGGAGCGGCAATTCGCTTTCCAGCAATTCGCGCCCGATCGCGGCGAATTCCGCCTTGTCGCCGACCAGATGCGGCACCGATTTCGCCCGTGTGTTGAGCGTGAAGTCGTTGTATTTGAGCTTGAGCGTCACGGTCCGCCCGCGCGCCTGCGATCGCTCGATCCGCTCCCATACGATATCGACGATCCGCTCCAGCGTGGCGCGCAAATCCTCGGGCGCGTGCTGGTCCTCGTGGAAGGTGCGCTCGCCCC
Source organism: Erythrobacter sp. HI0063 (assembly GCF_001635685.1). Lineage (GTDB taxonomy): Bacteria > Pseudomonadota > Alphaproteobacteria > Sphingomonadales > Sphingomonadaceae > Qipengyuania. Next base: position 16,552 of record NZ_LWFF01000024.1, read on the forward strand.
CCACCGATTTGCGCGTCCGGCTTGAGCGGACGGGGCGCAGGTCGATCCCCCGCGCGGCGCGGTAGAGATATTCTCCGAAACTGCCGAAATTCGCCGTCAGCCAGGCCTGGTCCTTGGCCGCGAGGTCCGCGCCGGTGGCGATACCGAGCCGCTGCATCTTTTCTTCCGCCCGAGGACCGACACCATGAAAACGGCGGATCGGCAGGCTTTGTACGAAATCCGCGCCCATTCCCGGTTTGATGACGCAGATCCCGTCGGGCTTGTTCTGATCGCTGGCCAGTTTTGCGAGGAATTTGTTGTAGCTGACCCCCGCGCTCGCGGTCAGCTGGGTCTTGGCGCGGATTTCCTGCCGGATCATCTGCGCGATGCGCGTGGCGGTACCGATCCCCAGCCGATCTTCGGTCACGTCGAGATAGGCTTCGTCGAGGCTCAGCGGTTCGACCAGATCGGTGTGGTGATGGAAAATGGCCCGGATCTGCTGCGATACTTCGCGATAGACGTCGAACCGGCTCTTGCAGAACACCAGATCGGGGCACAGGCGTTTCGCCGTGACGCTGGGCATGGCGCTCTTTACGCCGAACTTGCGCGCTTCGTAACTGGCGGCGGCGACCACGCCGCGCCCGCTCGATCCGCCGACCGCCACCGGGCGACCGCGCAGTTCCGGATGGTCGCGCTGTTCGACGCTGGCGAAGAAAGCATCCATGTCGACATGGATGATCTTGCGCAGGCCGCTGCCGGGCGCGCCCTCGTCATCATCGTTGTCGGAACCGCAATCACCCATGCAGGAATAGATAGCGAGCCGAGTTGCAAATCGGAACCTTTGCCGCCACCTGACGCTTTGTGCAGATGCGAACGGAACAGCTAGCGACGGGCGAGCGCCCGAGGGCCGAAGCGGCTCGGCGTCCCCATATCAGCGAACGCTCGCTGATATGGATGATGGCGCTGCTGATGGCGCTGAATGCGTTCGGTATCGATTCCATCCTCCCCGCGCTGGACAATCTGGCGAGCACTCTGGGGGCGGAAGGCAATAGCCGGCAATTCGTCGTCGGTGCCTATTTGATCTGTGCGGGTATCGGCGCACTGGTGCCGGGCAGCTTTGCCGACCGATATGGGCGTCGCCCGGTTCTGTTCGTGGGCCTCGGCATCTATATCGCGCTGTCGATAGCCTGTTCGCTGGCGACCGATTTCACCACCCTCGTCATTTTGCGCGCAATCCAGGGTTTCGGCGCAGCCTCCATCATCGCGCTTCCTCCCGCTATCATCCGCGATCGCGTCGGCGGGGACAAGATGGCCCGGATGATGAGCCTGATCTTCGTGATCTTCCTGATCGTCCCCGCCATCGCGCCGACGATCGGGCAGGGTATTCTGGAGATCGCGGGCAGCTGGCGCTGGATTTTCGCAGCCATGGCGGCGGCGGGCACGGTGATGGCCGTATGGGTCTATACCAAGCTGCCGGAAACGCTGCACGAGGACGACCGCGTGCCGATCCGCCTGCCCGTGATCGTGCGCAATATGCGCCACTCGCTCACCCTGCGCGCCACGATCGGCTATACGCTGGGCAGCGCGCTGGTCTTCGGCGGCCTGTTCGGTTTCATCAATTCCTCGCAGCAACTGATCGGCGAGGCTTTCAATGCGGGCGATCTCTTCCCGCTGATTTTCGCGATGTGCGCGGGCGCGATGTCGATTGCGAATTGGTCCAACAGCCGCATCGTCGAACGCTTCGGCGCCCGGCGGGTCAGCCATGCGGCGCTGTTCGTCTTCATCGCCGTCGCAGGCGCGCAATTGTGGTTCGCGAATCAGCCGGACGAGAGCCTGTGGACCTTCGTGCCGCTGATGGCAGCCAATATGGCCCTGCTCGGATTTATCGGCGCGAATTTCGGTTCGATCGCGATGGAGCCGTTCAAGCACATCGCCGGGGCAGCCAGCTCGGCGCAGAGCTTCCTGCGGTTGACGACCGGGGCCGGGCTGGGTGCGCTGATCGGATTTATGTACGATGGCACTGCACGCCCGCTGGCGACGGCGCTTTTGATCACTGCCGTGCTCAGCCTGATCTTCGTGCTGTTCAGCGAAAAAGGCGAATTGTTCGGCGCGCCGCGCCCAGAGGCCGACTGACCCCTCTATTCGGATAGCGGCTCCACCACGGCCAGCACCGCTTCCACCTGCACCTGCCCGCCTTCGCTGGCGGAAAGTTCGCTCACCGTTCCGTCGAACGGCGCGGTGAGGGCGTGTTCCATCTTCATCGCTTCGAGGACCATAAGGCGCTGACCGGCCTTGACGTTGTCGCCTTCCTTCACATCGACAGCGATCACCTTGCCCGGCATCGGGGCCAGTATAGCGCCATCGGCGGCGGAGGCCGCGCCGGACCCGCGAATTTCGGTCTCGAAGCCGAACGCCTGACCGTTGTCGAACACGACGATGCGCGTGCCGTCGGAAAAGCCGGTCAAGGAAGGCTCGAAAGGCGTGTCGTCCAGCTCCACCAGATGAGTCTTGCCGCGATGCGACAGCGCCACGGCATGGCGCGGTGCGCGGTTCAGGCGGAACCCGGCAAGGGCTTCGGGCTGATCGTCGTTCGAAACCATAACGATGCGTGCCGCGCCGCGCAAAACGGCCTCGTCGGGCTCGCCCGAGGGGATCAGCGCGTCGCCCTTGTCGGCGATGAAGCCGGTGTCGAGGCGTTCAGCGACGAAATCGTTATCGGACAGGGCGTTGGCGATGAAGGCGGCATTGGTGCGCACCGGCCAGACTTCCGCCGTTTCGGCCATTTCGACCAGCGCGTCGATCGCGTCGTCCCGATCCTCGCCCCAGGCGACCAGCTTGGCGATCATCGGGTCGTAATGCGGCGAAATCTCGTCACCTTCCTCCACGCCCGTTTCGATCCGGCCTTCCACGCCCAGATCGAGCCAGTCGAGCGGGCCGGTGCTGGGAAGGAAGCCGCTCGAAGGATCTTCGGCATAGAGGCGGGCTTCGATGGCGTGGCCTTCGATCGTCAGCTCGTCCTGCGTCCGGGGGATTTCTTCGCCGCTCGCGACGCGCAGCTGCCATTCGACCAGATCGACGCCGGTGATTTCTTCGGTCACCGGATGTTCGACCTGAAGCCTTGTATTCATTTCCATGAAGAAAATGCGGTCAGCGCGCAGGCCTTCGCTGGCATCGGCGATGAATTCCACCGTCCCGGCGCCTTCGTAATCCACCGCCTGGGCGGCGCGCACGGCGGCGGCGCACAGTTCTTCGCGGGTTTCCGGATCCATGCCCGGGGCGGGGGCTTCCTCGATCACCTTCTGGTGGCGGCGCTGGAGCGAGCAGTCGCGTTCGAACAGGTGGACGACATTGCCGTGGGAATCGCCGAAAATCTGCACTTCGATATGGCGCGGCGAGGTGATCCACTTTTCGAGCAGCACCTCGTCGTTCGAGAAGCTGGCCTTGGCCTCTCGCTTGCAGCTTTGCAGCATCTCCTCGAACTGCGCCGCCTCGTCGACTTTGCGCATCCCCTTGCCGCCGCCGCCCGCGACCGCCTTGATCAGCACGGGATAGCCGATCGCGTCGGCCTCTTTCTTCAATCGCTCGGGGCTCTGGTCTTCGCCGTCATAGCCCGGCGTTACCGGCACGCCCGCTTCGCGCATCAGCTTCTTGGCCGCGTCCTTCAGGCCCATCGCCTCGATGCTCGACGGTTTCGGGCCGACCCAGATCAGCCCTGCATCGATCACGGCCTGAGCGAAGCCCGCATTCTCGCTCAGAAAGCCGTAACCCGGATGGATCGCTTGCGCCCCGGTATCCTTCGCCGCCGCGATGATCTTTTCGCCGACGAGATAGCTTTCCGCCGCAGGGGAGGGGCCGATATGCACGGCTTCGTCCGCGCTACGGACATGCAACGCCCTTGCATCGGCATCGGAATAGACCGCAACGGTGGCGATACCCATGTCCCGCGCGGTGCGGATGATACGGCAGGCGATCTCGCCGCGATTGGCGATCAGAAGCTTTTGGATCATGCCGTTCGGCTAGCCCGCATGCGGACAAAAGCCAACTCTTCTGGCGAGCTACCAGCCCGCGACGGGACGATAATCGTGGCGGGTCCAGATAATCGGCTCGTCCGGCCCTTCGGAGCGGTTGGCGATCGCCTGGCCGAAGGCGGTGAGGACGTGCCACGCTTTCTCGTAACCGGGCACCACGACGCGGCGGTCCCAGGCCAGTTGCCCGCGATCGAGGACCTTGCGCCCGATCGCGCCGTAAATGTTCGCCGCGGCCAGCACCGCCCAGCGCTGGCGGAAGCGCAGCCGCGCCGCGCCCAGCCGGGCCGCCGCCTCGTGCTTTTCCATCAGAGCGATCAGGCGCGGCATCAGGCTGGCGAGTTCGAAGCGGTTTTCCGGCAGCGCGTGTTCGCCCTGTTCCCACCCCTTTTCCGCCAGCCATTCGGCGGGGAGATAGCAGCGCCCGGCATCGGCATCTTCGACGATGTCGCGCGCGATATTCGCCATCTGAAAGGCAAGGCCGAGATCGCATGCCCGGTCGAGCGTGTCGCCATCGTCTTCCGGCACGTCCATCACCTTGGCCATCATTACCCCGACGGCGCCCGCGACGTGATAGCAATAGCGCAGCATGTCCCGCTCGTTCGCCGGCGCCCATCCGGTCGCGTCGAGGGCGAAGCCGGAAATGACGTCGTTCGCCATGTCCGGGGTCAGTCCGCATTCGTCCGCCACCATGCCGAAGCCGTCAAAGGCCGGATCGGCAGTCGGCTGTTCGGCGAAAGCGCGGCGGGTGAGGACTCGGATCGCCTGCACGCGGTCTTCCGCACTTTTCAGATCGCCCTGATCGCCCAGCGGGCCGCCCTTGTCCTGATTGTCCGCGATATCGTCGCACCGGCGGCACCAGGCATAGAGCAGCCATGCCCGCTCGCGCGTCCTCTGGTCGAACAGCTTGGACGCGGCGGCGAAGCTCTGCGAGCCTTCCTCGATCGCCTGCCTGGCCTGCGCCACCATGGACGCGCGATCGCGACCGCCGCCCGCCTGGACGGGCGTGTCCCGCATGAAACGCGAGGATACGAGGGGACGCTCGGTGCTCAGAGGTCGGAGGCCTTCATGTTGAAGATCGGCGTATGGGGCTCGTAGCTTTCCATTTGGTCGAGCAAATTGCCTAACGTGTCGGCAGCAAGGATGATCCCCTGATGCGCGGACCGCACGAAGCCGACATCGGCCATATGGCGGTTGAAGGCGATCAGATGGTCGTAGAACCCGAAGGCGTTCAGTAGGCCCACCGGCTTGGTGTGATAGCCCAATTGCGCCCAGCTGACCGCTTCCCACAATTCGTCCATCGTGCCGACGCCGCCGGGAATGGTGACGAACCCGTCGCTGAGGTCGGTGAATTTCTGCTTGCGTTCGTGCATGCCGCCGACCGTGTGGAGTTCGCTGCAATCGTGATTGGCGACTTCCGAATTGGCGAGCGCTTCGGGGATAACACCGATCACCTCGCCCCCATGATCGAGCGCGCCCTTGGCGACCGCGCCCATCAGACCCAGCCTGCCGCCGCCATAGACGACCCCAATCCCACGCTGCGCCAGCGTGGCGCCGACATCGCGGGCGAGCTCGATATAGCGCGGATCGGATGGCGTGGCGGAGCCGCAATAAATGGCGAGGCGTTGAAGAGTCACAAATCCTCCCCGGTACGGGGAGGGGGACCATGCGCAGCATGGTGGAGGGGCAGCATCGATATCTCCGATCGAGAATTGCAGATTTCGACCAGTCGCATAACGACCGGCTCGACATCTTCAAGTACCGCCCTTGCCGGAACGCGCGTCGTTGCGACGCCGCGCGCTTTGAGGAATGCCGAACGGTTGGCATCGCGAAGCGCTGCGGGAGCGCTGTCGTGCGCACGACCGTCGATCTCGATCGCCAGCTTCACCTTCGCGCAATAAAAGTCGAGCACGTAGTCTCCAGCGGAGTGCTGGCGACGAAATTTAAATCCGCCGGGACGTTTTCGCAGCTCGCTCCACAGCATCACCTCGGGCAGGCTCATCTCGCTCCTGAGTCTCCGGGCGCGTTTTATGGTCGGGCGGGGGCCTGTAATCATGCCCGGTGCCCCTCCACCAGCCTGCGGCTGGTCCCCCTCCCCGTTCCGGGGAGGATCACCCGACCAAGTCCTCCACCATCAGGCCTGCGGTCGCTTTCGCACTGCCGACCACGCCGGGGATGCCCGCGCCCGGATGCGTGCCCGCGCCGACGAGGTAGAAATTGTCGATCACATCATCGCGATTGTGTCCGCGGAACCAGGCGCTCTGCGTCAGGACGGGTTCGAGGCTGAAGGCGCTGCCCATATGGGCGTTCAGATCGGTCGCGAAATCGCGCGGGGTGTAGTGGAACTTGGTCACGATCCGATCATGGATGTCGGGGATCAGCCGCTTGCCGATCTCGTCGAGCACGCGCTTTTCGAGCTGCTTGCCCATTTCTTCCCAATCGACCGCCAGCTTGCCCATATGGGCGACCGGAACCAGCGCGTAGAACGTGCTCATCCCTTCGGGCGCCATGGCCGGATCGGTCACGCTGGGGTGGTGGAGATAGATCGAGAAATCGGCAGGCAACACGCCGCCGCCATAGATATCGTCAAGCAGCCCCTTATAGCGCGGGCCGAACAGGATCATGTGGTGCGGAATGCCGGGCCAGGTGCCCTCCAGGCCAAAATGCACCACGAACAGGCTTGGCGAAAAGCTCTTGCGCGACAGGCTCTTGGCGTAATCCTTGCCCCGCTTGGACTGGCCGAGAAGGTCCTTGTAGCTGTGCATGATGTCGGCATTGCTGGCGACCGCGTCGAACCGCTGCTTGAAGCCCGATTTCGTCTCCACCTCGGTCGCGCGGGTGCCGAGCGTGTGGACGCGCTCCACCGGATCGTCGAGCCGGACGGTGCCGCCCAGTCTTTCGAAATGCGTTACCATCGCGGCGATCAACCGATTGGTGCCGCCCTTGGCCCACCATACGCCGCCATCCTTTTCCAGCTTGTGGATCAGGGCGTAGATCGCGCTGGTCTTCATCGGATTGCCGCCGACCAGCAGCGTGTGGAAGCTGAATGCTTCGCGCAGCTTCTCGTCCTCGATGAAATGCGACACCATGGAATAGACGCTGCGCCAGGCCTGCTTTTTCGCGAGAGCGGGCGCGGCCTTCAGCATGGATTTGAAATCGAGGAAAGGAACGTGCCCCAGCTTGACGTAGCCTTCCTCGTAAACGCCTGCGCTGTATTCGAGGAAGCGCTGATAACCCGCGACATCCGCGGGATTGATCTTGGCAATCTCGTCGAACAGATTGTCCTCGTCGTTCGAATAATCGAACAGCGTCCCATCGGGCCATTGCAGGCGATAGAAGGGCATTACGGGCACGAGCTCGATATCCTCGGCCATGTCGTGGCCGGACAGCGCCCATAATTCCTGAAGGCAGGCGGGATCGGTGATGACGGTCGGTCCGCCATCGAAGGTGAAGCCGTCTCGCTCCCACACGTAAGCCCGGCCGCCCGGCTTGTCGCGGCCCTCGATCACCGTGGTGGCGATACCCGCCGATTGCAGGCGGATCGCCAGCGCAAGCCCGCCGAATCCCGCGCCGACGACGCAGGCGGTCTTGCCGGTGGGAGTGACGGACGAGGAGGGGCGAGCGGTCTCGATAATGGGGGCGTTCATGATTTGTCACCTTGGACGAGCGGGGCGCCTTTGCCAAGCAGGGCGGCCACTGCGCTACGGATGGGAACCGGCGGTTTGCCCGACAGGATGCGAAGCTTGTCGAGCGGGGAGGATTTGGCGGCGTAGAACCGCTCGATCAGCGGTTCCGGCAGAGTGTAGAAGCGCTCGAAGATGCGATAGCGTTCCGAAGGATCGGCGGCATCGAACAGCATCTTGCCGAGCAGGCGGTAATAGCCGGTCGAACGCCAGTGATCGCGCGCGCGCGCGGCGACGAAACCGGCGAGGTCCGGCCCATCCATCCCGCCGACCGCATCGGCCACGGCGAGTGCGGTGCGCACCGCGATCGGCACGGTGTAGCTGGTGAGCGGGTGAACGAAACCGCCGCGCGCGCCTGCCAGAGCGATCCCCGGCTGTTCCAGAGCCTCGCGATGCGCGTCGAAATCGCCACCGGTGATGACGGGAAGAAGGCCCGTCTCCTCGTGCACGAGATCGCCCTGCCAGCCGCGTTCGGCGCAATAGCTCTCGATCCGCTCGCGCAAGGCCGGCGCGTCCAATTCGGCGCGGTCCTGGTAATAGGTGTCTTCGAGGAAGAGGTCGGTCTCGCTCAAAGGCAGGAGATACAGGAAGCGATAGCCGCCGATCTGATCGACGGTCGCGTCCATGATGACCGGCCGGGTCACGCCATGCGGTGCGTCCATCCGGCGATGCTGGCCGAGAAAGACCTGCCATCCGCCGGTGAGATGGGGAGAGGGGGCTGCATCGCGGCAATCGAGAATTCGGCGCGCCGCGATCGAGCGCCCGTCTGCCAGCGTGACCTTGTCCGGCGCCAGCGCCGTCACGCGCGCATTCAGATGAAGCGCGCTTTGGGGGAGGCACCGGCGAAGCCCTGCGTCGAAATCCCGGCTGTCGAGCGAACGGTAATCGGCCGAGAGACGGCGCTTATGGCGCGGGAACCTGACCTCGTTTCCGCCGGTCCACCGCTTGGCCTCGAACGATCCGAGCAGCGCATCGCCTTTTGGGCCGCAATCGCTTTCGAACCAGCTCCAGCGGTGATTGCCGCCATAGCTGTCGCCCGCTTCGATCAGGGCGACATCCAGTTCGGGATATTTTCGATGGACGGCCAGCGCGGTGAGGCCACCGGCCAGCCCGCCGCCCACGATGGCGAGGTCGATCGCAGATGCGCTCATCGCCCTATCCGGTAGGCGCAACGCGCCGGGGCAGCAATCGCGCAGGCAAGATATTCATCCAGCCGACAGGAACGAGACGCGCGGCAATCCGTTACGCGCACAAGACAGACCGAGGGATCGATCATGACAGTTACGAAATTCTTCACCGGCGTGGCGGCCTTCGCCATCGCCTCCACTCTGGCTGCTCCGGCCAGCGCACAGGACCAGGGCGAGCCCGGCGTCACTGCAGAAGGACCGGAAGAAACGGTCTTCGACGGCGACTATCTCAGCGTCGGCGTCGGCGTGGGCTATGCCGCCAGCTATTCGGGGTCGGACGATTACGTCACCTTCGTGTTTCCCGTCGTGCAGGGATCCTATCGCGGGATCGACATCGATCCGCGCCCCAGCGGCGTCGCGCTGAACTTCCTAAACGCGGAGATGGACGGCGGGCCGAACTTTTCGCTCGGCATCGCCGGAAGCATCAACACCGATCGCAGCGATATCGACGATATCGAGGACGACGTCGTTGCCGCCTATGGCGAGCTCGACACTGCGATCGAAGTGGGGCCGACCGTTGGGCTGTCCTTTCCCGCCGTGCTCAATCCCTATGACAGCCTGAGCTTCAACGTCGATGCGCTGTGGGATGTCGCGGGCGCGCATGACGGGATGAAGATTTCGCCGAGCGTTGCGTATTTCACCCCGCTCAGCCAGGCTATCGCGGTCTCGCTGTCCGCCAGCGCGACCTATATCGACGACGATTACGCCGATTATTACTATTCGGTCGCGCCCGGCAATCCCAACCTCCCGGTGGGCGCGCAACTGCCCGGTTTCCAGGCCGAAGGCGGGTTCGAAAAGGTCGGCACCAATCTGCTCGTGGCTTACGATCTCGGCGGCAATCTCGCCGATGGGGGCGTGTCGCTGATCGGGATCGGCGGCTATTCGCACCTGCTGGGCGATGCGGAGGACACCCCCTTCACGTCGATCCGCGGCGATGCCGATCAGTGGTTCGCGGCGATCGGGATCGGTTACACCTTCTAGTCTCCGATCATCCGGCAATAAAAAAGGGCGGCCCCGGGGCCGCCCTTTTCGTATCAGTCTTCGCCCGATCCGGTGCCGACCGTCCCTTCGGCCAGGGCGGGCCGGGGGCCGGGCATTTCCGCGTCGCGATCGCCGGTCTTCAGATAGGTGTCGAACCAGTCCATCATCCGCAGATTGTAATCGTAGCGGGCCGCGGCGCGCGAATTGCCGTGGCCTTCGCCCGGATACAGCACCAGGCGCACCGGCACGTCGGGCTTCCTGACCTTGATCGAACGATAGAGCTCGTAGCTCTGGCTCGGCGCCACGCGCGGGTCTTCCGCACCATGCATGATCAGAAGCGGCGTGTTCGCCTTGTCGACGTGATAGATCGGGCTGACTTCCAGCATCTTCTGCCAATCGTCCCACGGCCAGGCGAGGCTGTGGGCGTTGTACATTTCGTACGGAATGTCGGTGGTGCCGAACTTGCTGATCTGGTTCGAGATGCCGACGAACATGACGCCCGCCACGAACTCGTCGCTGAGCGCGGTGGCGGACCAGCCGGTGGCATAGCCGCCATAGGAGCCGCCGGTTACGCCGACGCGGTCCGGATCGGCGATTCCTTCGACGACCAGCGCGCGCTTGGCATCGACCAGATCGGTGAATTCGGGATCGGTGTACCGGCCCTGATGCTGCTTCGAGAACGCCGTGCCGTAACCGGTCGATCCGCGATAGTTAGGCAGGAACACGGCATAGCCTTCGCCCGCGGCAACCTGGCCCGGCTTGCTGTAGGCGGTCTGCCAGCCATTGCTCTCATGCGCTTCCGGCCCGCCATGGACGTTGAGGATCAGCGGCGCGCCACCGCGCGGCGCCCCGCCGACGGGTTCGATCAGAACGCCTTCGACCGCCTGACCGTCGCGCGCGGTGTAGGTCACCGTGCGCTGATTGCCGAAATCGATTTCGGACAGCCAGGGATTGTGCGTGGTCCAGCGGGTGAAGCCGCCATCGTTCCAGGTGAACAATTCGGTCGGGTGGCGCGGGGCGTTGGCTTCCACCGCGATGGTTCCGCCATTTGCCTCGACAGCGGTCAGGATCAGCTCGCCGCCGGGATATTCGCCCGCAAGGCTGCCATCGTTGTTGTAGAGACGCAGCGCGGATTGCGCGCCCTTGTGGATCACGGCGGCAAGGCGTCCGTCGGCCAGCCATTCGGCATCCACCGCCGCTTCGGGCATGCCGGCATTGAGCGCGCGGTACTGGCCGGTCGAAACGTCGACCAGATGCAGAGTCGTGTCCGCAGGATCGTTCACGTCCACGCCCGCGATCATCGAAAGCTGGCGGCCGTCGGGAGAAATCTCGATATCGCCGAGCTTGCCCGGCGTTTCGACCACGCGCGTGATCTCGCCGGTCGCAAGGTCGATGATATGCGCGCGCTTCGAGGTATAGGCATCGTCGATTTGCGGGGTCGGCGCGCTTTCGACCACGGCCATGCGGCCATCGGGCGCGACGTGGAACGCGCTGACATAGCCGGGGATGGTGACGGCGCGCGGGTTCTCGTCGATCTCTTCGCCGACGCGGGCCGAGAACAGGCGGTTGAGCCGCGCCTCTTCCTCATAGACGATGGCGTTGAATCCGGCCTCGTTCTGCGACGTTCGCTCGGTATCCTCGGCGGCAGCGGTCAGCATGTGGATCATCGAGCCATCGGGCGACCAGGCGTAGCTCGACACGCCGACGCCATCCACCTCGGCCAGCTTGCGCTGCGCCCCGCCATCGACCGGAATGCCCCAGACCGCGCGCTTTTCCCCATCCTTGGTCCACAGGAAGCTGATCATCCGGCCATCGGGCGAAAATTCGACGCCGCCCACGCTGACATCGTCGGGCAGGAAGGTGCGCGCCATGTCCGGTCCGGTTGCGAGCTTCAATTGCTGCTGCGTCGTCCCATTCGCTTCGCCGGACGTCACGTCGGGCAGGCTGGCGGTGGTGTAGGCGATGCGGCGCCCGTCGGGCGAGACCGCGATGGTACCCACGCTTTCCAGCTTGGCGACGTCTTCGGGAGTCATCGGGCGGGCGTTGGCTGCCCCGGCGATCAGCGATGCGCTGGCGAACAGGCTGGCGAAAACAAGCTTGCGGTTCATCGGTATGGCGATCCTCTTTGTTCCGGTTTCCGTTGAAATCATTGCCGCCCTTCATACCGATGCCACTCCCGATGGCAAACCGGCGCTTGCCCGGCACCGGTCATCGCGTCACAAGCTATGGAAAAGGGAGAGACCGCATGACCAGATCCATCGCCCGTTTTATGTCCGCCACCGCACTCGCCATGATCGCGGCCCCGGCGCTGGCGGATACCACCGTGATCCAGGCCGAGCGGGTAATCGTCGCGCCCGATGCGCCGCCGCTCGGTCAGTCGACGATCACGGTTACGGACGGGCGCATCGTCTCGATCGCAGACGGGTGGCAGGCAGCCCCCGATGGCGCGACGCTGGTGCAATTGCCGGGCAAGACGGTGCTGCCCGGCCTTATCGATCTGCATGTCCACCTGACGGGCGATCCGGGCGGCGATTTCTGGAAGGAAGCGGTCGAGCCCGCCGAATGGGGCGTGGTGGTCGGCGCCAAGAACGCGCGCCTGACCGCGCTGGCCGGATTCACAACCGTGCGCGAAGCGGGCAGCGCGCAACAGACGGCCTTCGCTCTGCGGCGCGGGACGGAAGAAGGGCTGATCGCGGGCCCGCGCATCGTCGCCGCCGGGCCGCCGCTCGCCATTATCGGCGGGCATGGCGACGTCACCGGCTTCCTGCCCGAAATCAACGAGATCCTGTCGAGCGGTTACAGCTGCACCGGCGCGGTCGAATGCGCGGCGGAGGTGCGCCGCGCCAGCCAGAATGGAGCGGATACGATCAAGATCACCGCGACCGGCGGCGTCCTCAGCCAGCAGGGCCGCGGGCTGGAAGCGCATTTCACCGATAGCGAGATGAAGAGCATCGCCGACACCGCGCATTCCCTCGGGCTCAAGGTGATGGCGCATGCGCATGGCGCGCGCGGGATCGAGGCGGCGAGCCGGGCGGGTATCGATACGATCGAGCACGGCACCTATCTCGACGAGGCGGCGGCGCGCGAGATGGTGAAGAACGGCACGGTGCTGATCCCGACGCTGATGGCGTTCAAGGGCGTGACCGAGCGGCTGGGGCAGGGGATCTACACCCCGGTGGTCGAAAACAAGATCCGCGAAGTCGCCGATGTGGCGCAGACCTTCATGGGCAAGGCGCGCAATTGGGGCGTGCCGATCGCCTTCGGAACCGATGCGGGCGTATTCGAACATGGCCGCAATGCGGGCGAATTCGCGCTGATGCGCGCGCAGGGCATGACCGACCGCGAAGCGCTGGCGAGCGCAACGACCATGGCGGCGCGCGTGCTGGAAATGGAAAACGAGATCGGGCGGCTGGCGCCCGGCTATTCGGCGGACATCATCGCGGTGGACGGCGATCCGCTGGCCGACGTGACCGTGCTGGAAGACGTCGACTGGGTGATGGTGCGCGGGCGCGTGATCGACTGATCGCGGCCCGCCGCCTTCGCCCTCTCAGGTTGGGTTATTCCCGCCCGATGCTGGTGTAGGCGAAGCCGCGCTCGCGCATGTCGTCGGGGCGGTAGATATTGCGCAAATCCACCATGACCGCCGCCTTGGCGAGCGATTTGACCCGGTCGAGGTCGAGCGCGCGAAAGGCGTCCCACTCGGTAACGATGGCGACCGCGTCCGCATTCTCGATCGCTTCGTAGGGATCGGCGCACATGGTGACGTCGGGCATCAGGGGCTTGGCCAGCTCCATGCCTTCCGGATCGTAAGCCGCCACGTCCACGCCCGCATCGGTTAGCGTCTGCGCCACCGCAATGGCGGGCGAATCGCGCATGTCGTCGGTGTTGGGCTTGAAGGTCAGACCCAAGAGCGCGACCTTCTTGCCGCGCGCCCCGTCATGCCCGCCGATGGCGTCCAGAACCTTGCGGCCCATGGCGCGCTTGCGAGTGTCGTTGACCTTGACCACCGCCTCCACGATCCGCGTCGGGCTGTCGTAATCTTCCGCCGTCTTGAGCAGGGCCAGCGTATCCTTGGGGAAGCACGATCCGCCATAGCCCGGTCCGGCATGGAGGAATTTGGACCCGATCCGGTTGTCCATCCCGATCCCGCGAGACACGTCCTGAACGTTCGCGCCCACCTTTTCGCACAGATCCGCCATCTCGTTGATGAAGGTGATCTTGGTCGCGAGATAGGCGTTGGCGGCGTATTTGATCAGTTCGCTGGTGCGGCGGCCGGTGAAAAGAATCGGCGATTCGTTGAGGAAGAGCGGGCGATAGACCTCGCGCATCACGTCGCGCCCGAAATCGTCCTCGGCCCCGATCACGATCCGGTCCGGCCGCTTGAAATCACCGATCGCCGCGCCTTCGCGCAGGAATTCCGGATTCGAGACGACGGCGAAGCGGTGCTGTACGCCGCTATCCCTGAGAATGCGTTCGACTTCGTCGCCCGTGCCGACCGGAACGGTCGACTTGGTGACGATCACCGCATCGTTCGACAGGTTCGCCCCGATCTCTTCGGCGACGGCATAGACGAAGGAGAGGTCGGCATGTCCATCGCCCCGGCGGCTCGGCGTGCCGACCGCGATGAAGATCGCGGAAGCGCCCCCGATCCCCTCGGCCAGATCGGTGGTGAAGGCGAGCCGTCCGGCCTCGACATTTTTCGCCACCAATTGATCGAGCCCGGGCTCGTAGATCGGCATGATCCCGTCATGGAGGCGGTCGATCTTCGACTGGTCCTTGTCGATGCAGACGACCTCGTGGCCGAAATCGGCAAAGCAGGCCCCCGATACCAGCCCGACATAACCCGAACCGACCATTGCTATTTTCATGTCGTCTACCCGTCCTGGATGGTTATCGTACCGTCACGCTCGACGGCCTGGATATAGCGACGCTGGGTGCCCTCAAGGACGAGCGCGGTCAAGATGCCGGTGCGGAAGGCGCCCGTATCGATCCCGATGCGGTGCCCCTTGTCCTGCACGTCTTCGAAAATTGTGTGGCCGTGCACCACCACATGGCTGAGCGGGCCGACATTGTTGAGGAAGCGCTCGCGTATCCAGCGCAGATCCTTGCCGGACTGGTCCTCGATCGGGCGCGCGGGATCGATGCCCGCATGGACGAAGACGAAATCGCCAATCACGACCATGTCCTCGAAGCCTGCGAGGAAATCGCGGTGCTCCTGCGGGACCAGACGCCGCATCTCGTCCTGCAATTCGGCGAGTTCCAGCGCGTCGTACTGTTTGCGCGTGAGGCCGTAGCTCATGATCGTCTCGCGCCCGCCATGCTTGACGAAATGGCGCAAAACCTTGCGATCCTCGAAGCTTTCGAGAAACATTTCCTCGTGATTGCCCGCGAGGAACCGCATCGGGCGCTGGTTTTCGAGCGCGCGCGCGATGGCGATCACGCCCGCGCTGTCGGGCCCGCGATCGACGAGGTCGCCGAGGAGGATGATGGTGCTGGTGCCCTCGCAGTCCTTTTCATCGTGCTCGATCGCCTGCACCAGCGCTTCGAACAGGTCGCAGCGACCGTGGATATCGCCGATCACGTAATAACGCTCGCCCTCGGGCACGGAGGGGAGCGGCTTGACAGCCTTGTCTGAGCGGAAAATCTTGCTGAGAGCTTTTATCATGGCTGGCATGTGGCGACCCTGGAGCCCGGCGCAAGGCACATAGGGGAGGGCGCGTGGCACGGCAACCGCCATCGCGCCCCTCTGCCCCATCGGTTAGTTGCAGATTTGCCACGCAATTTGTTGCAAGTGCGAAAAGCTGTGGATCGAAACTTGCGCCTGACCCCAATTTGATGAAACAAGCTTTCCGATCCGGACGAGGACCCCGCTCGAAAACAAGGGGCCCGGCGGATTGCAGGTGGGACGAAGCGACACATACAGGAGTCTGTCATGCGCACGTCCTTTCGCGGCCCGACCGCGCTTTTTGGTTTGGCGAGCCTCGCCTTCGCAGCCTCGGTGGCTGCTCAGACCGTCAATCCCGCCGACGAAGTCGAAGCGGAAACCGAAGGTCCTATTACCTTTTCCGCCAATGTCGCGCTGACCAGCGAATACCGCTTCCGCGGTGTCGATCTGTCGGGCGGCGACGTGGCCGTTCAGGGCGGCCTCGACCTGGGCCACGAATCGGGCTTCTACGTCGGCACCTGGGCCTCCACGCTGGATAACGATACGGTCGGCTTCGGCGATATCGAGCTCGACGTCTATGGCGGCTGGAGCGGTGATGTCGGCGAAGGTGTGGCACTCGATGTCGGGGTTATCGGCTATCTCTATCCCGACGCGGGGCCGGGAGACTTCGATTACGTCGAATTCTATTCGTCGTTGGGTTTCACCCTCGGACCCGCCGAAACCACGGTCGGCGTCGCCTATGCGCCGGAACAGGATTCGCTCGGCGGAACGGACAATCTCTACGTCTACAGCGATGTCGGCGTCGGCATTCCGAATACGCCGGTCACTCTGACGGGGCATCTCGGCTACACCGACGGCTTCCTCACCTTCACGGATGATGGCGATGCGTTCGACTGGTCGATCGGGGCGGAGGCCAATATCTACGGTCCGCTCACGCTCAGCGCGGCCTATGTCGGTGCGGAAGGCGACATTGCGCCGGGCGCTTACGATTTCGTCGACGACGCTTTCGTAGTCACGCTCAGCGCAAGCTTCTGAGATAGTTCGCGTATCGAAGAAAGTCGGGCGGTCCTTACGGGCCGCCCCTTTCGCCGTCCCGTCATGGGTCCCATCTGGCAGGCCTAGACGAAGGGACCGAGTATGACGAAATATCTCCACACCATGATCCGGGTCAGCGATCCGGATGCGACCATTGCCTTTTTCGACCTAATCGGCGTGAAGGAAATGCGCCGGTTCGACAACGAACAGGGCCGTTTCACGCTGATCTTCCTCGCCGCCGAAGGGCAGGAGGGCGTGGCCGAGGTCGAACTGACATATAACTGGCCCGCCGAAGACGGCAGCGCGCCGGAAGACTACACCGGTGGCCGCAATTTCGGGCATCTCGCCTATCGCGTCGACGATATCTACGCGACCTGCCAGCGCCTGATGGATGCCGGGCACACGATCGCCCGTCCGCCGCGTGACGGCCATATGGCCTTCGTGCGCACGCCCGACGGGATCTCGGTGGAATTGTTGCAGGAAGGCCATCTACCGCCGCGGGAGCCCTGGGCGAGCATGGAAAACACCGGCACCTGGTAGGGGCGTTCGTGCCATCGGGGGGGGGCGAGGCCCTGATTTAATCGGCGGCAGATCGATCGATAGCGATCGCCGCCGACAACCGCTCGCATTTTCCCCTGCGACTTTCTAGTATTGCCGCTACGCAGATTGCGTATTAGAATTGGGCGGCAAGAACGGGGGGGCGTGTTGGGGGCATGCAATTACTTTGACAGACGCCTTTCAAGGCGGCGAATGGTTCATGCTGCTCCAGCACGAGATGCTGCTGTTCGCCGGTATCTTCTTTCTGATCGGAACGCTTGACGAATTTGCCGTCGATATTGCCTATCTGTGGCTGCGCATTACGCGCAGAATAGGTACCGGACGCATCGATGCGGCAGAGCTTTCCACCAATCCGCTCGGCGGGCGGGTGGCAGTCTTCATTCCCTGCTGGCAAGAATCGCGGGTTATCGGTGCCACCGTTGCCCATGCGCTCACGGTCTGGTCCGATCCCGAGCTTACGATCCATATCGGCTGTTACGTCAACGATGCCGAAACCCTGGCTGCCGCGCGCTCGCTCGCCGCGCAGGATTGCCGCGTGCGCGTTGTCGTCAATCCCGCGCCGGGGCCGACATCCAAGGCGGATTGTCTGAACTGTCTCTACAAAGCGCTTGAAGACGAGGAGACGGCTACGGGGCGAACGGTCCGCATGGTCGTACTCCACGATGCCGAGGATATGGTCGATCCCCTGGCGCTCAAGCTGTTCGACCTCGCGCTCGACCATGCGGCTTTCGTCCAATTGCCGGTGCTGGCCTTGCCCAAGCCCGGATCGCCTTTCGTGGCCGGTCATTATGCGGATGAATTCTGCGAGGCCCATGGCAAGACCATGGCCGTGCGCGATGGTCTTGGGGCGGGCGTACCGGGCGCAGGCGTCGGATGCGCCGTGCGACGCGACGCAATTCGTGCGGTCGCGCGAATGCGGGGGGAAACGGGGCCTTTCGCGGCCGATTCGCTGACCGAGGATTACGAATTCGGGCTCGATATCGCGGCGATGGGCCTGCGGACGCGATTTCTGCGCATGCGGACTATAGAAGGGCGCCTGATCGCAACGCGAGCCTATTTTCCCGGGAGGATCGGAGAATCGGTGCGGCAGAAGACGCGGTGGATAAACGGGATCGCCTTGCTGGGCTGGGACCGGATGGGTTGGGGCAGAGGTTTCGCCCGGCGCTGGTTCGATCTTCGCGACCGGCGCGGGCCCCTGGCCGCCCTGCTCCTGTTCCTGGCATATGCCCTGCTCTTGTCGATCGCGGTAAGCTGGGCAGTGCGGTCGCTGGGCAGGATCGGACCGGTCGCGCCCGGTCCGGTGCTCCGAATGCTTCTGATCGCGAACTTCGCCGCTCTTGTCTGGCGAGCCGTTGTCCGCGCCGCTTTCACGGGGCGGGAATTCGGCTGGCGCGAGGCCATGCTGGCCGTCATCCGCATTCCGGTCTCGAACTTCATTGCCATTCTTGCCGGGCGGCGGGCCCTCTTCGCCTATCTCCGCACTCTGCGCGGGGCTCCCGTGGTGTGGGAAAAGACCGAGCATCGCGATCATCCTGCCTTCCATGAACCCGCGTTTGATGTTTCCGCAGGGCCTGGTCCCGACAGGCGCGAAGGCAGCTGATATGACGACGGCGAAGCAGCGGGGCCAACCGCTGGTGGCGATCGTCTCGCTGCTCGCGGGTTATACCGTCCTACGCACGGCGTTCTGGACACCGCTGTTCGAAGCCGTTCCGCCACTCCCTAGCCCATCGGTCGAGCCTCTCGCCGGACCGATTACCCCGCTTCAGGTCTTCGCGCACGGCAGCGAGGCGCCCGAAATCGCGATACCAGCCAGACCTTCGCGTGCGCGGTTCATACGAGCCGAGCGCATCGAGCCATCCTTCACTTTCGGCGAAATTGCCCGCACCAGGTTGGTGGACCAAGCCCCGTCCGGTGATCCTGGACCGCGAGGTTTCTGGCCGATCCCGATCGCCGAACCATCGCGGGCGATGCGAGAGTCGCTTCTCGTCGCGGGAACGGATTTCCGAACTCTTCCCATCTTTTACGATGAAGCGGCCTATCGTCCGGCCTCTCGGAATAGAATTAGCGGTGATGTATGGATCTTCAACCGAGCGGGCAATTCCCCCTCTGCGCTAGTCGCTCCCGCGCTTGCGACTTACGGAGCCAGCCAGGCAGGAGCTGTGCTGCGTTACGCGCTCGCGCCTGAAGAGGCGGCCCGGCCCGAACTGTACGGGCGGCTCGTCGCCGCTCTTCAGGTGCCCACGCAACAGGATGTCGCGCTCGGCGTCAGCGCGCAGCCTGTGGCGAGTCTGCCTCTGCGTTTCCACGCCGAAGCGCGCGTGACCCGTCAGGGCGAGGCCTCGCAGCGAGAGACGCTGGTGCGCCCCGCCGTCTTCGCGACCACCGGATTTTACAGCGACGACCGCGAAACCGGGCTGACGGCGCGCGGCTATGCGCAGGCGGGATATGTCGGCGGGCAATCGGCCACGGCCTTCGCCGATGCCCAGATCGTCGGCGAACGCGCGGTCGCGCGGTTCGATCTGGGAGAGATCTCCATCGGGGCGGGGGCCTGGGGCGGCGTCCAGCGCGGCGCGGGGCGGCTCGATATCGGCCCGAGCGCCAGCGTAGCGTTACGCCTTGGCCGATCGCCTGTCTGGCTGTCCGCAGACTACCGGTTTCGGATCGCGGGCGATGCGCAGCCGGGATCGGGCGCGGCGGTGACGCTTTCGACCGGATTTTGAAACGGCGTACTTCAAAGCCCGCCTCCCCTGCGATAGAGCCGGAGGATGGACGTCTACCTCCCCATCGCGAACCTGTCCGTCAACGGGCTCTGGATCGTGCTGCTGGGCGGGATCACGGGCATACTTTCGGGCCTGTTCGGCGTGGGCGGCGGGTTTCTGACGACACCGCTGCTGATATTCTACGGGGTGCCGCCCACCGTGGCAGCCGCGTCCGCTTCGACTCAGGTCACCGGGGCCAGCGTGTCGGGCGTGCTGGCGCATTCCAAGCGCAACGGCGTCGATTACCGCATGGGCGCGGTCATGGTCGCAGGCGGAGGGATTGGGGCGGGGATCGGATCGCTCCTGTTCCGTTTCTTCCGTTCGATCGGTCAGATCGACGTGGTCATCAACGCGCTCTACGTCGTTCTATTAGGTTCAATCGGGACGCTGATGGCGCGCGAGGCGTGGCAGGCGTTGCGCGGCGATCCGAATGCCGCCGCACCGCGCCGTCGCCGCCACCATCCGCTGGTCGCCTCGCTGCCCGGACGCTGGCGCTTCTATCGCTCGGGCCTCTACATCTCGCCGCTCGCCCCGCTTTTGCTGGGCGTTATTGTCGGCACGCTGACCATGCTGATGGGCGTGGGCGGCGGCTTCATCCTGGTCCCGGCGATGCTCTACATCCTGGGAATGAGCGCCAATGTCGTGGTCGGCACCAGCCTCTACAACATCCTGTTCGTGACCGTGGTGACGACGATGATGCATTCGCTGACGACCAAGGCGGTCGATATCGTGCTGGTCGGCCTGCTTCTGATCGGATCGGTGACGGGCGCGCAGATGGGCACGCAGGTGGCGGCGCGCTTTGCGCCTGAAAAACTGCGCATCGTGCTGGCGGTGATCGTGCTCGTGATCGCCGTGCGGATGTTCTTCGGCCTGTTCGTCCAGCCGGACGAAATCTACACGGTCGACAGCCTGTGAGAGCCTGGCTGCTCCTGTTTTTCGCGGTCCTGACGATGGGCCAGCGCGATCCGGTACTCGTGCCGGAAGTGTCGCAGCACGAGGTGCAGGTTCGCCAGGGCTTTACCGGCACCGAATTGCTTCTTTTCGGCGCGATCATCGATCCGATCGCCCAGCGCACCGGCGGGCTGTACGATATCGTCGTGGTCCTGAAGGGCCCGTCCGAGCCTATCCGGGTCCGCGAGAAGGAGCGGATTGCCGGTGTCTGGCTGAATGCCGAAGACACCGATTTCCGTTCCGCCCCCAGCTTCTTCGCCGTCGCGTCCTCGCGCCCGATCGAGCAGATCGTGGACGAGAAGACCGCCGCGATCTACGAATTCGGGACGTCCTATATCCAGCTTTCGCCCAGCGGGGTCATCGACACCGAGGAACAGGCGCGCTTCGCCGCCGGGCTGGTCGATCTCAAAACGCGACAGGGCCTTTACAAGGAACAGGTCGGCGGCGTTACGATCAGCGAGGAGGTGCTGTATCAGGCGCGGATCGAGCTGCCGTCCAATGTGACTACCGGCATCTACACGGCGGAAACCTTCGCGATTTCGCGCGGGCGCGTGCTCGCTTCGGCGACGGCGGAGGTCGCCGTACGCAAGGTCGGTTTCGAACGCTTCGTCGAAAACTCGGCCAATCGCCACGGCCTCGTATATGGGCTCGTCGCGGTTATCCTGTCGATCGGGATGGGCTGGGCAGCGGGGCGTTTTTTCGCGCTTATCTGACGCTTGACACAGCGCGGTTGTGGATATTGACCCGTTCTTAACCGCTCCCGATCCATAGCGGACCCTAGACCAAGAGGGCGCGCAAAGGGTTTTCGTATGACGGATGTGGGAGGCGGGAATTTTCGGGTGTTCGACCCGGCCACGGAGCGCGATTTCGAAGACCAGGCCCAGCCCGCCCGTCCAGCGGCCCTGCGCGACCGACTGCGCCAAATCGATGCGGAAAAGCAGCCGCCGCGCCCGAAGGTGGAAACGCCGCATTCAAAGCCCGAACCTCCCTCGGAAACGTCCGAAAAGCCGGATACGCCCGCTCCCGGCGAAAACGCCGCGCTTCCCATCGGCGTGGTGCTCGAAGTAGCTGGCGCCGGATCGCAGATCGCGATCGATATTCAGCGGCTCACCGATTGCGCGGACGATCCCGACCCCTCCATCGCTATGACCGGACAGGTCGGTAGCCAGATCAAGATCCGCGTCGGCGATAGCTGGCTTTTGGCAAGCGTGCGCGATCAGCGCCAGGATCGGCGTGCCGAAGGTTCCATCGTTGCCAACATCGACTTCCTTGGCGAAGGCAAGGAGGAGAAGCTCACGGGCAAGCTTCACGGGTTCCGGCGGGGCGTCACGCGCTATCCGGTTCCCGGTGCCATGATCTATCCTGCCACGACGCAGGATCTAAGGCAGGTCTATGCCAGCGACGGGCGCAGTTCGGTCCAGATCGGCACAGTCTATCCCACGAAGGATATCCGCGCGGGCCTCTATATCGATGCCCTGCTGGGCAAGCATTTCGCGCTTCTCGGCTCCACGGGGACGGGCAAATCGACCAGTGCCGCGCTGATCCTCCATCGCATCTGCCAGGCCGCGCCCGACGGCCATATCGTGATGATCGACCCGCACGGCGAATATTCTGCGGCGTTTCGCGAGGCGGGCAATATCTTCGACGTCTCCAATCTCCAGATGCCGTACTGGATCATGAACTTCGAGGAACATTGCGAAGTGTTCCTCAACAGCGAGGGTCACGAGCGGCAGATCGATGCCGACATCCTGGCCAAATGCCTTCTGGCCGCCCGACAGAAAAGCCGCCTTGCAAGCCAGCTGAGCAAGATCACGGTCGATTCGCCGATCCCCTATCTGCTCTCAGATCTGGGCGCCGCGTTGCAGGACGCGATGGGCAAGCTCGACAAGGCGACCAATTCGGCACCCTATATGCGGATCAGGAACAAGCTGGACGAGATCAAGAACGATCCACGCTACCAGTTCATGTTCTCCGGCATGCTGGTGGCGGATACGATGAAGGACTTCATCTGCAAGCTCTTCCGCATGCCCGGCGGCGGCAAGCCGATCTCGATCATCGACGTTTCGAGCGTTCCGTCCGACGTGACCGCCACGGTCGTCGCGGTCCTGAGCCGCCTGGTGTTCGATTTCGCGATCTGGGGGCGCGAAGAGAAGACTCGCCCCATCCTGCTCGTATGCGAAGAAGCGCACCGTTACGTGCCGAACGAAAAGAACGCGGATGGTTCGTCGGTCGGCAAGATCCTGAGCCGCATCGCCAAGGAAGGGCGCAAATACGGAATTTCGCTGGGCCTCGTCACCCAGCGGCCGAGCGATCTGGCCGAAGGCGTGCTGTCGCAGTGCGGCACGATCATTTCGATGCGCCTCAACAACGAACGCGATCAGGCTTTCGTCAAGGCTGCCATGCCCGAAGGCGCGCGCGGATTCCTCGATTCGATACCGGCGCTGCGCAATCGCGAATGCATCGTCTGCGGCGAGGGTGTGGCGATTCCGATCAGGGTCAGCTTCGACACACTGGAAGAATCGAAGCGTCCTGCCTCTGACGATCCCAGTTTCGTCGAGCTATGGAATCAGGCAGGCGGGGAAGAAGACCAGGTGGAACGGATCGTGGCGCGCTGGCGGGCGAGTAGTTAAGTGCCGAACCCGCCTCCGCGGGTCCATCCTCGGTGCTAGTCCTCCCTTCGGTCGGGCACCTGCGGGGCGCGCAGTCGCGCTTGCGGTCCGCTGGTCGCGGACCGGGCTATTCCCGGTCTGAGGGCTTGGTGGCGGAGCTCGGTCGGCGACCAGCCGACCGCAAGGGCGACCGCCCGCCCGCAGCGCCGTCAGGCGCGAGGATATCGCGCGCCGGAGGCGTGCGGAAAACAAGCTACGTCCCCCTGGTATCTCCGAAGAGGTGGATATGAAGCCGGTCGCTGAGGCGGAAGCCGTGGTCGAGGCATAGCGGCACCAGCCATTCCTCGCGCGCCCGCAGGGTGGCGCTGTCGGTGCCTTCGGGCATCAGGAATACGCGCCCGGGCGGAATCGCGTGGCGGCGTACGAGCGCGGCGGCTTCGCTCACGTCGTCTTCGCTCGCGACCACGAATTTGAAGAAAGCGCGCGGATCGGTGGCATATGCGTCGAGCCGTTCCTGAATCAGCGCCAGCTCCGCAGGATTGCCGCTATGCGACAGTTTGGGGCTGACGTTGAACTGGTCGATACGGACATCGAGGCGGGGCGGGGCTTTGGTCGTGCCGTTGGTTTCGATCTCCACGCCGATATCGGGGAGCAGATCGAGCAGCTTGGCGAGCGCCGGAGCCTGCAG
The DNA here is from genome assembly GCF_001635685.1 of Erythrobacter sp. HI0063. Lineage (GTDB taxonomy): Bacteria > Pseudomonadota > Alphaproteobacteria > Sphingomonadales > Sphingomonadaceae > Qipengyuania. The sequence continues at coordinate 40,672 of NZ_LWFF01000024.1, forward strand.
CAGCGGTTCGCCCCCGGTGATCACGAGCCGTTTCTGGCCCAAAGCGGCGATCCGCTCCGCAACGTCCCGTTCGTCCAGCGTCACCTGATTGGCCTTGCGATCGAATGTCCGGCTATTGCGATGCGGGCGATCGTCCCCGTCGAAATGCCAGGTATAGGCAGTGTCGCACCATACGCAGGCGAGGTTGCAGCGCGACAGGCGCAGGAACACCACCGGCATGCCCGCGCTCGGCCCTTCGCCCTGGACCGAGGCGAAAATTTCCGGCCCGCCGGTATCGTCGGTGGCGAGCGTCAGCGTCATGGCGCGGCTCTGTGGCAGAAGGGGAGGGCGGGCATCGGCAAGGGCTGTTCAACCCAGGCGGGCCAGCGCCGCCTCCACCCGCTCGATCTCGCCGGTGTGGTGGGCGAGGTCGGCGCGCGCCTTCTCGACCGCCTCGGGCTTGGCCCGCTCGACGAAATTGGCATTGCCGAGCCGGCCTTCCAAGGATTTCGCTTCCTTGCGCGAAGCTTCGAGCGCTTTGGCGAGGCGGGCTTTCTCCGCGTCGATATCGATCACGCCTTCGAGCGGGATAACGAAAGCATCCTCGCCCGCGCCGACCTGCATCGCCGCGCCTGCGGGTGCATCGGCGAAGCGGATCGGCGTCAGACGCGCGAGCCGCTCGATCGAGGCGGCGTTTTCTTCCACGACCTTGCGTGCGAGTGCGGACGGGGCGGGGCAGTAGGCTTCGAGCTTGGCACCCGGCGCGATGGCGAGCTCGTTCTTGGCCGTGCGCACCGCGCTGGTGAGCGCGATCAGCCAATCGACTTCCGCCTTGGCTTCGCCGTCCACGTCGGCCTCGGGCTCGGGCCACTTGGCGGTGATGAGGGGATAGTCCGCGCGGTCCCCCTGCTTCGACCACAGTTCCTCCGTGATGAAGGGCATGAAGGGGTGCAGCATGACCAGAATCTGGTCGAGCGCCCACCCGGCGACCGCGCGAGTCTCGTCGTCGATCTGGCCCTTGATCAGCTCCAGATACCAGTCGCAGAACCGGTCCCACACGAAGTGGTAGATCGTGTTCGCCGCCGCGTCGAAGCGCAGCTCCGCCAGCGCCTTGTCGAGCGTGTCGCGGGTTTCGACGACTTCTCCGACGATCCATTTGTTGACCGCCAATGTGGCGGTCGGTGCGGCGATCGTATCGCTCGCGCCGATGCCGTTCGCCTGGCAGAAACGCGTGGCGTTCCACAGTTTGGTGGCGAAGTTGCGGTATCCTTCGACCCGCTTGTCATCCATCTTGATGTCGCGGCCCTGGCTTTCCATCGCCGCCATGAAGAAGCGCAGCGCATCGGCGCCGTAGCGGTCGATCAGGCCGAGCGGGTCGACCACGTTGCCCTTCGATTTCGACATCTTGGCACCGTCCGCCGCGCGCACCAGCCCATGGAGATAGAGCCGCGGCCACGGATTTTCGCCGGTCAGATAGCGCCCCATCATCATCATCCGCGCATCCCAGAAGAACAGGATGTCGAAGCCCGAAACGAGCAGCGAATTGGGGTAATGCTTGGTCGCGAGCTCGGTCTCTTCCGGCCAGCCGAGCGTAGCGAAGGGCCACAGGGCGGAGCTGAACCAGGTGTCGAGCACGTCCTCGTCGCGGGTCAGCGCCACACCTCTGCCCGCCTGCGCCTGGGCTTCTTCCTCCGTCTCGGCGACGAAGACGTTTCCGTCGCCATCGTACCAGGCGGGAATGCGGTGTCCCCACCACAGCTGGCGGCTGACGCACCACGGCTGGATGTTCTCCATCCAGTTGAAGAAGGTCTTCTCCCAGCTTTTCGGCACGATCTCGACCGCGCCGGACTTCACCGCTTCGATCGGATCCTTCGCCAGGGTCTCGGCATCGACATACCACTGGTCGGTCAGCCAGGGTTCGATCGGCACGCCGCCGCGATCGCCGAAGGGCTGCTGAATGGTGCGCGGCTCGGCATCGTGTTCGGTGCGCTCGCCATCTTTTTCGGTGACGTGCGGGATGAGCAGGCCGAGTTTCTTCATCCGCGCCACCACCTCGTCGCGCGCGGCGAAGCGTTCGAGGCCGACGAGGTCGCCGGGCACCAGCCCGTCCGAAGTCTGGCAGACATGCGCGTCCGCATCGAACATGTTCAGCATGTCGCCCGCCGCGATCCCTGCGCGCCTGCCCACTTCGAAATCGTTGAAATCGTGGCCCGGCGTGATCTTGACCGCGCCCGATCCCAATTCGGGATCGGCATGTTCGTCCGCCACGATGGGGACACGGCGTCCCGTAATCGGCAGGACGACATGCTTGCCGACCACGCTCGCATAGCGATCGTCCGACGGATGCACCGCCACTGCCATGTCGGCGAGCAGCGTTTCGGGCCGTGTGGTCGCAACCTCGATATAATCGCGCCCATCGGCCAGCGTGACGCCGTCCTCCAGCGGATAGCGCAGGCGCCAGAAGCTGCCCTTGACCTCGCGCGTTTCCACTTCGAGGTCGGAGATCGCGGTCTTGAGCTTGGGATCCCAGTTTACCAGCCGCTTGTCGCGATAGATCAGCCCATCCTTGTACAGCTGCACGAAAGTGCGCATCACGGCGCGGCTGAAATGATCGTCCATGGTGAACTGTTCGCGGCTCCAATCCATCGAACAGCCGAGGCGGCGCAGCTGGCGCGTGATGGTGCCGCCCGATTCCTCTTTCCACTCCCACACCTTGGCGACGAAATCCTCGCGCGCATAATTCGTGCGCTTGTCGCCCGCTGCTTCCAGCTGACGCTCGACCACCATCTGGGTCGCGATCCCGGCATGGTCTGTACCCACCACCCACAAAGCATCCTTGCCGCGCAGCCGCTCGTAACGGATCGCGATGTCCTGCAAGGTGTTGTCGAGCGCATGGCCGATATGGAGCGATCCCGTCACATTGGGCGGCGGATTGACGATAGTGTAGGCTTCGGCGTCGGGGCGTTCGGGGCGGAAAAGCCCGTTTTCCTCCCAGTGCGCGTACCAGCGCGCCTCGATTTCGGCGGGGTCGAAGGTTTTCGAAAGATCGGTGCTCATGGGCGGAGCCTTTGCCAGCGCCCCGCGCGACTGGCAACACAAGGACGCCAGCGCCCTGCGCGACTGGCAACACAAGGACGCCAGCGCCCCGCGCGACTGGCGAAACAAGGCCACCAGAGGCCCGGACAGTCCGGTACGCGGCGGCGTCCGCTGGCGTACCGACTTGGCGCACACACGCCGAAACCCTTGGCAAACCGCGCGAAAGCCCGCATAGGCGCGGGAATATGGAGCGCACGGCCGAATTCGCGATCAACGATGGTGTCCTGGCCCTCTCCGGACCCTATCTCGTATCCTCCGTCTCCGATATCGAGCACGGGATCTACGCCGTCGAAGGCCCGGTCTCGAAAATCGACCTTTCGGATGTGTCGGAAATCGATACTGTCGGTGCCTGGATCGCCTGCGACCTCGCCAAGGAACACGAAGCCGAAATCGTCGGCGCGAGCGAGCGTGCGCAGCGCCTGATGGACGCGGTCTGCGGCCACGAAACCGACACCGAGGTGAGCTCGCCGCGCGAACCGCTGGGGCAGCGGGTCTATCACAGCTTCTCGCAAAAGGTTTACAACGCCCGCCACGGTGCGCGCGGCGTAATCGGCTTTCTCGGTGCGCTGATTCTCGCCGCGGGCAGTGTCATCCGCCATCCGAGCCGGTTCCGTGGCAAGGCGCTGGTGCGCCAGCTCGAACTGGTCGGCGTCAAGGCGCTACCGATCGTCGGGCTGATGAGCTTCCTGATCGGTATCGTCATCGCGCAGCAGGGCGCGGTGCAATTACAGCAATTCGGCGCAGAGACGCTGACCGTCAATCTTGTCGGCCGGATCACCTTGCGCGAACTGGGCGTGTTGATGACCGCGATCATGGTCGCGGGCCGTTCCGGCTCCGCTTTTGCGGCGCAATTGGGCACGATGAAGCTGACCGAGGAAGTGGACGCGATGCGCACGATCGGCATCGCGCCGATGGAAGCGCTGGTGATCCCGCGCATCCTCGCCGCCATCCTGATGATGCCGCTTCTGGGCTTCTACGCCTCGGTCATGGCGATCATCGGCGGGGCGGTGGTGTCGGACCTGATGCTGGGTATCCCGTTCTGGAATTTCCTCCAGCGCATTCAGGAAGTCGTTCCTCCCTACGATCTCTATGTTGGCATGATCAAAGCGCCGGTCTTCGGGCTGATCGTGGCCCTGGCGGGCTGCTATAACGGTATGCAGGTGGAAGGGGATTCCGAGCAGGTGGGATCGCGAACCACCATGGCGGTGGTGACCGGGATTTTCGCAGTGATCGTGCTGGACGCTTTCTTCGCCGTTTTCTTCACCCGAGTTGGATGGGCGTGATGGCCGAAGCGAGCACCGACAATGGCGAAAGCCAGAACGAGCGCGTGGGTCGGCACGAACGGTTTCGCGGCGAATACCCGATCCAGGTCGAGGGGCTGGTCAACCGCTTCGGCGATCAGACCATTCACGACGGGCTCGACCTCAACGTCAAGCGCGGCGAAATCCTGGGCGTGGTCGGCGGCTCCGGCACCGGCAAATCGGTGCTGATGCGCTCGATCATCGGGTTGCAACCGCCAACCGAAGGATCGATCAAGGTTTTCGGACGCTCGATCACCGATGCCGATCCGGACGAGGCGCTGGGCATTCGCGATCGTTGGGGCGTGCTGTTCCAGGGCGGGGCGCTGTTTTCGACGCTGACCGTGGGCGAGAATGTCGAAGTCCCCTTGAAGCAATTCTACCCCGACCTCTCGCCCGAGCTCATGCACGATATCGCGCGCTACAAGGTGCTGCTGTCGGGCCTGCCGGAAGAGGCGGTCAACAAATACCCGTCGGAACTGTCGGGCGGGATGAAGAAGCGCGCCGGCCTCGCGCGCGCACTGTCGCTCGATCCCGAACTCCTGTTCCTCGACGAGCCGACCGCAGGTCTCGACCCGATCGGAGCGGCGGCGTTCGACCAGCTGACGCTTCAACTGAAGAAAGCGCTCGGCCTCACCGTATTCCTGATCACGCACGATCTCGACAGCCTGCATGAAATCTGCGACCGGGTTGCCGTACTGGCCGACAAGAAGGTCATCGCGGTCGATACGGTTCCCAATCTGATGGAACTGGATCACGAATGGATCCAGGAATATTTCAACGGCCCGCGCGGCCGCGCAGCGCTGACTGCGCAGGCGCTCGACGAATTGCGCAGGCATATGGACGAGCCGATAGCCGCGCAGACGATCAAAGCGTTGGACAATCCGCCTGCCGGAAAGGATAAGGCCTAACCAATGGAAACGCGTGCCAATCACGTCTGGGTGGGTGTCGTCACCCTCGTCCTTCTGGCCGCGCTGGCGGCTTTCGTCATCTGGCTCGCACGACTGGGCCAGGGCGACAGGGACGAATACGATATCTTCTTCAAGACTTCGGTGTCGGGCCTCGCCACCGGATCGCAGGTCTCCTTCACCGGCGTCCCGGTGGGGCAGGTGAGCGATATCGTTTTGTGGGAGAAAGACCCCGAATTCGTGCGCGTGCGCATCGAGGTGAAGCCCAATACGCCGATCCTGGTCGGTACGACCGCGACCATCCAGTCGAGCTTCACCGGCGTGTCGACCATCCTGCTGGATGGCGCGCGCAGCGGCCAGCCGCCGATCACTTGCGAGACGACCGCCTGCACCGAAGGCGTGCCGGTGATCCCGCCCAAGGCTGGCGGGTTCGGGGAGATTCTCGCCAACGCGCCGCTGCTGCTGGAACGCCTGGCGACACTGACCGAGCGGCTGACGATGCTCTTGTCGGACGACAACCAGGCTTCCATCGCGGGCATCCTGCGCAATACCGACCGCATGAGCGCGGACCTCGCCAGCGCGACGCCGCAGATCGAACGCACCATGACCGAATTGCAGGTCACGCTGCGCGAAGCGGGCGAGGCGCTGAACGAGTTCGAGACGGTTACGCGCTCCACCGACCGGATCATCAACCAGGAAGGCGAAGCGATCGCAGCGCAATTGCGTGCCACGCTCACATCCGCCAGCGGTGCTGCCGAAGCGCTCGAACAGACGCTCGAGGAAGCGCGTCCGGCCACGCGCCAGCTGACCGAAAGCACGCTGCCCGCCGCCGAAGCGACGCTGCGCGATCTGCGCGCCACCAGCAAAGCGCTGCGCGACGTGACCGAAAAGATCGACGAACAGGGCGCGGGCGCTTTGCTGTCGAGCCAACCTCTGCCCGATTACGAGCCGTGAGAGGATATCCCGCGATGAATTCCGTTCGCCTTCTTGCCGGATTGGCCCCCGCGCTGTTGCTGGGCGGGTGCCTCAGCTTCGGACCGGACGTGCCGGACCAGCTC
>NZ_LWFF01000025.1 GCF_001635685.1 Erythrobacter sp. HI0063
GGCCGGGTGCCATCGCGGCCTGTCGCCCGGATGAACGAATCTGTCAAAAATGAGGCATCGGGGGGCGGGCGGGTCGAGTGCTGCGACCAATGGAGCTTGGGGGAGCGTGGCAAAGGTCTCTATTCCGCCGCCAGCAGATCTTCCGCCCCACCGAGATCGACGCTGACGAGGCGGCTGATCCCCTTCTCGATCATGGTGACGCCGAACAGGCGATGCATGCGGCTCATCGTCACGGCGTTGTGCGTCACGATCAGGTAACGGGTGTCGGTTTGCTTCACCATGGCGTCAAGCAGGTCGCAGAACCGGTCGATATTGGCATCGTCCAGCGGGGCGTCGACTTCGTCCAGCACGCAGATCGGGGCCGGATTGGTCAGGAACAGGGCGAAGATCAACGCCACGGCTGTCAGCGCCTGCTCTCCGCCTGAAAGCAGCGTCAGCGATTGCAGGCGCTTGCCGGGCGGCTGGGCAAAGATTTCAAGCCCGGCTTCGAGCACGTCGTCGCTGTCGATCAGGGCCAGATGCGCCTTGCCGCCGCTGTCGCCGGGCAGATTGCCCGCATCGAAAAGCTGCGCGAACAGGCGCTGGAAATGTTCGTTCACTTCCTCGAACGCCGCCTTCAACCGCTCTCGACCTTCGCGATTGAGGCTGCCGATGGAGCCACGCAACCGTGCGACCGCTTCGGCCAGCTCGGCCTGTTCCTCGGCATTGGCACCGTGCTCGCCCTCGATCCGCGCAAGCTCGTCGGCGGCGACCAGATTGACCGGGCCGATGCGTTCGCGACTGGCGCTGAGGCGGTCCATCTCCTCGCTTTCCGTTTCGGCGGAGCGCAAGGTGTCCTCCTCGAACTGAAACCGTTCGGGCAGCAGCGGGGGCGGACACTGGAAGCGCTCGCCCGAAACACGGCCCATTTCGATCCGGCGCAATTCCTGATTCTCGGCGCGCGCGGACAGCCCGGCGCGCTCCTCGCGGGCGGCGGCCAGCGCTTCGTTGGCGGCAGCGAAGGCGCGGTCCGCCTCCTCGCCTGCCGCCTGCGCTTCCGACAGGGCGGCTTCGGCCGTGGCCAGCTCTTCGGAAAGCCGGGCGCGCACCGCATCGCCCTGCTCGATCTCGCGCATCAGGCCTTCAGGCTTGGCGGCGATCACCGCGCGCTCCTCGCCGATCTCTTCCAGCCGCCGCGCCATGTCGGACAGCCGCCGCGCGGCATCGCCCGATCGCGCCTGCCAGCCCGCCATGTCCGAACGCTGCCCCGCCGTTCGCTCGCGCGCCACGGCCAGCGCCTGATCGTGCGCGGCGAGCGCCGCAGCGGCACCCTGCATCGCGGCGCGCGCAGCTTCGTTGCGGTCGCGTGCGGCATCGCGCTTGTCCCGCCCGGCGGATGGATCGGGCAGGGCGCTGCGCTTGGCCTCCGCTTCGGCAAGATCGACGCGTGCGCTGTCGAGCCGCTCCTCGTGTTCGGATGCTGCGGCGTCCAATTCGGCAAGGCGCGCCGTCACCCGCTCGCGCGCCGCTTCGGCCTGGTCGAGCGCGCGCAGGGCCTGCCGTTCGGCGTCGGAGGCGGCGGCGGATTGGCGTTCGGCGGCGACCAGATCGCGCTGCAACTGCGCCAGCTCATCGCGCGTGGCGGCCTCGCGCGTTTCCGCTTCCCTGGCCGTTTCGCGCAAGGGCGGGAGCGCCGCGTCGAGCTCGGCCAGGCGATTCTCCGCTTCCAGCCGCGCCGCATCCGCCGCCCCTTCGCCGCGCGCGACCAGACCGTCCCAGCGCCGCAAATGCCCTTTGAAAGTGACGAGCCATTCTCCCGGCTCCAGCGCGCGCCCATCGTCGCTTTCCGCAACATGCACCAGTGCCAGGCGCGCCGCGAGCTCGCTGGGACAGTCCGCCACATGGTCGAGCAAGGCATCGTCGAGGCGGTGCTGTGTCTCGCCCCCGGTCCAGTAGCGCCCCTCTTCCCCCTCGGGCGATCCGAGCAGGGCCCTCCCATCGCGGCCCAATGCCGCTGCCAAAGCACGCTCGAATCCCGGTTCGGCGCGCACCGAATCGATTGCCGGCCCGCGGCCCGATCGCTTCGCCGCCGCCCGCTGACGTGCCTCGCGATCGCGAGTCAGCGCCTGCCATTCGCGCTCCACTCCGGATAGTTCGGCACGCGCTTCCGAAAGGGCACTGGCGGCCTCGTCGCGCGCGGTCTGGAGCGCTGCCTTGCGTTCCCGCATGGCTTCGAGCGCCTTGCGATGCGCTTGCAGTTGCGTTGCAGCGCCTTCGGCAGCTTCGCGGGCTTGGGCCACCGCATCCGTACCATCCTGCCGGGCAAGCGCCGCGCGCTGGTCGGCCATGCGGCGTCCTTCGCTTAGAGTGCGATCAAGCCGGACGCGCGCTTGTGCGATTTCCGCTTCGACCACGCGCCATTCGGCCTCGACGCCGGCCAGATCCGCCGTCGCATTCGCCAAAGCCAGTTCGGCGGCGCGGCTGGCACGTTCGGCATCTTCGGCGCGCGCCGCGAGGGTCGGGCGCATCGCCTCGTCCTCGGCCAGCGCTTTCTCGTTCGCTGCCAGTTCCTTGTCGAGCCGCGCCAGCGCCTCGGCGGCATCGCGCGTCAAGCGGTCCGCCTCGCCGCGATCCTCTTCGAGGCGTGCCGTCTGGCGGTCCAGATCGGCGAGGCGCTGTTCGGCGGTTTCGAGCTGGTTGGTGAGTGCCGCCATCCGATGGCCATGCGCGCTCGCATCGTCGCGCCGGTCGGCCAGTTCCTCGCGCGCGGCCGCCAGCTTTTCGGCGGCAAGACGCTGTGCCTTCTGCGCCGCGTCGCTATCGGATTGCGCGGCCTGAACTCGCGCTTCGGCGCCCTTCGCGGCCCTTTTCGCCTCGGCCGCCGCGCGCGCGGCATCGCGCCAGCGCACGAATACCAGACGCGCTTCGGCGGTGCGGATCTGTTCGGACAATTCGCCGTAGCGCTCGGCCTGTCGCGCCTGGCGCTTCAGTGACGCGATCTGGCTGTCGAGCCCCGCCATCAAATCTTCAAGGCGCGCCAGATTGGCCTCGGTCTGGCGCAATTTGCTCTCGGCATCGCGACGGCGGACATGGAGGCCCGCAATCCCCGCCGCTTCTTCCAGCATCTGCCGCCGCTCGGTCGGCTTGGCGGCAATGACCTGCGCGATCTTGCCCTGGCTGACGAGCGCGGGACTATGCGCCCCGGTGGCCGCATCGGCGAAGATCAGCGCGACGTCCTTGGCGCGCACATCTCGCCCGTTCAGGCGATAGGCCGATCCCGCCCCGCGTTCGATCCGGCGGACGACTTCCAGCTCGTCGCCATCCGAGCGCGTACCCGACAGGACGACCTCCGCGAAATCGCGCGGCGGGCGCGTGGCGGTGCCGGCGAAAATGACATCCTCCATCCCGCCCGATCGCATGCTCTTGGGCGAGTTTTCGCCCATGACCCAGCGGATCGCTTCGAGAAGGTTGGACTTGCCGCAGCCATTCGGGCCGACGACGCCGGTCAGCCCCGGCTCGATGCTCAGCGTGGCAGGCTCGACGAAGCTCTTGAAGCCGCTGAGCCTGAGCTTGCCGAGCTGCATCGATCCCGCTTAGCGCGCGCCGGCCTGCTGGAGCCGCTGTTCGATCTGGGGCCAGGGAGCAGTCGGTTCGAGTTCGAGCTTGCGACCGTTGAGGAAGAAGCTCGGCGTGCCGGTCACATCCAGCTCACGCGACTGGGTTTCGGAGCGTTCCGCGATAGCTTCCATAGCGGAAAAATCGGCAAGGCAGGTGCGCGCCTGGTCCTCACTGAGGCCACGCGCGGCGAAGAAATCGTAGAAATCCGCGACACCTGCAGCCTGAACGAAACGCTGATCTTCGGGCAGCGAGAGCGCCTGACCGAATTGCTCCTGACGTTCGAATACCGGATTCAGCACTTCCTCCAGGTTCTTCCAAACCTGATCGGACAGCGGGTGATAGGTCTCGGGCGCACCGCAGCGGACCATCTGAGCCAGGATCAGATCGTGCGGACCGTGAATCTGGTTGCGCAATTCGTAGCTGACCTTGCCGGTGGCGACGTAATCTTCCTTGAGCTGATCCGCCCCGTTCTGCGCAAAGGCTGCGCAGGCGGGACAGGTCAGCGAAGCGTATTCGATCAATTTGATCGGCGCATCCGGATTGCCGAGCAGATACCCGTCGGAATCCGTCACCTGCACGGTGTCCACCCAGTTCGTGCCCGCTGGCGCTTCGACCGCGGCGACCGGTTCGCCCGACAGCGCTTCTTCGTCGGCCGCATCGGTGGAATCGCAGGCGGCGATCGCGAGAGTCAGCGGAGCGGCGAGGGCGGCAAGAGCGAAGGAGCGGATGCGAGTCATACGAAGTCCTGAAATGTGAAATACGAAATGCAGGCCGCTTCTAGCCAGCGATGGCTCCGCTGGAAAGAGCGGGAAGCCCCGACTAGCGCCGCTTGTCGAGCACCGGGCGAAGCGCGGCCCAATTGTGCACGCCATCGAGGAGCGTTCCGTTCATCACGAAGCTCGGCGTGCCTTGCAGCCCGTATTTCTCGACATCGGCCTGGCTCGCTTCGGCAAGCGCGTTGGCCTTGGCCTCGTCGGTCAGGCAGCGATCGAGTTCGGCGCGGGAATAGCCGCGATTTTCCATCAGCTCGTAAAAGCCGAGGTCGCTGGCGATGGCCTGGCGCCGTGCCCCGTTCGATCCGAACTGCCAGCGCGCCTGTTGAGCGCGCGTGGTCTTGCGGCCCTTTTCGAACCAGGCGTCCTGGCTCAGCATGATGGCGTTGTGATTGCCCGCGAATTTCTTCGGATCGCCGCAATGCGTCAGCAGCGCTGCGGTCAGATCGAAGGGATCGCGCAGCAAATGGCGGATTTCGTAGCTGACATCGCCCTTCGGCAGATAGCCAAGCTTGATCGCCGCATCGCCTTCGCGCGCGAAATCGGCGCAGTGCGAGCAGGTGTAGCTCATGAATTCGACGAGTTTGGTCTTGGCCTTGGGGTTGCCGATGCGATGCCCGTTATCGCTTTCGACAATTGTGGCCCCCCAATTCTGCGCCAGCGCCGCCGCGCCGGTGCCCACCAGAGCCAGCGCGGCCAGTGCCGATCCGATCCGGGCGGCCAGTTTGCGACCGCGAAATTTCGTCGTCATATCTCGCATCATCCTGTTCAATCGCCGAAACTGCGCGCCAGAGATTCGAGCACGGTGCGCAATTCCGGATCGCCGATATCGCGCAGGCTTTCGCCCAATTCCATCGGAATGGGCTTGAGCGAAGGCGGCGCCTTGGTCTTTGCCATGTCCTCGGGTGGCTTAACCGTACCTTGCCGCATCTTGACCCGCGCCACTGCGCGATAGCCGAAGAAGGTGTTCACCCGCTCCATGATTTCGGGAATCACGTGCTGGATCAGCGGAGCGTGCGCTGGGCTGACGACGAGCTGGAGCACGCCCTCCGATTTTTCACCGGGAGGGAAGCGGATCGATTCGGGCGCGCAGACCCTCGCGTGCGTCGTACCGACGATTTCCGGCCAGCGCGTGACGACCGAGGACTGGACGAAGCCGAAGCGGCGAAAGGCAGTGCGCCCGATCTGGGGCATTAGGTCGGAAACGGCGCGCGCCGGCCCGCCGCGCGGGCGATGATATTCGCGGAATTTGGCTTTCTTGCGCGGTTTGGCATCGGTCCGCGAAGCAGAGGGCGTCTTGGCCGGGGTGTCGTCGCTTTCCATTACGCAGGGGCCTATGCCATAGGACCGGCGTGACCTCCAGCATCGCGGCCCATCTTCTCGCCTGGTACGACGATCATGCGCGCGTGCTGCCGTGGCGAGCGCAGCCGGGTGAGCCGCCGAACGATC